>NZ_JBFBBA010000078.1:0-16707 GCF_040682455.1 Streptomyces sp. NPDC051183
GCCGGCCTGGCCCGCCGCAACGCGGCCGACCTGCGGCGCCTCGCCGGCCAGATCACAGCCCTCGCCGACCTCCCTCTCGCCGCCCGCACCGCCGTCGACCGGCTCCACGCGGCCCTCGCCCACGACGATGCCGCCGCTCTCCTGGCGCCCTTGGCCGCCGCCCGTCCCCACCTGACGGCCGCCCACCCTGATCTCGCCGCCCAGCTCGACACCCTCACGAACCCGACATGACCGCCCCGCCGACCGACCACTACACAACGTCATGGACGCTGTCGGCATCACACTGGTCCGGCGGCTACGGCATGCCGGCCCCGGCCAGGACACGGCGCAGTTCGGCGAGGGTGGGCGCTCCGTCGGTGGTTCCGTCCGCGTGGCGGTAGAGCCGGCAGGACAGACTCGGCCCCGTGCCGTCGTGCGCGAACGGGTCGACGCCATCGAGTAGGAGGGTCGGGGAGCCCGACATCTTCTGCCGCGCGGCCGACTCCGCGTCCGGCACCTCGATCCACTCCAGCACCACGTGCCGGCGTTCGAGTGCCTCGGAGAGCCGCTCGCGCAGCAGCGACAGGCTCGGGCAGTCGGGCACCGTCAGGACCGTAACGTGCGTCCTCGTCTCCGTCCGGTTCATGGCGGACCCCTTTCCTAAGGAGGTTCCGTTGTGAACGGTAGACCTTCCAGCGCGGTGGAAGGTCAAGGGGCTAGCCTGGAGGTATGCGTATCGGCGTCCTCGCCGCCGCCGGCGGGGTGACGGCGGGCCGAAGGGTATGCCCTGCGCAACGGTCGGTGCCCTTCCGCAGACGGGGCGGACATGCCGGCCACCCCAAGCCCGTGCCTCTGGTCTGGCGGGGTTCAGAAGGGCCGGGGGCGACCGAGAAGCAGCATGTCGTCGGCCGGGAACCGCGCGAAGCCGCCCTTCCCATGCCACGATCACCGAAGGCCCTCCAAGCGCGGTGGATTCCCTCGTGCACACTCGAACCCGGCGCCACTGCCCCTCGTAACCGATCACGTCACCGCGCACGAGGAGGGCGGCTCGCTTCGTCGGCACGCTCATGACGGCGACTCTACGGCCGTGGCCCGGTTGCGGGCGGGAACAACTGCTTCCAGCCGCTCAAAGAGGCGGGGTACGCGATGTCGTGCCGCGCGGGGATCGGGGTGTGGCAGGGCCCGGCCGGGAGTGTGTCCTCGGGGCCGGCAGGGCCCTGCGTCCTCGGGCGGGCTGTCCGGTCAGAATTCGTCGTCCCGCAGGTCGTCCTCGTCGTCCGTCATGCCGTTCTCGCGGCGCCGGCGCATCTCTTCAGGGCTCTTTCCCGCGGAGGAGCGGCCGCTCTCGGGGTGCACGGGGTCCTGGCTGGGCTGGCGGCGCTCACGCTCCTCCCGGCTCTTGCCCGGCGGACGGTGCTTGTCCTGCATGCCACCCATATCGACGACTCCTCGGGTACAGGAATGACTCGGTCACAAAATGACACAAGACTGCACATGGTGCGCGCGTACCATAGTCAGAGACGGGCGTATGGGTGACTTCCCTCCCCGAAAGCGAGGCGCGTCGGACCGGAAGTCGCGCCGTGGGAGACAGGATGGGCCGCACTCATCGCTGGTTCGCCGACAGGAGTCTCCCGCCGTGCTGGAACGCAGAGCCCGCAAGGAACGCACCGAGGTCACCTTCGTCCTGCCCGCCGACACCCCGCCCGGGCCCGTCAGCGTGGTCGGCGACTTCAACAACTGGCAGCCCGGCACCCACACCCTCCAGGCCCGCGGCGACGGCCTGCGCGCGGTGACGGTGACGCTGCACGGCAAGAGCGCGCACTCCTTCCGCTACCTGGCCGCCGGCGACTACTGGTTCGACGACGAGCAGGCCGACAGTCACGACGGCATCAACAGCCGCATCCACACGTGATATCGCCATCCTTCCCTCCGCTGGTTCAGTCGGCCGGCAGGAAGGGCATGGGCAGAAAGGGCGGTGCGGCGTTCTCGACATGCCGCGGAAGGGAAACGTGATGCTTGCTCACATTTTCGACCAGGACGTGCTGGTCATCTGCTGCCCGTCCGGGATCAGTGTCGGCGAACGGGCGGCGGCAGCCGTTCAAGCCGAGGGCCTGATCAGCGGCCACCCCGTCCGCCACGTCGTGGTCAAGGTCCTCCCGGGCACGGTGACGCCGGTCGTGGTGAGTCTGGTGGCACGCATCCACCGCCTGTGCACGGCCTCAGGGATCACGCTGGCGGTGGCCGCCGACTCGCCCGAGGCCCGACGGCCGATGACGGCGAACGCCGCGGGCTGCGCCCCGCCCCTCTTCACCACCCGAGCCGAAGCCGTCCGGCAAGCCCGGGAAGACCACAAGCTCACTCCTGAACGCCTCGGCAAACAAGCGGCCGGCACGGCCGAGGCACCTCCGCACGCGGCCCCCGGCCCCATGCCTGTGTGGCAGGTGAGGCTCCGCAGGGTGGCCCGCCTGCTTGAGGTCGCGGCCCCTGCTCCGCACCCGTCCTGGCCCAGTCTGCCGGAGTGCGTCTGGCCGGGTGTCACATGTGGTCGTGGAGGGTGGCGGAGGAGTTGTGGGACCGAGTCCAGGCAGGGGACTCGGACGGCGTCGACGGGCTGGTAGCGAAGGTGAACAGCACGGCGAGGGCGCCGGCCTGAACGGTCGGCGTCCTCGTCGGACGGGCCCGGAGGGGATCGGGCGTCGGGACGTGCTGCGGCCCCGGGGGCCGGCCGTGGTACGCGGGGCCGTCGGCCTGCACGAGTGCCGTGGGGGTTTGAAGGACCCGTGCACGCGCCGCCCCCCTTCAACACCCGCAGGAGCTGACAGGACACGGCCCAGTTCTCGAGGGCGGCGGTCACGCTCCGCAGCAGCGTACGGCTGCCTTCTGGGGGCGGGTGAGGTGTCTGAGGGCGATGACGACCTGGAGGGCGGCGGCCGGGCGCAGTGAGGTTCCCCCGCGTCCGCGCCGAGACCGACCTGGCGTGGCTGCGGGAGAAATGGCCCCGGCCACGCGGCTGAAAGGGGACAGACAAGCCCCGCGGTTCGCACGCCTGGAACCGGCAGTCCACACCCGGGACGCGGATGCCGCCGCGTCCCGGCTGGCCGCGCATCGCCACCTGCCGGTACCCCGCGGCCGCGCAAGCCTGGGCGGCCGGCGGACCGGCGCCGGACAGGTAGGCCATCGGCTCGATCACCCCGTGGGAATCTACGCGAAAACGGCCTCTCCAAGAACGCGAATCCGGATCATGGAGGGGTGGAGGACTGGTACGACTGTAACGACCTGGCCGAACTGCGCATCCGCCTCGATGTGGCGCTCGAAGAGAACGCCGAACTACGCGCGGAGCTCGCCGAGGTGCGAGCCGAGAATCGGCGTCTGCGCACCCGGCTGGGAGTTCCCGCCCCCGACGCGCCACGGGCGCTGGCTCCGGTCCCCGAGCCTCCCCCACCGGTCATCACGGAAGGCGGCCACGGGCTGCCGTACGCGGACGCGTCCTCCGGGACGGAGGCGAAGATCGCCCTGTTCCGGGCGCTGTTCGCCGGCCGCGAGGACGTCTACGCCACCCGGTGGGTGAGCGCGAAGTCGGGCCGGACGGGCTGGAGCCCCGCCGAGGACAACCCGTTCGCCAAGAACAAGGCCGATGCCGAGCGGGTGTTCTGGCCGCTGACGGACCGGGCCGTCTACAACCACCTCTCCCGCCCCGAGCCCGGCGCCCGGGAGACCCACCTGGGGCTGTACCCGCTGCTGGCTGATGACACCTGCCGGCTTCTGGCGGTCGACTTCGACGGCAAGGACGGCAGCGACTGGCGCGGCGATGCGGCCGCCTACGCCTGCGCCTGTCACGACGCCGGTGTCCCCGCCCTGGTGGAGGTCTCCCGCTCCGGGGCGGGCGCGCACGTGTGGACCTTCTTCACTGACCCCGTCGCCGCGGTCACCGCCCGCACGCTGGGGATGGCGCTGCTGCGCCGGGCGATCGACGTCCGCGGGCAGATGACGTTGTCCAGCTACGACCGGCTCTTCCCCGCCCAAGACCTGCTGCCGACGAACGCCAAGGGCAACGCTCGGTTCGGCAACCTGATCGCGCTCCCGCTGCAGGGGGCCTCCCGCCTCAAGGGCACCACGGTGTTCTGCGACCCGCACACCTGGGAGCCGTACCCCGACCAGTTCGCGCACCTGTCCCAGGCCGAGCGGCTCTCCCCGGCCCAGGTCGAGGCGCTCGTCGACAAGCTCGGCGAGGTCAAGGCGGGCCCGTCGGCGACCGCGCCGGTCCTGCCGCCCAAGCCCCGGCGGCGCGCGCTGGGCAAGGCCCCCGAGGTCGTCGAGGCGCGCTTGTCGGCGATGCTCGCGATCTCCACCAAGGGCCTGCCGGCCGCCTTGCTTGCCGCGCTCAAGCACACGGCGTCGTTCCACAACCCGGAGTTCTACCGACGCCAGAGCCAGCGGTACTCCACCTGGGACACCCCGCGCCTGGTCTGCTCTTTCGACGCCACCGACCCGGACTGGCTGAGGCTGCCGCGCGGGCTGCACGACGAAGCGGCCCAGCTCATCGCCGCCGCCGGCGGCACACTCACGGTCACCAGCGAACTTGCGGACGCCGAGCTGATCAGCGCATTCTTCACCGGCGAGCTGACCGAAGTGCAAGCCCGCGCGGTCGACGCGGTCAAGGGGCACACCAGCGGAGTGCTCGTGGCGCCGCCGGGCTCGGGCAAGACCGTGATGGCCTGCGCGCTGATCGCCCACCACAAGACGCCCACCGCGATCATCGTCAACCGCTCCGAGCTGCTGTCCCAGTGGCAGGACCGTCTGGCCACGTTCCTCGATCTCGGCGAGGGACGCGTCGGTTCCTTGGGCGCGGGCAAGGACCGCCGCAGCCACGTGGTCGACCTGATCATGCTGCAGACACTCAGCCACCGCGACGCCCCCGACGGCCTGCTGGACGGCTACGGCCTGGTGGTCGTCGACGAGTGCCACGCCGTGGGCGCCCAGGGAGCCGAGGCCGCGATCCGCAAAGCCCGCGCCCCTCGATGGATCGGCCTGTCGGCCACCCCCTACCGGGCGGACCAGATGGATCCGCTGATCACCATGCAGTGCGGACCCATCCGACACGAGATCGCCGACGCCAGCGCCTTCGCCAAGCACCTCATCGTCCACCCCACCTCGTTCACCACCGACGAGCCGGGCAACGACGGCGCCTCCTTCCAGGCGATCTACAGCGAACTCGCCGCGAACTGCGACCGCAACACCCAGATCGCCGCCGACATCGCCGACGCCTCTCGGCGCGGACGGTGCAGCCTGGCCCTGAGCAACCGAGTCGAACACCTCCACCAACTCGCCACGTCCCTTGCCGCGCACGGCATCGAACCGCTGCTCCTGCACGGCGGTATGCCGCCGGCCGAGCGAGCCCGGGTCCGCACCCGCCTGGCCGATGAAACGACCACCCCGCCGGTGCTGCTGGCCATCGACAAGCTGGCCGGCGAAGGATTCGACGTCCCCAGGCTCGATACCCTGTTCCTCACCAGCCCGGTCTCCTTCAAGGGACGGGTGATTCAGCAGGTCGGCCGGATCATGCGCAACACCGAGACGAAGAAGTCCCACGTCGAGGCCCACGACTACCTCGACGCGGACGTGCCCTGGCTGGAACGCATGCACCACAAGCGTCGCCGCATCCTCGAACGCCGCGGATTCACCGCCACGACCCCCGAGACCCCGCTCCAGCCGCCTGCCCAGCCCGTTGTCCCCGCGCGCCACCGACCGGAGCCCTCACAATCCGCGCCGACACCGCCGGTGGCCGAGGTGCGGCGGTGGGCCAAGGACCAGGGGATGGACGTGCCACCGCGAGGCCGACTCCGCAGCGACATCTGGGACGCCTGGCACGAGGCCCATCCCCCGGCTCAGCCGGTCAGCTGATCCGGTGCGCCTGCGGACGTGGGGCGAGGGCGTCCACGGTCAGTCTGTGACGAACGACCTGAACACCCTCGCAACGGCACTCTATGTCCGGATCGACGACACGTTGCAGGCTTCGCCGGAACTTGCCCCGTGGCGCCGGGCGGTCGCCATCGCACCCACGCTCAGTGACTCCGAACTGCTCACCCTCGCCGTAATGTCGGCGCTGCTCGGCTACACCTCCGAGCGGCGCTGGCTGCGCCGTGTCGCGGCGGACTTCCGCGGCATGTTCCCCTACGTACCCGACCAGTCCAGCTACAACACGCGGCTGCGAGCAGCCCGGACATCGTCTGGAAACCGCCTCGACCACGTCGACTTCACCCCCGCCGCCCGCCTCGACCCGACCGCCGACAACCTGGTCGGCGACGTCACCGGCCACTACGAGCCCCGTGAACGGTTCGCCTTCGTCCTTGCGGGGTCGTGAGGCGGCTCGCAGCTCGTGCAACCGTGCCCCGGCGTCCGGCCGAGAGTCAGGGCACGAGGCTGTCGAGGTCGATGTCGAGGGGGATGGGGACGGAGACCTTCAACCGGTTGCGGTGGATGCCCGTGGCCACGTAGCTGCTGGTCATGACGTCGAGTTCGTAGGTGTGGACGGTGGGGGCGCCGGTCTCGTCCTCGACGCGCCAGAAGTGGGGGATCCTGGCCTGTGCGTACTTGAAGGGCTTCAGGGACCGGTCACGGTCCGCCGACTCCTCCGAGACGACCTCGATGACCAGGGCGACGTCCTCGGGCGCGTACCAGGTCCGGTCGGGGTCATAGGAAGCGGTAGTGAGCAGGATGTCGGGCTCGGGGCGGCTCTTCTTGTCGAGACGGACGGTCATCTCACGCTCGGCGTCGAACCCGTCGGGGGCGGCCTGGCGCAGGGCGAAGGTCAGGTTCTCCACCAGCCGGGCGTGCCAGGACCGCTGCGGCGACATCATGAAGATCAGGGCTCCGTCGATGAGTTCGGTGTGCCGCGGTGCCTGGTCGAGGCGGTCGAGGTCATCGGCTTCCCAGCCGCTGATCCTGGGCGGGATCATCCAGTCGGGGAGTTCGGCGGTCACGGCTTCCTCCAGGCGCCTCGAAGAGGTCAGGGGCCTTCATCCCGGATCCGGACGCGGGCCCAACGCTGCTGTCAGCGTAGTCGAGAGACCGGACCTCTTACTCGGCGCGTGTGGGTCCGACGCGCCGTAGGCCGGTGATCATCTCGGTGTGGATCCGGACGACGTGGTCCATGGACGAGCTGCTTCGGCGGAGTGGAGCACGTCAGCTTGAGCGTCGGGTCGAGGTGGGCCGACACCAGGCTTGCTGATGTTGTCGAGGTCGCAGTGGTAGCCCCCGTCCTTTCCTCACAGGGCAGGGGGCCGCGGTGGCGGCGGAAGCCGACGGCGCGATGCCGCCGCCCAGGAAGAAGGCCGGATCGGGGAGCAGCGCCGCCGTGCGGCGGCGGACGCGCCTGCGAGTGTCGCGTGACATGCCTTGCCCTAGCGCTTGACCTTCCAGTGCGCTGGAAGGTCTACGGTCGGCGGTAGGAGATCCGAGCCGGAAGGACGGCTTCATGCGTATCACGGTGCTGGCGGTCCCGGAGTGCCCGAACGCCTCGGTGGTACGGGAGCGGATCGGCGCGGCGCTCGCCGGCCGGGCGGTGCCGCTGGACCTGGTCGAGGTCGGCGACCCGGGGCAGGCGGAGCGGTGGGGGATGACCGGGTCGCCCACGGTCCTGCTCGACGGAGTTGACTCGTTCGGCGAGCCGGGGAGGGTGCCGAGTGTGTCCTGCCGCCTTTACCGCGGCGCGGACGGTCGGATCCAAGGCGCGCCGAGTGTGGCGGACCTGCGCCGTGCACTGGAGGCCGCCGGGCTGTCCGCGACAGGGGGGTGGGATTACCCGGATCCGGTTGGGCGGGGCGGACGCGGGCGGCTCGCTCCGGCTGAACGCGGGCTGCGAGCCGTGCAGCAACAGGTGCTGCGGCACTTCGCCGCCACCGGCAGGGCGCCAGGGGCGGCGGTGCTGGAGCCGGTCGCGTCCCGGTTCGGCCGAACTGCCGGCGAGGCGCTGGCCGGGCTGGCCGCCGAGGACTTCCTGACGCTGCACGGGGAGGGCCGTATCCAGGCGGCCTATCCGTTCTCCGCAGTGCCCACCGGTCACCGGGTGAGCATCGCCGGCGGCGCCGAGGTGTGGTCCATGTGCGCGATCGACGCGCTGGGTATCCCGGCGATGCTGGACGCAGATGCGGTGATCTCCTCGCGCGACCCAGTGTCCACGGAGCCGGTCACCGTCACCGCGACGGGCGGTCGGATGGTGTGGGAGCCGGACAGCGCGCTGGTCTTCGTGGGCCGCCGCAGCTGTACGGGGTCTGCCGCGGCGGTCTGCTGCGACGTGCTGAACTTCTTCACCGATGAGGCTTCCGCTCGCCGGTGGGCCGAGGGGCACCCGGACGTGCTGGGTGAGGTGGTCGGTCATGCGCGGGCCGAGCATCTCGGGGCGCAGAACTTCGGCGGCCTGCTGGGGGAGGGCTGACCCCTGAGGTGCGGTGATGTCAGCCGGCCTGGTCCTTGAGCCGCTCGGTGTCGAGGACGGTGATGTGGCCTCGGGCGAGGCGGATCAGCTCCTGGTCGGCCAGGTCGTGCAGGACCTTGGTGGTGGTCTCCCGGGAGGTGCCGGCGAGGGCGGCGATCTGCTGGTGGGTGAGCGCGATCTGCGGGCCGCGGCCACCGAGCACGTGGGGCCGGGTCTCGGTGGCGAGTGTCATCAGGGTTGTGGCGATCCGCCGCGGGACGGTTTTGAAGACGCTGTCGGAGAGGCGCTGTTCGAGGTCGGTGAGGTGGCG
Source organism: Streptomyces sp. NPDC051183 (assembly GCF_040682455.1). Taxonomy (NCBI): domain Bacteria; kingdom Bacillati; phylum Actinomycetota; class Actinomycetes; order Kitasatosporales; family Streptomycetaceae; genus Streptomyces; species Streptomyces sp. NPDC051183. The sequence goes on from NZ_JBFBBA010000078.1 coordinate 8,724, forward strand.
GCCGAGGATTTCGGTGATGCGGGCGGCGATCCGCGCGTCGGAGAGCAGGAAGCGGTGGACGTCGGCGCGGCTCATCACGCAGACGGTGACGTCGTCGAGGGCCTCGGCGAAGTTGTCGTACATGCGTTGCCCGAGCAGCACCATCTCGCCGAAGACCGTGCCGGGAGTGATGATCGCCGTGGTCAGGGCGCGGCCTTCGGCGGAGACCCGGAAAATGCGGACGCGGCCCTTCTTGAGGATGAACAGCACCTCGGACGGCTGAGCGGGCGCGTAAAGGAGCTCGCCCGCGCTGTAGGTCTTCATGGGAGCGGCGGCGGCGATGGCATCCATCTCCTGCTCGCTGAGGTCGCGGAAGATGTCGACCTCGGAGATGCACCACGTGCTGTTGGCGTCGTCACCGGTCGTGGGTCATGTGGCGTATCTCCTCGCGTCGGCCCGGCGCCCAGGGCGGGGGCGCCGCCCCCACGCCGGGCGAGCCAGCGCCTCACCGCCGTCTGCCAGACAGTAGCCGTCAGGGGTGCCGGGATACGGTCCACCGGACGGCGGCGGCGTGCCGGGCGCGGGGGGCGGGGGCGGCGCTGTCATCCTCGGGCCGGGCCCGTCCGCTCGGCCGTCATCCAGGCGATCGTGGCAAATGTCAGTCCAGCGAGCAGCCCGAAGACCAGGTGGCCGCCGAGGCTGGAACTGCTGACGTCGTTCCAGTCGAAGACGGGCATGCCCATGTTGGCGGGCATGATCCACAGGGCGCCCACGGCCCACCAGGCGGCGCCGTAGGCCAGGCCGAGGACGACGGCCGGAGTCGGCTTCCGGGCCCACTGTCCGAGCAGGGCGCCGAAGGTGATGCCGGCGAAGAGTGCGATCGACAGGTGGATCAGCCAGCCGGCGAAGGCGTTCGTCGAGCCGAGGAGCCCGGCGACCATGGTGATCATCGCGGTGTCCATCATCGGCCTCGACACCGACATCCAGATGCCGAACCCGATCCCGCCGACCAGACCGGCCGCGGCGCCCCAGACGGCGTGCACCGGGATGACGGCGGTCCTGGGGGATACCTGCACTGCGTCGGCCATGGCGCACATCCTCTCGTCGGCTGGTGCGTGCCTTCCACGGCTGACGGTAGGGCAGCCCGGAAGGGCGGTATGTGAGCCCGGTCATGTACCGGGCGGTAGCCCGGATCGGTCGGCCGCCGGCGGTCGTTCGCCGCGCGAGGGCAGCGTTGCGAACGTAAGCCTTTCGTCATCAGGGCGGTCTGGCGCCGGGGTCCCTCGCCGCGTTGAATCACGGTGGGAAGAACCTACGAGGGAAAGGCAGGGAAGTGGCGAGGACAGGGACGCGTCGACGTGGTCGGCTGCTTGTCGGTGTGCTGATCGTGGCGACGCTGGTGCTGGGTGCCGGGCTGTACGCGTTTCAGCCGTGGAAGCTCTGGCAGAACGAGACGGTGAACGAGGCCCTGCCGACCGCCTCCGCAGCCCCGGGGCCCGCCTCCTCGTCGACCGCAGCCGGCACGACCGCCCCGCCTTCACCCTCCGGGCCGCAGACCCTTGCCCAGGGCGCCCTGATCAGCCACGAGCACAGCACTACGGGCACGGTGAAGCTGATCCGTCTCCCCGACGGCTCCCGCACGCTCCGCTTCGAGAACCTCGACACCAGCAACGGCCCGGACCTGCGCGTATGGCTCACCGATGCCCCCGTGAAGGAGGGCAAGGAGGGCTGGGACGTCTTCGACGACGGCAAGTACGTCAGCCTGGGCAAGCTCAAGGGCAACAGGGGCGACCAGAACTACGAGGTCCCGGCCGACGTGAACCTCGCCGACTACACCAGCATCACGATCTGGTGCGACCGTTTCAACGTGTCCTTCGGAGCGGCCGCCCTCCAGGCCGCATGACCGCCACCGACCGTGCCCGACAGCACCGACCGGCGTCCAACACGTTTGTACGGAGATCGGTGCGGGGCCCGCTTCGGAAGAAGCGGGCCCCGCTGGTTCGGATCAAATGGCGGTGGTGGCAGCACTGAACGGAGTGACGAGCGGCCACTCGACGTCCACGTCGAGCGATTCGTTGACGTAGTTGGTGAAGATGTTGCGGACCGTGTTGGCGATCGTCTCGACGATCTCCTCGTCGGTCAGGTCGGCGTCGCGGGCAGCGGCGAACGCGTCGTCGCCTATCCGACCTCGAGGTCGCTGGAGTGATCGAGTGTCGATCAACTGCACCCCTTCCAACAGGAGTTGTTGGTAATCCCGTCGGTAATCCCGGGCGGCTGACGGCTACGCTCGACGCGGGTCCTGCTGATTGGATGACGGAGTGGCCAAGAACACCCACCCCCTGGCACTGCTGCGCACCGCGCGGGGCATGACCGGCGTCGACCTCGCCCGGGAGATCCGTGCGGCGGCTGAACGCCGCGGCCTGCGGTCCGGCACGACCAAACAGCGCATCTACAAATGGGAAGTCGACGGGGTCACACCCGATCGCGAGTCCCAGGAGTACATCGCCGAGGTGTTCGGAGTTCCGCTCGAGAACGTCGACGTGCAGTCGTGGCCGAGCTGGCTGCCCGACGTCGGCGTGGTCCCCCTTGGGCCCGCCAGCACCGTGCCGGCCCTGCGAGAAGCATTGAGAGCATCGATGGATCGATCCCGCCGTACTGTCCTGTCCGCGATCTCCGGCACGGCCCTGATCACCTTGGCCGGCGCCTGGGCCACCACCGACGCCTGGGCGGACGTCACCGAACGCGTCCAAGGCAAAGCCATCGGCGAGGAACTCGTCGTCGTGCTTGAGGAAACCAGCGCGCGTCTGACAGCTCTGGCCACCCAGGAACGGCAGCACACCGCTCCGCTGATCGACGCCCACCTCGTGACCGTGACCGACCTGATCGCCGAAGGCCGCTACCCCCCGGCCCTGGGCCTGCGGCTCCACGCCCTCGCGGCGAGCCTCGCCCAGACCGTGGCCTGGCACCGCTTCGACCACGGCCTGCACGGTGCAGCTGGCCGCTTCTGGATCGCCGGCCTCCACAGCGCTCACGCCAGCGGCGACCACGACATGGGCGCCGCCCTCCTGAGCGACCTCGCCTACCAGGCCTCCTGGCGGGACGACCCCGCCACCGCCGCTGGCATCCTCACCAAGGCCCTCAGCAGCACTACCCACCCCGCGGCCAGCTCGCTGCTCCACCTGCGCCTGGCACGCGCCCAAGCAGCGCTCGGCGAACGCCGTGCGACCCTGGATGCCTTGCACCAGGCCGAACGCCTCCTGAGCGCCGGAGAGGCCGGGGACACTCCCGCCTGGTGCTCGTGGATGTCGCCCGCCGACCTGGCCGTCGACTCGGGCCGCTGCCTCCTCGACCTCGGCGACACCACGCAGGCACATCACCTCATCGCCGAAGGCCAAGCCCTCCTTCCGGCCAGCCGCGACAAGACCCGCGGCATCTTCCTCGCATACCGCGCGCAGGGTCACCTCAGCCGACGCGAACCCGAAGCAGCAGCGGCCGATGCCCTCGAAGCTCTCCACCTGGCAGAACGGATCGGAGCGCCGCGCTGCGTTCAGCTTGTCCGTGATCTGGCCCCGGCGTTCACGCCCTATCGGACGGCGCAAGGCGTGCCCGAACTGCTGCACGCCGTTGCGTAGCCCGGGGAGGACAAGGTGGCTGGTCCCCTCCAAGCCGATCTGGGGCCGGATGCGCGGGATGCGGACTCCCTGCGGCAATGGCGGGTCACCGCAGTGGACCTGGTAGTGGGGATTGCTGCTCGTACCCGGCGGTCGTGCTCATGTCTCCTCGGCCTGGGCGGCGCGGGCGGGCGGATTCGCCGCCCTCAACCTGATCGCGCGGCACCCCGGCGTCTTCGCGGCCGCCAGCGTCTGGGATCCCTCGCTCCTCAGCGACCGGCCGCCCCACCCGCAGCTCGTCGACCTCGCAGGGGACGCCGCCCGGCTGGACGAGTACGACGTGCGCACGAACCTGCGCCGTCACGCCGGACAGCTGCGCAGCGCCCGCCGTATCGCCCTCGGAGGCATCGGCACCCTGGAGGCCGACTGGACGGCTGGCCGCCGACTTCTCCAGCGTCTCGACATCCCCCACCGCGCCTACAGGGACGCACCGGCGGAGCACCGTTGGAGCGCGGAGTGGTTGGGCCCCGCGATGCGGCATCTGCTGGCCCTCGAATCGCACCTTCACCCTGGACCCGGCACACGGGAGGGGTGAAGGCGGGAGCGTGGGCTGTCAGTCCTTCAGTCGCTCGTCGCGGACAGGGATCCAGTCCAGGGCGGACCGGATCCCCTCCTCCAGCGACAGCTGGGGGGTCCACCCCAGGAGCTCGGCCGCGCGGTCGCTCTTGGTGTAGCCGCCGGCCAACACGACCCTGATGGTCAACCCCACCGCCGGCGACGGGAAGGTCATGCGCCTGTACGAGGGCTGGGGGTACCGGGAGATCGGCGCAGTACAGCCGACCCCGGACTCACCCTGGCTCGTATGCATGGGGCGCACCATCCGAGCCTGAGACAACCGGTGGCCCGCACCACTGCTCCGCCGAGGCCGTTACTACCGGCCAAGGGGAACTTCGTGGAGGACGTCCCACACGTAAGCGCGCTCTTCACGCCTCAGCTCCACCAGGGACACCCGGTCGACGACCACCTCGACCGCGGGGCGCCCCCGCAGCTCCGCGACGGTCTCAATGCACTCGGCCGCAGCCCGGTCACGATTGTTGAAGGCGACGCCCAGGTGTGGGCGGAAGTGAGCGGTCGGCTTTCCTCCTGGAATCCCGGCGACCCGGCCGGCCTCGAAGAGTGCGCCGTGCAGGGCCACGAGCTCCGTCCAGGGGGTCAGCGTGAACCGGACCGCCCCACGCGAGCCCGCCATCGGGTGCGCGCGCATCGTGAACGCCTGGCCGAGACCGTGCCGCGCGGACGCGGCGAGCGCGTCCAGCTGGGCGGGAGCGACCTCGGCCCGTGATCCGACCTTGTTCAGCATGACGTGCAGCCCGTCCAGTGGCACGACTTCGTTGCTGCCGTCGTCTCAAGGCACCGGTGGTGCCTCGGAGGAGGCAGCGCGGGCACGAAGCCTGTCCGCCGCGGTGTCAAGCGCCGCATGCAGCTCTGGCAAGAGGGCCAGCGCGGCCTCGACAGCGGCCGCGGATGGTTGCTCGTCCGCCTGCACCGCGCTGAACGCCTCCAGCGGGGTCAAAGGGGCCATGCGGCGGCGCCATGCCCGCTCGGCATCGCCACGGGCGTAGCGCTCCGTCAGGGCCTCGACGGGCGTCAGCTCGACGTCGACGAGGAACGCGGCGATCCCCTTCTTCGCCACGTGGTCGCAGATCACCTGGGCTTCACCGCCCCATCCCGGGCTGCCGGAGGCTTTGGACATCGCGACGATGTTGGCCACGATCGTCGCCTCGCGACCGCGGGCCTTGGGGTTCTTCGTCTTCTCGAAGAGCTCCTCGACCGCCGTGGGCGGAGCCCAAGGGCTCGCCAAGTCCCTGTTGGCCGCGTCGGCCGCAATGGTGATGCGCAGCACCCCGAGCGCGTAGGTCTCTGCGGACAGCGTCCGCCGGTACAGCAGTCCCTCGGCTGCTTCCGGCTCGGCTGTGGTGGCGGCGCGCCGCACCTGCGCCACGGTGGGGCCATCCGGCCACTCGAAGCTCCACTCGCGGCGGCCATCGTCGTAGCGGGGCTCAATCGCGGCAGGTCCCCAGGGAAGGCCGAACTGGCCCGTTAGCGCGCTGGCCAGCCGCCGGAGGCGGGCAGAGCGGTTAGCGACCGCCATCGGGGCCCTGCACGATGGTGACCTGACGGCCGGTGAGCCGGGAGAGCGCGTCAGCGTCACCGGCGTCCATCGCGGCGCGCAGGGCAGCCGTCCGCTCCAGGTCTGCGAGGACCCGGGCCTTGAGCTGGTCATCCTCCAGGCCGTCGATCGGGAATAGGGCCCGTCCGGCGGCGTACGACTGCACGTACGCGGTGGTGGCCTGGTGGACGCGCTTGCCGTCTGCGTTGGGCGGGGCGAAGCGGCGTACGGGCCGGCCGTCCTCGTCGCGCTGGACGTCTCCACGACCGTCGGGGACGGTGTCGGTCAAGCGGCGCTGGAACTTCTCAACGCTGTCCCGCAGCTGTTCGGCCGTCTGGTTCGCGTAGTGCCAGTTACCGTTTTCGGCTGCGCCCAGGAAGCGGCTCAGGAAGTCCACGACTCCGGCCAGGTCTTCGGCGAGGTTCTTCTCCTCGCTGGTGCCGTCCAGCAGGTCGTGCACCGAGGGTCCGTCGGTAGTCATGTCGCGTCCTTGGTCGGAGCCTGAAGTGCATCCAGTCTTCCACGACTACGGTGCGCGTTGGCCCGGTCTCGCGTCTCCCGTGGCGATCGGTCCGAAGACTACGGCGGCCTGCCCGAGGCAACATGCGAACGGCCGCGGGCGGGCTCCGGCGCCCACGATGCCAGTCGGGGCCCGGCTGAGCACTGAGGCGCGGCGAAGGCCTCCGCCGCGAGCCCCGATCGTACGGGTCTGTGCCGCTGTAGGCCCGCCCCATCCGCGCACCGGCTCTGTCCCCGCCTGCTCCGCCCAGGCCGGCCTGGGCATGTGCGCGGTGAGGAGCACGCGCGCCGTCTGCGCGCTCCCGCTCACCTTCACACGACGGCTGGGAGCCACCGCTCGACGGCGGGGAGGACTGCTGCCATGGCCTGTTCTGCGTGGGAGAGCCGGGCGGCCTGGCCCATCCGGCGCCGGATGTATCGGCGGGTGGTCTCGATGTGGAGATGATCGGCGAACTCCTGGATCTCCTCCAGCGCCGTGCCCTCGTCATGCTTGTGAGTCAGGCACGAGGCTCGGAGCATGTGCGCAGTGACGTCCCGGTCAGGGGAGACCCCGGCCCTGCGCCCGAGCCGGGCGAGGAGGTCGTTGACCGCGTGCCGGTCCATCTCCCGGCCGTGGTCGTCGACGAGCAGGCCGCCGGCGGACCGGCCGTCGAGCACGACGTCGGCCAGCTGCTCCAGACTGTCCGGCACGCCCCAGAGACGCCCCTTCGCACGCTTACGTAGGACGTCCAAGTGCCGCCGCCCGGCGCGGTGTTCAGCGTTCTCCAGGCGGGTGGAGCAGCACTCGGTGACCCGTCCGGCGAACGTGTAGATCACGGTGGGGACGAACGCTTCGCGGGCGGTCGCCGCCGCGCCGATCAGCTCCTGAAGCTCGTCCTTCTCCAGGATCGGGGTGGCCGTCGACTCGTCGGAGGGGTCGATCTGCGGGCGGTCGAACTTCGTCACCGGGGAGATCAGGGACCGCTCTCCGGTCCGCCACCGGGTGTAGTCGTAGAGCGAGGACACCGCCGAAAGGCGCCGCAGGATCGTACGGTCCGAGATCCTCCGGGTGCCGTCCGCGCGCACGCGGGCTTCCTCGGCGAGCCGCCACACCCGCACCAGCTCGGGGGTGATGTCCCTGAACGACATGGGAGTCAGGCCCAGTTCCTCCCGCACGACGGCCGCCCAGTGCCGCAGGTCGTCCGCGTAGTCGCGGGCGGACTGGTCAGAGCCGATGCGCGTGTTGGTGAGCCAGTGCATGACGGCGACGGTCGTCTCCTCGTCGCACAGCTCCGCCAGCAGCTCCATCCGGTATCTCGGTGCACCAAGGCGCCGGTCGCGGGGGTCGCGCGGCCGGACCATCCCGAGCCGGGCCCGCGCGGCGAGGAAGGACTCCTCCGCTCGGGGCCCGGCCGGGACGGCGACCTCTGCGCCGGTCCGTGTGATGATCTCCAGATCGCCCATGACTGGGCAGCGTAGCCGTTGTCCAACCATCACGCCCGCTGGAGTCCCCTGGAAAACGCCGCCCAGCGATCCTCATAATCTTTGTTATGTGGAGCCCTCAGAAGCATCCTGCGGGGGAGAGGCGATCGAGCCGAAGGACTCCCGCGCGCGAGCGGACAGATGGCGCGACGCGGTGGGGGCTCAGTGGAACAGGACGGACGCGTCACCGGCGTCCGCGTTCACGGTGCCGGGGCATAGGGAGCCGCCGGAGATCCTGGGCGCG
>NZ_JBFBBA010000079.1:0-14136 GCF_040682455.1 Streptomyces sp. NPDC051183
CGCCAATGCTCCGCAGTGGCTCCCTCCTCCGCCTTGCAATCCACGGCACCAGACGACCCGGGCTACCCGACCCTGATCCGCCAGACACCCCCTAGAGGTCAGTGGCGATGATCTTCTCGATGTTGCGCTCGGCGAGCGCGGTGATCGTCACGAACGGATTGACGCTGGTGTTTCCGGGGATCAGCGCTCCGTCGATCACGTACAGGCCGGTGTAGCCGTGCAGGCGGCCGTAGTTGTCGGTGGCCTTGCCCAGGACCGCGCCGCCGAGCGGGTGGTAGGTGAGGTGGTCGCCCCAGATCTTGTTGGTGCCGAAGAGGTCGGTGCGGTAGATCGTCCCCTCCTTCGAGTTGATCTTGTCGAAGATGGTCTTGGCCATGTCGATGGACGGCTGCTTCCACGCCGTCTGCCAGTCCAGGTCGACCTTGTTCGCGGCGGCGTTCCAGGAGAACCGGGCCCGGTTCGGGTTCTTGGTGATGGACAGGTAGAAGGAGGCGTACGTCTCGATGCCGGTCGGCAGCGGCGCGACCTCGGCGAAGGCGCCGCCCGCGTCCCAGTTGTCGATGCCGCCGCAGGGGATGGAGGCCTGGACCTTGCCGGTGGGGTCCCACATGTGGTTGGCGCGGCCGCACATGACGTTGCCGTTGTCGCCCCAGCCCTTGCCGATCTCCTCGTTCAGGTTGGGCAGTACGCCCGTCGCCTTCAGCCTGACCAGCAGCTTGCTGGTGCCGACGCTGCCGGCCGCGAAGAACACCCGGTCGGAGGTGACGCTCTTGGCGGCCGCGACGCTGCCGTCGGTGTTCAACTGCTCGATGGCGACCGTGTAGCCGCCGCCGGAGGCGGGGGAGACCGAGGTGACCCGGTGCAGGGGCGAGATGGTGACCTTGCCCGTGGCCTTGGCGGCCGCGATGTAGGTCTGCTGGAGCGACTTCTTGCCCGCGTTGTTGCCGTAGAGGATCTCGCCGGCCACCGCGGACTTGGGGACCGTGCCGGCCACCTCCGCCTTCATGTAGTCCCAGTCGTAGACGTCGGGGACGAAGACGAAGGGGAAGTTGGAGCGCTGGGCGTGCTTGCGGCCGACGCGGGCGAACTGGTAGCAGTCGACGGTCTCGAACCAGTTCGGGTCGATGAGGCCCACGCCGAGCCCGGCGTTGGCCCGTGGGTAGTAGGTGTTGTACATCTCGTCGGCGTCCACCGTCGGCAGGATGGCGCCGAAGTTCTGCCGCTTGGGGGTGACGGCCATACCGCCGTTGACGAGCGAGCCGCCGCCGACGCCGCGGCCCTGATAGACGATGATCCCGCCCATTTCCTCGGCGTCCAGGATGCCCGTGTACTTGGGGACGTCCTTGTCGATGGGGAATCCGAGGAAGTTGCTGAGCGGGGCCTTCGTGCGGGTGCGCAGCCAGTACGACCGGTAGTCCGGCGCCGTGGTGTTGGCGAAGATCTTGCCGTCGGTGCCCGGGGTGTCCCAGGCCATGCCCATCTCGATCATGTGCACATTGACGCCCGCCTGCGCGAGGCGCAGCGCGGCGACGGAACCTCCGTACCCCGTGCCGATCACCAGGACCGGCACGCGGGCGCCGTTCTGGATGGGACCGGCGGCGACGGCTGCCCGAGCCTGCGTCGGAGCGACCTGACCCGAGAGGGCCATGGCTCCAACAATGGAACTTGTTCTAGCAATGAATCCGCGACGCGAAATGCCCTTGGAGCCGTTTCTGTGCAGGGACTTGCCACTCATGTGACGTTCCTCACTCTCGGCGGAATGGGAACGAGTTCTACTGCCGGGTGCGTGTGAAGTCACTACATACGTCTAGGTAACTTTTGGCCGATCACGTAACAGAGGAGGCCGGTTTCCGGCGCCGTACCCAGCCCAGGACCAGCATCGAAGCGACGGCCGCGAAGGCGCACCAGGTGGAGGCGAATTCCAGCCTCCACAACGCTGAGCAGGCCAGGGCCCCGACGGTCAACACCGCACCGAGCACCCTGAGGTGCCGGTCGCCGGAGATCAGCAGCGCGCCGAGAGTGGCGAACAAGTAGCCCGCAAGAACCAGCGGCGTCCACGGAATATTCACACCGTAGCCAACAAGGTGGCCGCGGATCTCGGCGGTCACCGGCCGGGTCGCCAGGCAGTACGAGAGGTACGCGCCGGTCGCGACGCCGGCGGCGGCGGGGGCCCGCAGGCGGCGCCGCTCGCGCGGGCCGGACATGGGCGGCGCGGCGGCGAGCAGCACGCCGAGCGGTACCCATACCGGCAGCAGCGGCAGTGCGATCACGGCCCATGCCGTGGTGGCGGGGCCGCAGCCGCCGCCGGAGCGCCAGACTGCGGCCTCGACCAGTTGGTGCGCGCCGAGCAGCAGGGGAAGCGCGGCGACGGGCAGGTCGCGGACCCGCTGCACGCGCATGACGCAGACGACCCCGACGGCGGTGATGACCGTACCCGCCGTCAGATCGGCCGTCGCGCTCCAGCACATGGCGCTACATCACCGGGTGATCACTGCGCGGTCGGCTGCTGCATGGTCGAACAGTGGATGCCCCCGCCGCCGCCCATCAGGCGGTCCACGTCGAGCTGGACCACGGTGCGGCCGGGGAACGCTGCCGCGAGTGCCTGCTTGGCCCCCGCGTCCTTGGCCCGGTCGCCGAACTGGGAGGTGATGACCGCCCCGTTGACCAGGTGGAAGTTCAGGTAGGAGTCGACGAAGTCGGGGTTGTCGGAGCGCAGCGTGTCGGGGCCGTTCACCTTGATGACCTGGAGCCGGCGGCCCTTGGCGTCGGTGGCGGCGGACAGGATCGCGAGTTGCTGGCGGGCGTCCTTGGCCCAGATGTCGGTGCGGTCGGCGGGCGGCACCTGGACCATCACCACGCCGGGGCGGATGAACCGGGAGGTGACGTCGATGTGGTCGTCCGTGATGTCCTGGCCCTTGATCCCGGGGGCCCAGATCATCTTGTCCGCGCCGTAGGCGGCGAGCACCTTGGTCTCCACCTGGGCGCGGGTGAGGCCCGGGTTGCGGTTCTTGTTGACCAGGCTGCTCTCGGTGGCCATCAGCGTGCCGTCGCCGTCGGTCTCCACCGAGCCGCCCTCGCCGACGAAGGTGGTCGCGGTGAAGGGCAGCGACTCGTGCGCGGCGAGCAGTCCGGCCACCTTGGCGTCCTTGCGGTGGGTCTGCTTGTTGCCCCAGCCGTTGAAGTTCAGGCCGATCGTGTCGACGGCGCCCGCGCCGTCGCGCCGGAAGACGGCGCCCGTGTCCCGCATCCAGAGGTCGTCCACCGGGATGGTGGAGATGACGGTGACCGCGGAGCCGCAGCGGGCCCGGGCGGCGGCGGCCGCGTTCTCGTCGGCCGCGCACATCAGTACCGGTTCGTAGCGGGCGACCGTCCTGGCGATCAGGGCGATGTCCTGCTGCACTCCCGCGAGGGCGGAACCCCAGATCGAACGACTGGACGGCCAGGCCATCCAGGTGCGGACGTGCGGTACGTCGTCGAGGGGCACGGTCATCCGGCGCGCCGCCGCCGGTGCGACGGCCGCCTGCCCGGCCTGTGCCGACTGCGTGGTGAGGGCTCCGAGGGCGAGGCCCGCGGCCCCGGCGCCCGCCGAGCGCAACAGGGTTCTGCGGCTTGGGTTCATGTGAACCTCCGAAGGAGGGTGGATGAGAGGGTAGCCGCACTGTGGCATTGACTGAATTTTCAGTCAAGACGCTGCCGCACCTTCGACGACCGCCCGCCGGTCGTCGCCCCGCCGGCGCCCGCACCCTGGTAGGGCGCCGGACCGACGTCACCGCTCCGCCTCCCGCGGGGGTTCGAGGGGTGGAGCGGCCATCGCGCAGTGGGTACGGCACTCCGGGTGGCAGCCCCCGGGCGCGGGGGAGCGTACGGTCGCCCAGGCCAGCGCGGCGCCGACCACCAGCGCCCCCGCGCACCACAGCATGGCCCGCCCGAAGGCGGCGTCGAACCGGTCGGCCGAGAGGTACGCGTCCGGGCCCATCCCGGACAGCAGCGGCAGGGCGGCCACCGCCAGCAGTCCGGCGGCCCGGGCGGCGGCGTTGTTGATGCCGCTGGCCAGGCCGGCCCGCCCGGCGTCCACCGAGGACAGCACGGTCGCCGTCAGCGGAGCCACCAGGGCCACCATGCCCATCCCCATCACGACCAGCGCGGGCAGCACGTCCCGCACGTACGGGGCGCCCGGCCCCACGCGCAGCATCAGCAGCATCCCGGCCGCGCACAGCAGCGGCCCGACCGTGAGCGGGACGCGCGGCCCGATGTGCTCGCCGAGCTCCCCCGACCGGGCGGACAGCAGCAGCATCAGCGCGGTGGTCGGCAGCAGCGCGGCCCCGGCGCCCAGAGCCGAATACCCGGCGACGACCTGGAGCTGGAGCACCACGAGGAAGAAGAAGCCGCCGAAGGCCGCGTACACGCACAGGGTGACCAGATTGACGGCGGTGAACTGCCGGGAGGCGAAGACGTCCGGGGGCATCATCGGATCGGCCCGGTGCCGCTCCACGTACACGAACGCGGCCCCCAGCAGCACGCCGCCCACGGCCGCCCCCGTCACCAGGGCGGTACCGGACCGGGCCTCGATCAGCGCATAGGTCAGCAGTGCCAGCGCCGCCGCGCCCAGCACGGCCCCGGCCACGTCGAACCGCCCGTGCGCCTGCGGATCCCGCGACTCCGGTACGTGCCGCAGTGCGACCGGCACACACAGCGCGGCCACCGGTACGTTCAGCAGGAACACCCAGCGCCAGCCGGGCCCGTCCACCAGCCAGCCGCCCAGGAACGGCCCCACGGCCGCGCCGACCCCGCCGAGCCCGGACCACAGGCCGACGGCCCGGGCGCGGTCGTCGGGGTGGATCGAGCCCTGGATCAGTGCCAGGGAGCCGGGCGTCAGCAGCGCGCCGCCGATGCCCTGCAGGGCCCGGGCGGCCACCAGCACACCGGCGTTCGGCGCGATGCCGCACAGCAGCGAGCCCACCGCGAACCACACCACGCCCAGCACGAAGATCCGGCGCCGCCCGAACCGGTCGCCCAGCGCCCCGCCCACCAGGATCAGCCCGGCCAGGGTCAGCAGGTACGCGTTGACCGTCCACTGCAGGACGGCCAGATCGGCGCCGAGGTCCCGCCCGATGCGGGGAAGGGCCACGTTGACCACGGTCGAGTCCAGCAGCGCCATGCTCGACCCGAGCACGGTGGTCAGGACGATCCACCGGCCCTGCGCGGTGTCGAGTCGCACTGCGGGGGTGGACACGGGTTCGCCGGGGGACGCGGTCATGCCTTCAGGCTGGCTCGCGTGGGCGAGAAGAGCCACCGGGACAGGCCACCGGGACAGGCCGCGGGGAAGGGCCACCGGGAAGGGCCTCCGGGAAGAGGCACCCGGACGCCGTGGCTCATGAGGCCCTCTTGTAATGGCCATGACTACTCCTTCACCATGACCCGCGCACGTCACGCACTCCCTTCCCGCACAACCTGCACACGGCGTACGAGGAGACAACACGTGGCACAACGCAACCGACGACGATCCTTACGAACGGCGCTCGCCGCTCTCACCTCGGTCCTGCTCCTGCCCGTCGGCGCGGGCGTGGCCGCGGCGGCACCGGAACCCGGCCCCTCGCCCAGCGCGGCCGAGCGCAAGATCGAACCCAAGCTCCGCGCCCAGCTCGACGACTCCGCCAAGGCCGTCTTCTGGGTCTACCTCGACAGCGCCGCCGACCTCACCTCCGCGAGCAGGCAGCAGACCCGCGCGGCGAAGGCAGAGACCGTGCTCCGGCTCAAGAAGGACCACGCCGCGCGGAGCCAGGCCGAGGTGATCAAGGCCCTGGACGGCGCGAAGGCCGACTACACCTCGTACTGGATCGTCAACGCGGTGCGCGTCACCGGCAGCGAGAAGCTCGCCGGATCCCTCGCCCGGCGCCCCGAGGTCTCCCGGATCGACGCCGACGACAAGGTCACCCTCCCCAAGCCCGCCGAGGGCCGGCGCGAGAAGGCCGCCGCCGACGCCGTCGAGTGGAACATCGACCGGATCAAGGCCCCGCAGGTGTGGGACCAGCTGGGCGTGCGCGGCGAGGGCATCGTCGTCGCCAACATCGACAGCGGCGTGGACCACACGCACCCCGCCGTCAACAACCAGTACCGCGGCAAGAATGCGGACGGGTCGTACGACCACAACTACAACTGGTTCGACCCGGGCGGCATCTGCTCCACCGCCGCGCCCTGCGACAACAACGACCACGGAACCCACACGATGGGCACGATGGTCGGCGACGACGGCGGCGCCAACAAGACGGGCGTCGCGCCGGGCGCCAAGTGGATCGCGGCCAAGGGCTGCGAGACCGGCTCCTGCTCCGAGGCGTCCCTCCTCGCCTCCGGCCAGTGGATCGTCGCCCCGACCGACCTGAACGGCCAGAACCCGCGCCCCGACCTCGCCCCGCACATCGTGAACAACTCGTGGGGCAGCGCGGCGCACGACGACTGGTACCAGCAGATCGTCGACGCCTGGCGCGCGGCCGGCATCTTCCCGGCCTTCTCGAACGGCAACTCCGGCCCGGGCTGCGCGACCAGCGGCTCGCCCGGTGACTACGCGAGCTCCTACAGCTCCGGCGCCTTCGACATCAACGGCGCCATCGCGTCGTTCTCCTCGCGCGGCGCCGGCCCCGGCGGCCTCGTCAAGCCGAACATCTCCGCCCCCGGCGTGAACGTACGCTCCTCCGTCCCCGGCGGCGCGTACGCCTCCTTCTCCGGCACCTCCATGGCCTCGCCGCACACCGCCGCGACCGTGGCCCTGCTCTGGTCCGCCGCGCCCGCCCTGGAGGGCGACATCGCGCAGACCGAGGCGCTGCTGGACGGCACCGCGCAGGACACCGACAGCAGCCAGTGCGGTGGCACGCTCGCCGACAACAACGTCTTCGGCGAGGGCAAGCTCGACGCGCTCGCCGCCGTGACCGGCGCCCCGCGCGGTGCGATCGGCGCCCTCGGCGGCACCGTCCGCTCCGGCTCGGGCGACCCCGTCGCCGGAGTCAAGGTCGTCGCCGACGGCCCGATCGACCGTACGACGACCACCGCGGCCGACGGCACCTACAGCTTCCGCTCCCTGTCGGTCGGCGAGTACGCCCTGACCGCGTCGAAGTTCGGCTACGGGCAGCAGACCGGGACCGCCACGGTCACCGAGAACGCCACCGCCACGGGCGACTTCACCCTCGCCCAGGCCGCCTCCGGCAAGCTCACCGGCACGGTCTCCTCGGCCGCCGGACCCGCCGCGGGCGCCACCGTCACCGTCGCGGACACCCCGGTGACCGCGACGGCCGACGCACAGGGCCGCTTCGAGGTCACCCTGCCGTACGGCACGTACGACGTGAACGCCACCCACTCCTCGCGCTGCGTCACCGGCGGCACGGCCAAGGCCACCGTCGCCGGGGACACCACCGTCGCGGTCAACCTCCCCGAGCGCACCGACGGCTACGGCTACGCCTGCGCCGCCGCGGGCGACCGCCCGTACCCGGCGGGGGACCGGCAGCTCGCGCTGACCGGCGACAACACCACCGAGCGCGTCGACCTGCCCTTCCCGCTGCCGCTGTACGGGAAGACGTACGGCCAGGCGTGGATCGGGACGAACGGCACGGTCAGCTTCGGCGGCAACAACACCGGTGACATCAACGGGGACATCCCGAGCACCGCCACACCGAACGCGGCCCTGTACCCGTTCTGGGACGACCTCGTCGTCGGCGCCGCCGGCAGCGGCTCGGGCGTCTTCACATCGGTGACCGGCACGGCGCCGCACCGCAGCTACGTGATCGAATGGCGCGCGGTCGCCCACTGGTCCGCGCAGACCGACAAGTTCTCCTTCTCGGCGTCGATCGGCGAGGACGGCACCGTGACGTACTCCTACAAGGGGACGGGCGGCACCGGCATCAAGGGCGGCTCCACGGCCACCGTGGGCGTGGAGAACGCGACCGGAACCGACGCGTTCAAGTACTCCTTCAACACCGCGGTCATCACGGACGGCCTGTCCATCGCCTTCCGCACCACCAAGAGCGGTGTCGTCGCGGGCCGGGTGCTCGACGCGAACGACGGCAAGGGCGTCGCGGGCGCCACGGTGACCGTCGGGACCGGGGACACGGCGGTGGCGGCGACCACGGCCGCGGACGGCGGCTACGTCGTCCAGAGCCCCTCGGGCTCGAAGACGGTGGCCCTGTCGGCCCCCTCGTACGAGTCCGCCACGGCGACCGTCGACATCAAGCCGGCCGACGTCACGCCGGTCACGCAGTCCCTGCGCACCGGCAAGGTCACCGCCTCCAAGCCGGCCGTGGAGGCCGTCCTCCCGCCGGACCAGAAGCGGACCCGGACTCTGGAGCTCACCAACCCCGGCCTGGGCACCGACTTCACGGTGACCGAGGACGCGGCCTGGCTCACGGCCACGCCCGGCAGCGGGAACCTCCCGACGGGCGGCAAGTCCGCGCTCACCCTCACGTTGGACACGGCGGGCCTGACCCCGGGCACGGTCCTGACGGCCGACCTGAAGATCGCGTCCGCCAGCGGCCGCACCCCGGTGCTCAGCGTCCCGGTCAAGGTCGTGGTCCCGCGCTACCAGGTCGCCCTGGACGCCGGCTCCGACTACGCGGGCACCGACGCGCTCGGGGACAGCTGGTCCCCGGACCGCAAGTACACGGCGGGCTCGTACGGCTACCAGGGCAGCAGCTCGGTCCAGTCCACCGGCCGCACCATCGCCGGCACCGACGACCAGCGGCTGTTCCGCAACGCCCGTGAGGGCATGTACGAGTACCGCTTCGACAACGTCCCGAACGGGACCTACACGGTGGAGCTGGGCTTCGCGGAGCTCTCCTCCACCAAGCCGAACAAGCGCGTCTTCGACGTCCTGGCGGAGGGCACGCAGGTCCTGCCCTCCCTGGACATCTCCCTGGAGGCGGGCACCTACAAGGCCGTCAACCGCACGTACACGGTGACGGTCACCGACGGGGTGCTCAACATCCGCTTCGTCACCCACAGCGGCTTCGGCAAGCCCCTGCTGAACACGCTGCGCGTGACGGACCGCCCCGACAAGGGCTAGCCGGGCGGCAATGCCGGGCGACAACGCCGGGTGAGCCGACGGGGGCGGGGTGCCATGGGCGCCCCGCCCCTTCGGATTGTCGTACCGGCAATCGGGTGGCGCGGTACGACCGCACCGCGCGACGCGCGGAACCCGCCGTACGGGCAGCCGTAGCGTGGCTGAACATGACGCTCCAGAGCGACGACAGGACAGCCGACCGCGCCGCCCGCACCGACCGCGCCGCCCGCATCCACGCACTCGTACGGTCCGCCGATCCCGGTGCCGCCTGGGCGATCGGCGGCCCCGACGGGGTGCACGAGAGCTCGGCCGGTTCCGGCGCCTGCGGCGCGCCCGGCGGCACGTACGAGGTGGGCGGGCTCGCGGCCGTACTGGCCCTGTGGCCCGCCGTCGGGACCCTGGTCGAAGCGGGGGAGCTCGGCCTGCACACCCCGCTGTCGGCCTACGGCGGCGCCCTCGCCGCAGAGGCCCCCGCCGGAACCACCGCCCACCACCTGCTCACCCGGGACGCGGCGGCGCCGCCCGGCACGCTCACCCGCCTCGTGGAGCACCTCAGCGGCAGACCGCTCGCCGCGTACGCCGCCGAGCGGATCTGGACCCCGCTCGGCATGACCCGGACCGGCTTCGCCGCCGACGGCACCCTGCACGCGCCGCTCGCCGACCTCGCCCGCTTCCCGAGCCACCTGCTCTCCCCGGCGGACCATCCCGTCAGCCGTGCCTGGACCGCCGACTCCCTGCGCATCCGCACCGGCGAGCTCACCCCCGCCCGGGGCCTCTTCTGGCACCCGGCCCCGCACGGCGCCTGGTCCCACGGCGACGCCGCGACCCTGTGGATCGCCCCCCGCCTGCACCGCTGGGCCCTCCTGCTCCCCACCCGCCCCCCGGGCCCCTTGCGCAAAACCTTCCGCGACGCGGCTCTCTGAGTGCTCGGAGCGCGCGCCCTTCGGGAGCGACGTACGGTGATCCCGATGTCACCGACCGTCGTCCACGGCTGCGCGGAGGTACCGGATGCGCACGGTCCACGAGGCCGCTCTCGACACCCTGCGAAGTCCCGCCGCACGGGGCGGCGGCGGGCGGGCCGATGCCGTGCGCTTCGCCGCCACCCACACCCTGCCCGTACTCGTACGCGGCTTCGTGAGCGGCGGCCGGGCCCGTACGCAGCACCCGTACGCCGCACCCTCCCGGCCGCGCTGGTCCGCCGCCGCGCTGCGCGCCCTGCGCGTACGGCACGGGGGCGCTCCCGTCCTCGTACGCGGCCTCGCCGGGACCGTGCTCGTCCTGCTGGACCCGCAGGACCTGCGCCGCTTCCACACCGAGCCGCCCGGCGGCCCCGGCGCGGCGCGCCGCCGGCTCCACGACGAGGTACTGGCCGCCGGCGCCCCCGTACACCCCTCCTGCGGCCCGTTCCTGGCCGCCGTCGCGGCCGAGGCCCCGCTCCTGACGGCCGCCGCGGGCCTCGAACTGGCCCGCGCCCGCCACGCAGTGGCCCGCATCGCGCGGCGGATCGTGCTCGGCGACGCCGCCGCGGGAGACGAGGAACTCGCCGCCCTGCTCGGCCAACTGCGCAGCGGCCGCGCCCGCGGATCCCGTACCGTCCGAGACAAGGCCGTGGCGCGGATCCGGCAGTACGCCGCCCAGGCCGCGCCGCACACCCTCGCCGGCCGGGCCGCCCGCCACGGCGATCCCGTCGGGCCGGCGCAGCACTGGCTGGCGGCCATGGACGCCGTCCCCGCGACCCTCCTGCGCACCCTGCTGCTGCTCGGGGCCCACCCCGCCGAACAGGACGCGGCCGCCGCCGAAGCCGCCGCCGGTGCCCACACCGAACTGCCCCGCCTGCGGGCATGCGTCCGGGAGTCGCTGCGGCTGTTCCCCGTGGTGCCCGACCTGGTCCGGGTCACCCGTACCGAGACCGAGTGGCGGGGCGACCGCCACCCGGCCGGCACCACGGTCCTGGTGCCCGCCGCCTTCCACCAGCGCGATCCCGAACACGTACCGGCCGCGCACGTCTTCGTACCGGGCCGCTGGAAGACCCCCGGCGCCGACCGCGACATCCGGATGGCCCCCTTCGGTCACGGCGCGGGCCGCTGCCCCGGCAGCCGGCTCGGACTGCTGCTCACCGCCGCGCTCTGCGCCGAGGTGCTGCGCGGCCACCGCGTCGAGTCCACCCGGCCGGTGCTGAACCCGACGGGGCCGCTGCCCACGACGCTGGACCCGCAAGGCATCCGGCTCACGCTCCTCCACCGCTGACCCGACACTCCGACACCCCCACTGCAACGCGAGGAACCCATGTCCGACGCCGTCACCTCCGAGTCCACCGACCCGGACGTCGACCTGCTGGGCGCCGTGTGCCGCGAGCTCGCGGAGACCGCCGACGCCGTCGGCGAGGCCGCCCGGCACGCCTCCGAACTGGCCCTCGGCGCCCGTCTGCCGGCCACCGCGCTCGCCAGGGTCAGGCGACGCCGACCGGCCTGGCGCACCCTGCTGCGCACGCTCACCGACCCGGCGGGCCTGGGCTGGGCCCCGCGCGGCCGGGGAGTGGCCGCGGCGGGCCGGCTCGCCGGGATCCTCGCCGGGCGGGAGAGCCTCGCCGTCAGCATCGCGGTGTGCGGGCTCAAGGCCCGGATCCGGGCCGCGAGCGCCGGCCGGCCCGAGCTGGCGGCGGACCCGGACGCGGCCGCCGTGCTCAAGGCCGTCGAAGAGGACCGGCAGGGCGAGGCCGTCCGCGCGTTCCGCGCGATCATGCGCGACCGGGGTCCCGAGTACGCCTTCACGCTGCTCTCCCCGGCCTTCGCCGATCTGCTCGCCTGGCACGCGCTGACCGACGACAACCCCTTCAACGACCACGCCGGCTGGCAGGTGGCCACCGGCCGGGCCGTGACCGCCGAACCGCTCCTCGGCTTCGGTGCCGCCTGCCGGGCCTTCTTCGACCGCGGCCCCGGCCGCGGCGACCCCCTCCCGCCGGGGACCGCCCGGCGCATCACGGCCGCCCGGGCCGCCGCCACTCGGGCCGCTGCTGCCGCGACCGCCGCCGCCCGGGTCACGGCAACCGCCGCCGTGGCCCGCGTTCCGTCCGCCGCCGCACCGGTACGCACCCCCGCCCAGACGCCCGCCTCGGCACTGCGCTCGCACGCGGCCGGGCTGCGCTCGCACGCCGTCCGGCTGCGCGCGGCCGTGGTCCACCTGTGCTGGCCGGGGCCGAAGGGCGAGGCCTTCCGTACCGAGGTCCGCGGGTTCGCCGACCGCTGCGCCGTCGCCGCGGACGGCTTCGCGCTGGCCGCGGCCCAGCTCGAAGCGGCCGGGTCGCCGTAGGCGGTACGCCACGCGACGATGGATGCGGAGGCGACGCCACATGGTGCACACCGATACTCGGGACGTACTGGTCGTGGGCGCCGGCCCGGTCGGCCTCACCGCCGCGTTGGAGCTGCGCCGGCGCGGCGTGAACTGCCGCCTGATCGACCGGCTCCCGGCACGGCTGCCGTACGCGAAGGCCGTCGGCATCCAGCCCCGCACCCTGGAGATCTGGGACCGGATGGGCCTCGTCCGCTCCGCCCTGGAAGCAGCCGTGCCGCTGCTCGGGCAGTTGCTGTACGTCAACGGCGTGGAGCAGCCGCGCATCGAGATGCGGCTCCCGCCCGAGGCCCCGTACGCCTTCGCCGCGCTCCCGCAGTACGAGACCGAGCGGATCCTGGAGGAGCACCTGGCCCGGTACGGCACGCAGATCGAGCGCGGCACCGAGCTGGTGTCCTTCACCCAGGACGCCACCGGGGTCACCAGCTTGCTGACGACGGCTTCCGGGACCCGGGAGGAGGTCCGGTCCGGCTTCCTGGTGGGCTGCGACGGGGCGCACAGCGCGGTCCGCAAGGGGCTCGGGCTCGCCTTCGAGGGCGGCGCCTTCCCCGAGGAGTACATGCTCGCCGACGTGCAGGTCGACTGGGACCTGCCGCACGGCTACGGCGTACGGTCCATGCACCGCGGCGAGGACGGCGCCTTGGACGACGTGCTGGTGTGCATCCCGCTGCCCGGACCGGGCCGGTACCGGCTGTCGATGCTGGTCTCGCCCGAGGTGTCCGCCCGCGGCCGCGAGGGCGGGGCCGACGACGGCGTCGCCCACGGGCTGGGCACGAGCCGCGGTCCCGCGCTGGCCGACGTCCAGAAGGTCCTCGACCGCCTGTCGCCGCAGCCGACGGTCGCCTCCACGCTGCGCTGGTCCTCGGTGTTCCGCATCAGTCACCGGATCGTGGACCGGTACGGGGAGGGGCGGGTCCTCGTCGCGGGGGACGCGGCCCACATCCATCCGCCGACGGGCGCGCAGGGCATGAACACCGGGATCCAGGACGCGTACAACCTGGCCTGGAAGCTGGCGCTCGCCGTCGAGGGCGCCGCCCACCCGGGGCTGACGGCGAGCTACGACGCGGAACGCCGGCCCGTCGGCGAGGAGGTCGTCGGCCGCACGGTCCGGCACGCGACGCAGGGCGGCGTACAGGCCGATCCGGCGGACCCGGCGACGATGATGCTGCGGGAGGCGCAACTGCTCGTCGGCTACCGCGGGAGCCCCGTCGTCGGCGCCGTCGCGGACGCGGCGCCCCAGGGCCCGCAGGCGGGTGACCGGGCACCGGACTGCGGCGGCCTGAGCGGCGCCGTCACCGCTTACCCGCTGCGCCTCTACGACCTGCTGCGGGACCGCACCGGCCATGTGCTGCTGCTCTACGCGGACCCGTCCGGGGACGGGGGGTTCGGCGAACTCGCCGCCACGGCCCGGGCCCTGTCGGGCGGCCGGGTGGAGGCCTGCGTGCTGCTCGCCGACGGCGCACCCGACGGCTCCGACGGGGCGGGGCCGCTGCCCGTGTACCGGGACGCCCGCGGGGAGTTCGCGGGAGCCTACCGTCCGCAGGGCCCGACGCTGTTCGCGGTGCGCCCGGACGGCTACTTGGGCGCCCGGTCCTCCCCGCCGACGCCGCAGGCCGTGGCGGAGTACCTCGCGGAGGTGTTCCGCGTCCCGCTAGACCCATCCTCCGCACGTAGCGGTATCGGTTGAATGCGCTGCGCAGGCCGTGACGGCGGGCGGGGTGGCGGTGTTGTCCGGGTGTGTTGAT
>NZ_JBFBBA010000080.1:0-13431 GCF_040682455.1 Streptomyces sp. NPDC051183
CGCCAATGCTCCGCAGTGGCTCCCTCCTCCGCCTTGCAATCCACGGCACCAGACGACCCGGGCTACCCGACCCTGATCCGCCAGACACCCCCTAGTGCTCCTCGGCCTTGGGGAGCAGGCGGTCGATCAGGGCGAGTGCGATGGCCGAGACGATGAAGGCCAGATGCACGATCACCTGCCACATCGTCTGCTCCCAGTGCCAGTCCGGCCTGGTGATCTCGATGAAGGACTTCAGCAGGTGGATCGAGGAGATCCCGATGATGGCCGTGGCCAGCTTGACCTTCAGCACGTTCGCGTTGACGTGGCTGAGCCACTCCGGCTCGTCCGGATGGTCCTTGAGGTCGACCCGCGCCACGAAGGTCTCGTACCCGCCGACGATCACCATCAGCAGCAGGTTGGCGACCATCACCACGTCGACCAGGCCGAGGACGATCAGCATCGTGCCGGTCTCATCCAGGGAGCGGATGTCGCCCACGAGGTGGGCGAGCTCCTTCAGGAAGATCCAGACGTAGACGGCCTGGGCCACGATCAGGCCCAGGTACAGCGGCAGTTGGAGCCACCGGCTGAGGAACATCACGGCACCGATGCGGTGCCCGGGGGTCGGGGAGGTCCTGACGGGAGTCGCGGGGGTCATTCGGGGCTTTCGTCGGCAGGTCACGGGACCCTTCCAGACTGCCCTCCGGCCCGGCCCGAAGACCTCGGCCGGAGGTACGGAAGTCCCGCCCGCCTCCACCGATCGGACTACCCCCGGGGTCCTACGGGCGCCTGCGCGCCCTGCGACGGCGCAGCAGTACGCCGACGGCCGCGCCGGCGAAGGCGGTCACGCAGACCCCGGCCGCGGTCCACCAGGCAGCGCTACGGTCGGCGGCGGCGGGCTCGGCCGCAGGGCTCGGTGTCGGTGTCGGTGTCGGCGTGGGCGTGGGCGCAGGGGCCGAGGCCGGGGGAGACGCCGGAGCCGGAGAAGCCGTCGGGCCGCCGGTGGACGGCGCCGGATCCACCACGGGCACGCCCACTTCGCGCTCGCCGTGGCCCAGGGCCGGGAAACCGACGTCCACGCTCACCTTCCAGGACCCGGGCGGCAGCGTCTCGGCCGTGCTCCACCCGGCGGGCGGCGCGGCCGGATCGCGGACCAGTCGCCAGGGCCCGAGCGTGCGGGAGCCGTCGCCGCTGACCGCGTTCACGGTGGCGGCGACCGCGGTGTCGACGGCGTCCCCGTCGTTCTCCCAGGTGATGTCGGCGGTGACGTGGCCGGCACGCTGACCGGTGACCACCACCTTCACGGTGTCGCCGTGCGCGTGCGCCGCGGCGGGGGACAGCAGGATCAGGCCGAGTGCGCCCAGGGAGGTCAGGGCGGCCGGGAAAGCGGTTCGTCTGCGCATCGTCGCTGTGCTCCGGGTGGGGTGAGGGGAGGGGCCGGCTGGACGGCCGGGGGAGGCGGCCGTCCAGCCGGGGTCGGGCGGGTCGGGCGTCAGCCGTTACCCGGCCTTCTGCACGGTCCACAGCTGGGCCGCGCCACCGTCGGCGCGCTGGAGCTCCAGCAGCCAGGTCCCGTAGTAGGGGCGGTTGCTCACCGTCAGGGCGAAGCCGCCGCCCGGGTCGGTGACGGTCACCGCACCGCCGCGGGACGTCAGCCGCCAGGACTGCGCATCGTCCGAGCCGCACGGCCGCTGGGCCACCCACATGCCCGCGGCGGGCGCGCCGCCCGGCTGCAGGCACTTGCCCGAGGCCGCCGAGCGGATGCGGACCCGGCCGTCTCCCGCGTCGTCGAAGTACCACTGCTGCTGCGCGTAGCCGTTGGCACGGGACCCGACGAGCACGGTGCCGTCGGCGCTGCGGCCGCCCCACAGCTCGGCCGCCATGCCGGTGCTTCCGTTGCCGAGCACGTAGCGGCTGCCGGGGGTGGTCGTGCCGCCCTCCGTGCCCGTCGTACGGAAGGACGCGGCCCGGCCGGCGCCGCTGTCGCGGCCGGCGCCGTCGCGCACGGAGACGGCGACGGAGTAGGAGGTGCCGGGCTGGAGGTTGTAGATCCGCAGCACCTGGGACTGGACCCAGGTCAGGTGCTTGCCGTTCAGCAGCACCTGGTACCAGGCGGCGCCCTCGACCTTGGGCCAGCTCACCACGACGGAGTCGGAGCGGATCTGGCCGGCCGTCACGGCCGGTCCGCCGGTGGGCTTCGTGGTCGGGGTCGGCGTGGGCTTCTTGGTCGGCGTCGGGGTCGGCTTGGGGTTCGGGTCGGTGCCGCCTCCGCCGCCGCCCTTGTTCTGCATCAGGAACTGGTTGTCGGCGATGTTCCAGTGCGTGGCCAGGTAGCTGCCGGGCTTCGGGCTGGTGTGGAAGTAGTCGTCGTGGTTGCAGTCCAGGATGTTCTCGGCCGCCTGGTTGGTGCAGATGTTGCGCATCTGCGGGTAGTACGGGGTGTCCGAGTAGCACATGACGTCGAACTCGTCGGTGCAGTGGGCGCCGCGGCTGGTGTTCGGGGCGCTGTTGTTGACCGCGCCCAGGTTGTGGCCCAGTTCGTGCGCGGCGGTGTGGCCGCCCCAGCAGCCGGAGTCCGTACGGCCGTAGGAGGGCCCGAAGTTGCTCTGGTTGGCCTGGCCCGGACGCTCGTCGCCGTTGAAGGTGCCGATGCCGCAGTACACCTTGGTGTCCGCGAAGATCATGTACTTGCGGTCCCGGCGGTCCAGGCCCTTCCCGGCGAGCGCGGCGTTGGTCGCGCTGAACTCGGACAGGGCCGAGTCCGGGAGCTCGATGTTGAGCACGGTCGGGGTGCAGTCGGCGGCCGTCACGTAGCGGATGTGGCGTACTCCGCCCGTCTCCTGGGCGCTCGTCGAGTAGATGAGGTCGGCGTCGGCCGCCCACTTGCGGAACGAGGCGACGTACTCGGAGAAGCGGTCCCGGCCGGGGCCGTGGACGTACACGACCTGGACGCGGTTGCCGGTGCTGCCGTCGCCGTCGCACTGGACGGTCTGGCCCGCGGGGCCCGCGGCGACGGCCTTGTCGCCGGCCGCGGCGGTGGCGGGGCCGGGCGCGGGTGCGGCGGCGGCCGCGGTCTTGGCGGCTCCGGCGTCGGCGGCGGCGGGCGCGTCCTGAGGACGCCCGCCGTCCTGGGTGGCGGCCGGGTCCTCGGCCGCGGGGCGGGCCGGATCGGCCGCCTCGGCCGTGGTGGCGACGGCCGGCGCGACGTCCTTCTTGATGTCGACGCCCTTGGGCGGGGCGTCGGGTCCGTGGGTGCACAGGCCGGCCGCGGTGCGGTAGACGCCGATGCACCGGTCGCCCTGCGGAGCGGCCTGGAGCCCGTTGTAGACCATGCCCCGGCCGTCGTCGTTGGCGGGCGTGCCCGTGAGGGCGTCCGGCTCCTCGTCCCGGGCGGGCGCGGCGGCCGGGGCGGCGTCGGCGGCCGCTCCCGATGCCTGTGCGGGCGCCGCCGCCTGGGCGCCGTCGCCGATTCCGGAGTAGGCGATGCCGGCGGCGATCACCGCCGCCGTGGCCGTGGCGGCGGTGAGAAGTATGAACCGGCGCGGTTTGCGCCGGTGTTCCCGCCGTCTGCGACGTCCTGTCATGCGCACCTCAAATCGTGGTCGGAGTGACTGGGTGCGCGGAAGCCTGCCAGACGGATGCGGCGGAGAATTCGGACAAAGGGGAGCGTGCGTCAAGAAATCATTCCGTTACCTGTCGGTCTGATTTGACGAACACTCAATTACCAATGAAATCAAGGCAGTTGAGCATCACTTGAGGTAATGGTCCAGGCCTTTATCGTGGCGTAGTTATCGAATCGAAATAATCGCTTCAGGTTTATTGACGGGAATTCAGTCGAGGATTCATCTAATTACTACCTGCCGAATTGACGTCGTCACGACCCGTAACGAACCGTCAGGACCCGCCATCACCCGGGACCAACCGCCCCATCGGCCGTGCGGGTACTGGTACTCGCCCTGCCGCCGATGCCCGCCGCGGGGCCCGGGTCAGCCGACCGGGCCGGGCGCGCCCGCCGCGCCCGTCTCCCAGGCCCAGGCGGCGATCTCCACCCGGTTGCGCAGCGTCAGCTTGGCCTGTACCGAGACCAGGTGGGTCTTGACCGTGGACAGCGAGATGAAGAGCCCGTCGGCGATCTCCTGGTTCGTCAGCCCGCGCGCCACCAGCCGTACGACGTCCAGCTCGCGCTCCGACAGCGGTTGCCGCCCCGGCGTACCCGCCGTGCCCGCCCCGCCCGCCGCGGGCGGCGCATCCGGGGCCGGGTGGCCGCCGAGCCGCTCCAGCAGGCGCACCGTGACGGCCGGCGAGATGAGCGCGTTCCCGCGCGCGGCCGCCCGTACGGCCTCCACCAGCAGCGCGGGACCGGCGTCCTTGAGCAGGAAGCCGCAGGCTCCGCCGCGCAGCGCCCCGTACAGGTAGTCGTCCTGGTCGAAGGTGGTGACGATCACCACCCGCAGCGGATCGGCCACCCCCGGCCCGGCCAGCTGCCGGGTCACCTCGATCCCGTCCAGCCCGGGCATCCGTACGTCGACCAGGCACACGTCCGGGCGCAGCTGCCGGGCGAGCTCCACGCACTCCGCGCCGTCGCTGGCCTCGCCGACCACCTCGATGCCGTCCTGCGCGCCCAGGATCAGGGCGAAGCCGGTGCGGACCATCTCCTGATCGTCGGCGATGAGTACCTGGATATCTCTCTTCATGGCTTTTATCCTGCCAGGCCGGGCAGGACCGGGAATACGCCGGTCACCCGCCAGCCGCCGCCCTCCGCCGGGCCCGCGGCGAGTTCGCCGTCCACCGCCTCGACCCGTTCGCGCAGCCCGATCAGCCCCAGTCCGCCGCGACCGCCGGGCGGGGTCTGGCCGCGCCGGGCCGTCCCGGCGTCGTTGAGGACCTCGACCGTCAGGCATGCGCCGTCGGCGGTGAGCCTCACCCGGGTGGACCGCGCGCCGGGGGCGTGCCGCGTCACATTGGTCAGCGCCTCCTGGACCAGCCGGTGCACCGAGGTCTCCACCTCGGGGGCGAGCTGCACGCGCAGTGCCGCGTCCGACAGCTCCAGCACCGCCCCCGGCCGGTCCGCGACGAGCCGGCTCAGCTCGGCCGGCAGGTCCTGCGGCCGTACGGTTCCCGAGTCCTGCTCCCGCAGTACGCGGACCAGCCGGCGCATCGAGCCCAGCGTCTCGGCGCCCGCCTGCTCGATGGAGCGCAGCAGCGGGTCGAGGCGCTCGGGGGCGGTCTCCCGGATCGCCTGGGCGGCCTGGGCCTGGACGACGATCCCGGTGACGTGGTGGGCCACGAAGTCGTGCAGGTCGCGTGCGAGTTCGTGGCGCTCCTGCTCCCGTACGGCCGCGACGGCGCGGGCCCGGCGCTGGTCCAGGATCCGCAGGTAGCCGCCGAACCCGGCGGCAGCGGCCGCGGCCAGCGTCAGGGCGAACGCGGCGGTCTCCGCGGTGGCGTCGCTCGGCATCCGCAGCGGCGCCCCGGCGGCCGCCACCCACAGCGGCACGCACACCGCGACCACCCGGCGCGGCGCGGTGTGCCGGGCGCACCGGGCCAGCAGCACCAGCAGCGCGGCCGACTCCAGCAGCCCCCAACTGCCGCCGGTGCCCCGGTCCGGCAGCAGCAGCGCGGCGGTGACGGCGAGGGACAGCGCGGAGGCGAGCAGCGCCCGGCCTTCGAGGGAGAGCCGGGTCCAACGGCCGGGCAGCAGGGCCACCGCGCCGACGGCGGCGCCGGAGGCGAGGACGGCCCACGCGCGGGGCTCGGCCACGGTGATCAGGTCGAGCGCCCACACCAGGACGCAGCCCGCCGCCAGCAGCAGCGCGGGGAACCGCTCGCGGCGCACGGGATTCGGGCTCATGGCAATCCTGAGGTCGGCACGGGCCGCGGCGGGCCCCGGGGAGACACGCGAAAAAGCCCGTGGGGGGTACGAGGAAAACCTCGTACCCCCCACGGGACCAACAGGGTGAGTGACGGGACTTGAACCCGCGGCCACCTGGACCACAACCAGGTGCTCTACCAACTGAGCTACACCCACCACGACGGGCGGCGGACCACCCGTTCGATGTGCATGCACAGCATAGCCGATCAGCGGGGTGGTCCTGCGACGCCTTATTCCGCCGAAGCGGCCGGTGAGGCGGCGCGCGCGGTGGCCCGTGCGGCGCGTCCCGTGGCGCCCCCGGCTGCGCGCCCGGCGGCGTGTTCGGCGGCGTGTTCGACGGCGGCCTCGGCGAAGGCCCGCACGATCGGGTGCGGCCTGGTCCCGTCCCCGGACAGCTCGGGCTGGAAGAGGGTGGCCAGGAAGAAGGGGTGTCCGGGCAGCTCGGCGATCCGCACCTGCCCGTCCTCGTCGTGCCCCGACAGCCGCAGCCCGTGCTCGGTCAGCGTCGGCAGGTGGCGCGGCTCGGGGCCGTAGTTGCAGTGGTAGTGCTCCATCGACTGCTCGGCACCGAGCACGGACTCGGCGAGGGACCCGGGCTCGGCCCGTACGAGTCCCTGGTGGCCGACCAGCGAACAGGCCAGCGGGGCGATCAGCGTGTCCTCGGCGCCGGGGTCGTTCTCGGCGTGCGCGACCGAGGCCAGCCCGCACACCGAGCGGGCGTACTCCAGCAGCGCGTGCTGGAAGCCGCCGCAGGTGCCGAGGAAGGGGATCCCCTCCTCCCGCGCCACCCGGATCGCGGCGAGCGCCCCGGCCTCGCTGGCGTACGGGCTGCCGGGCAGCACCCAGACGCCGTCGAACCCGGCCAGCGCCCCGGAGGCGGTCCAGTCCGCGGCGTCGGCCGTCGGGATCCAGTAGGCGTCGAGCGCGAGGGCGTCGCGGGAGGCGAGCGAGTCGAGCAGCAGCGCGACCCGGACGTGCGACTTGACGTGCGGGGAGCGGTCGCCGACGAGGGCGATGCGGGCGATCTTCGAGGTCTGCGGAATGTCTGCGGCGGTCATGTGGATCATCTTGTGGGCGGGACCTGGTTCAGCGCCAACGATTGTTCCTGCACACTCCATAAGCAGCACTGATGCAGAGCTGGCAGGCTGGGCCGCATGGATCCACACCTGCTGCGCACCTTCACCACCGTGGCGCGCCTCGCCTCCTTCTCGGCCGCCGCACGCGAGCTCGGTTACACCCAGTCCGCCGTGTCCCAGCACATCGCCGCGCTGGAGGGCGACCTGCGGGTCGAGCTGCTCACCCGGCGGCCCGTGGCCCCGACGGCGGCCGGGGTGCGGCTGCTGGAGCACGCCGGACCGCTGCTGCTGCGCCTCGACGCGGCGCGGGCCGACGTGCTGCGGCTGGCCGCCGCGCCGCCCGGGCGGGTCGCGCTCGCCGCCTCCCCGCTGTCCGTCGGGCCCCGGCTGCTCGCCGCCCTGCCCGCCTCCGGGGTCACCCTGCACGTGCTGCCGCCGGACGAGGTGCCGGCCGCCGTCGCCACCGGCGGCTGCGACCTCGGGCTCGTCGACGGGCTCGCCGCGCCCAGCGACCCGCTGCGGCTGCCCGACGTGGCCCCGCTCACCGTCACGGGCGTGGCGGAGGAGCCGCTGGCCGTACTGCTCCCGGCCGGGCACCCGTGCGCCGGCCGGGACGCGCTGCGGCTCGGCGACCTGGCCGACGCGCGCTGGATCGACGCCCCCGGCATCGGGGCGCCGCCGCCCGGGGCCCGGACGGCCCTGCGCTACGAGGGCACCGACCTGCACGCCCTGTGCGCCCTCGCCGCGGCCGGGCACGGCCTGGTCGTACTGCCGCTGCGGGTGGCCCGGGCGGCCGCTGCGGGAGCCGTCGTACCGCTGGCCGGGCCGCGCCTGGTGCACCGTACCGAACTGCTCTCGCCCGGCAGTTCGTCCGGCGCGGCCGCTGCGCTCGCCGCACGGCTCACGGGAGGATCCCCGTATGGAATCTGACGTGGAATCCGATGCCTTCACCCCCGCCGACTACGCCGCCCGCATGGCCGCGGCCGCGCAGAGCGCCGCCGACGCCGGACTGGCCGGCCTGCTGATCGCCCCCGGGCCCGACCTGGCCCACCTCACCGGGTACCGGCCCGTCGACACCGAGCGGCTGACCCTGCTCGTGCTCGCCGCCGGGCAGGACCCGGTGCTCGTGGTGCCCGCGCTGGAGGCCCCCGACGCGGCCAAGGCGCCGGGCGCGGCCGCGCTGACCCTGCGGGACTGGGCCGACGGCAGGAACCCGTACACCGCGGCCTCCCCGCTGCTGGACGTGGCCGGGCGGTTCGGGGTCAGCGACAACACCTGGGCCCTGCACATCCTGGGCCTGCAGCGGGAGTTGCCGACCACCTCCTACGTACCGCTGACCGACGCCCTGCCCATGCTCCGGGCCGTCAAGGACGAGCGGGAGCTGGCGCGGCTCGCGGCGGCGGGGGAGGCCGCCGACGCCGCGTACGCGCAGATCCTGCACGTCCCCTTCGCCGACCGGCGGGAGAGCGACGTCGCCGCCGACCTGGCCGCGCTGCTGCGCGTCCACGGCCACTCCCAGGTCGACTTCACCGTCGTCGGCTCCGGGCCCAACGGCGCCAACCCGCACCACGAGGCCGGTGACCGCGTCATCCGCCGCGGCGACATGGTGGTCCTCGACTTCGGCGGCCTCAAGCACGGCTACGGCTCCGACATCTCCCGCACCGTGCACGTGGGCGAGCCCACGCCCGAGGAGCAGCGCGTCCACGACATCGTCCGCGAGGCCCAGCAGGCCGGGGTGGCGGCCGTCCGGCCCGGCGCCGCCTGCCAGGACATCGACCGGGCGGCCCGGGCCGTGATCACCGAGTTCGGCTACGGCGAGCGGTTCATCCACCGCACCGGGCACGGCATCGGAGTCACCACGCACGAGCCGCCGTACATGGTCGAGGGCGAGGAGCAGCCGCTGGTCCCCGGCATGTGCTTCTCCGTGGAGCCGGGCATCTACCTCCCCGGCCGGTTCGGAGTCCGCATCGAGGACATCGTCACGGTCACCGAGGACGGCGGCCGCAGCTTCAACCACGCGCCCCGGGAGCTGGCGATCGTCGAGTAGCGCGGGACCCCGGGGGTCCGGGGAGTCCGCGGGGTCCGTCACGGGCCGAGGACCACCACCGATTCGCCCGGTACGTGGATCCGCCCGTCCGGACCCGGGTGGTCGGCGGGGTCCCAGGCGGCCAGGACCCGCACCCCGTTGCCGCCCAGCGCGATGGTCGCCGGCTCCCGGTCGAGGTTGACCACCACGCGGACGTCGCCCCGCCGGTAGGTCAGCCAGCGGCGTTCCTCGTCGTACGCGACCCGGACCGCGGCCAGGTCCGGGTCGCGCAGGTCCGGGTGGGTGCGGCGGAGCCTCACGAGGGTGCGGTACCAGTCCAGCAGCCTGGCGTGCGGGGCCTGGCCGGGCTCGGCCCAGTCCAGGCAGGAGCGGTCCCGGGTGGCCGGATCCTGGGGGTCCGGGATCTCCTCGGCCTTCCAGCCGTGCGCCGCGAACTCCCGGCGCCGACCGGTGCGCACCGCCTCGGCGAGCGCCGGGTCGGGGTGGTCCGTGAAGTACTGCCACGGCGTGCCCGCGCCCCACTCCTCGCCCATGAACAGCATCGGCACGAACGGCCCGGTCAGCGCCAGCGCGGCCGCGCACGCCAGCAGCCCGGGGGAGAGCGAGGCGGCGAGCCGGTCGCCCAGCGCCCGGTTGCCGATCTGGTCGTGGGTCTGGGTGTAGCCCAGGAAGCGGTGCGCGGGGGTGCGGCCCCGGTCCACCGGCCGGCCGTGGTGGCGGCCGCGGAAGGAGGACCAGGTCCCGTCGTGGAAGAAGGCCCGGGTCATCGTCTTGGCGAGGGCGGCCAGCGGTGCCCCGGCGAAGTCCGCGTAGTACGCCTGGGCTTCACCGGTCAGCGCGCAGTGCAGGGCGTGGTGGAAGTCGTCGTTCCACTGAGCGTGCAGGCCCAGGCCCCCGGCCGGGCGCGGGGTGGTCGTCCGCGGGTCGCACTGGTCGGACTCGGCGATCAGGAACAGCGGCCGGCCGGTCTCGGCGGCGAGTTCGTCGACCGCGGCCGCCAGTTCCTCCAGGAAGGTCAGCGCGCGCCCGTCGGCGAGCGCGTGCACGGCGTCCAGGCGGAGCCCGTCGATCCGGTAGTCCCGCAGCCAGGCGAGGGCGCTGCCGATGAGGTACGAGCGGACCTCGTCCGAGCCGGGCGCGTCGAGGTTCACCGCCGCGCCCCAGGGGGTGTGGTGGGTGTCCGTGAAGTACGGGCCGAAGGCCGGGAGGTGGTTGCCGGAGGGGCCGAGGTGGTTGTGGACCACGTCCAGCACCACGCCGAGCCCGGCGGTGTGGGCCGCCTCCACGAACCGGGCGAGACCGGCCGGGCCCCCGTACGGCTCGTGCACCGCCCAGGGCGCGACCCCGTCGTACCCCCAGCCGTGGCGGCCGGGGAAGGAGCAGACCGGCATCAGCTCGACGTGGGTGACGCCGAGCCCGGTGAGGTGGCCGAGGCGGTCGGCGGCCGCGTCGAAGGTGCCCTCGGGGGTGAAGGTGCCGATGTGCAGCTCGTACAGGACCGCGTCCTGGAGCGGGGTGCGGGGCGACGGGGCCCGGGGCGTGAGGGCGGCGAAGTCGACCACCGCCGAGGGGCCGTCGGGACCGTCGGGCAGCCGCCGCCCGCGGGGGTCGGGGCGCAGGGGTCCACCGGCGTCCGCCGCGTCCCCCAGCAGGAATCCGTACCGGGACCCGTCGGCGGCGGGGGCCTCGGCGACCCACCAGCCGGCCCGGTCCGGATCGCGCGCCATGTCGTACGTGGCATCGTCAAGTCGCACGGCGACCCGACCTGTCAGCGGTGCCCACACCTCGAACTGCACGGACGGTCCCCTCGTCTGCCGGCGGTACCCAGCATGCCTGTCCGGCCCATCATTCCGGGCACGGCGGGGGAGTTCTGGACACTCTGCCCCTGACGGGCCGACAATCACCCTGTGACGTCCAGTTTCGAGTTCTCCGCCTACCCCGCGCCGCGGCTCTCCGACGCCGAGCGCGACCGGGCGCTGGGCCAGCTCAGGGAGGGAGCCGCGCTCGGCAAGCTGTCGCACGACACGTTTCTGCGCCGGATGGAACTCGCCCTGATCGCCCGTCGCTCCGAGGACCTCGCGGTCCTCACCGCCGACCTCCAGGGGCGGGATGCCGCCGAAGGCCCGTGGACCCACCGGTTGTTCGGCTGGGTCGGACGGGTGTCCGCCGTCTCGGTGGGCGTCCGGCGGGCCTGGGCCGCCGAGAAGCTGCCCAAACTGCTGCTGCCGCACCCGGCCGCCGGCCCGCTGCAGATCGGCCGCGACCCGGGCAACGGGCTCCGGCTCAGCCACGAGACCGTCTCGCGGGCGCACGCCGAGCTGAGCATGCGCGACGGGGTGTGGGTGGTGACGGACCTGGGCTCGACGAACGGCACCACGGTGAACGGGCGCCGGGTGACGGGCTCGGCCGTGGTGCGCGACGGGGACCAGATCGGGTTCGGCCGGATGTCGTTCAGGCTCTCCGCGAGCTGAGTACGGACCCGGTCGCGGGCGGCCGGTGCCCACCCCGCCGGGGCGGTGCGCGGGTCCGGCGCGCAGGATGGCGTACATGGACCACACGCCCGTCGTGCGCCCCGCACGCCCCGAGGACCTGCCCCGCCTGGCCGAGCTCATGCACGAGCACATCGCGTACGAGCGGGCCGCGCCCCGCCCGGCCGGTCTCGCCGACCGGCTCGGACCATTGCTGTTCGCCGACGGCGCCCGGGTGTGGGCGCTGCTCGCCGAGACCCCGGACGGCGCGGTCGCCGGGTACGCCGCCTGCTCGGCCGAGTTCTCCTTCTGGGATGCCCGCCACTACCTGCACATGGACTGCCTCTACCTCGCCGAGGAAGCCCGCGGCCACGGTCTCGGCGCAGCCCTGATGGAGGGCGTGGCCGGCCTCGCCCGCGAGCAGGGCCTCGGACACGTCGAATGGCAGACCCCCGACTGGAACGAAGGCGCGATCCGCTTCTACGACCGGCTCGGCGCGACCGGCAGGTCCAAGCGCCGGTACGCCCTGCCGGTCACCGGCTGACCGCCGCGAGTCTCTCGTACGCCGCCAGCACGGTCCGGGACTGGTGCTCCACCTGCGTGGCCACCGGCACCCACCGGGCCTGGAACCGTGCCGCGAACTCCCCGCACCACCCGGTGACGAGCCGGTCCACTCCAGGGGCCGCCGGATGCCCCTGGGCCCGCAGCACCCGCAGCAGCATCGCCGCGGCGCGCAGCGACAGCCGCCGCCCGAAGGCGTCGATGCTGCCGATGTACGCCGAGGTCGCCTCGGCGGGGGCCCCGGAGCCCGTCCACTCGACGGCGATCCGGGGAATCAGCGCCAGCGTCCAGTCCACCGCGCGCAGCAGCGGGGCCGTCACCGGGTCCGCGGCCCGGATCCCGTCCCGCAGTACGGCGACCCGGGCCGCCTCCTCGGTGAGCCGCCCGGCCAGCATCCGCAGGGCGCCGCGCGGGTCGGGGTGCGGAGCCGGGTCGTCCACCAGGTCGGAGGCCCACATCGGGACCTCGACGATCGCGGTCGTGCCGGCG
The DNA here is from genome assembly GCF_040682455.1 of Streptomyces sp. NPDC051183. Classification (NCBI taxonomy): domain Bacteria; kingdom Bacillati; phylum Actinomycetota; class Actinomycetes; order Kitasatosporales; family Streptomycetaceae; genus Streptomyces; species Streptomyces sp. NPDC051183. The sequence continues at coordinate 12,490 of NZ_JBFBBA010000080.1, forward strand.
TACCGGTGGGCGTGGTACCAGGTGCTGAGCCGGGTGTCCTCCGGGTGGAAGGCCCCGGCGGCCGGGGTGCCGGGCTCGGGCATGACGAAGATCCCGGGTCCGGGGGAGGGCCAGCCGGCCGCGTCGGAGGCGCCGGTCTCCACCGGGATGCGCAGCTCGGCGGCGGACTTGCCGAAGGGCTCGGCGAGACCGGGTATGTCCCGGGTGAGCTGCACCCAGGAACCGCCGAGGTCGGTGCCGTGGAGGGAGACCTGGAGGACGGGGCGCAGCTCGTCGATGGCGGCGGTGAGGGCGCGGGTCTCCGGCGGCAGCCGGTCCGGGGGCAGTAAAGACGGGGCCCACTCGGGCTGTTCGGGGCCGGGCGGCCGGAAGAAGTTCCGGTGGTAGTCGAGGAGGGAGTACGGGCGGGGCGTGCGGTGCAGGGCCGCACCGTCCGGGTCGGCGCAGAGCAGGAAGTGCCAGTCGCAGCCGGCGCGGGGCGCGGGGTCGTGGATGACGCGGCGGGCGAGGGCGAGGGCGGTGGCGCCGCCGACGGGCTCGTTGGCGTGAGCGCCGGCGACGACGAGGACGCCCCGGGGCCGGTCGTGGCCCCCGACGGACAGCAGCCAGAGCGGCTCCCCGGCGCGGGAGGCGCCGGCCTGGCGGAGGCGGACCAGGGCGGGGTACGTGTCCGCGAGGGCGCGGGCCGCCAGGGCGAGTTCGTGGGGGGTGGGGTAGCACATGTCACGGATGAGGGTCACAGAAGATGCCATGCCCGCCGGGCCCACCCCCTACTGCTCCCCACCCCCCGCACTTCCCTCCGGGCGCGCCGCCGGCGGGGCTGGATGTGCGTCTGCGGCGCCGCTGCCGGGGGCCGGCCCCGGACCCCCGCGCCTCAAACGCCGGCGGGGCTGGATTTTGGCTGATGCCGCCTGCACGATCTCAGCCCCGCCGGCGTTTGAG
>NZ_JBFBBA010000081.1:0-13298 GCF_040682455.1 Streptomyces sp. NPDC051183
CCATGGACACCTGCCAGCGACCAGCCCGAGTACCCCTAACCCCCTGCACACCAGCCCACCTGACGTGCAGTTTTCACGATGCACACTGCTCAGTGCACATCACACGACGCGCATCACTCGGGCTCTGAGCAAGTGCCGTGCAAGGATCTCGCACATGATGATCGAGCCCACTCTGACGCAGCATCGCTCCCCGTGGGTCGTGTTCACCTCCCCTGCCGACCCGTGGCTGGCGTCGGAAACGGCCGCGCTCGTGCAGCGGGACGGTCTGGTCCTGCGGCTGGACGGCCGGGAGATGCGGGATCCTGCGTCCGTCTTCCGGATTTTCGCCCAGGAGCTGTCGTTCCTCGGCTACTTCGGCCACGACTGGGACGCCCTTGTGGACTGCCTCCACGACTGGCACGGTCCCGGGCACGGGAACCAGGACCTCGCGATTCTGATCGAGCACGCGGACGACCTGCTGAAATCGGACTTCCTCGGGCGGTTCGTATCGGTTCTTGCCCAGGCAGCCTGGAACTCCAACCTGCGCCTGGACGGCGATGGCGAGCTGGATGAGTGGCGGCAGCGCATCGCCCAGCACTTCGTCTTCCTCCTGGACCACACCGCACCCGCTGCCTTCACGGAGAAGGCAGCCCGCGGCATGGACGTGGCGGTGTCACTCTCGGAGGGCCGCCTGCTCGCCACACTGACCGACATCGACTGGCCCGGTGGCGATCCCGCGTCCGCCCCCTGGACGGCCGGACCGCTCTCCTTCGCGGACGAGGAGATCCTCAGCGGCATGACCATCAAGGGCATCAAGCTGTTCCGAGACCACCTCGGCTGCTCGATCCACGAGGCCCTGGACATCTTCCAGTCCCGCTCTGAGCACCTGCACCGCGAGCCAGCCGGACTGCGCAGTGCTCAACCAGGCCCTGAGCCAGGAACTCCCGTCGGCTGAGGTCAGGGCTGTCGCTTCTTGGCGGTCTGCTCGGTGTCGGCGTCAGAGGGTGCGGGCGGTGATGTCGCCGTAGGCGGTGGTGGCGTGGATGTTCAGGGTGGGGGTCTCGGTGTTCGTCAGGGCGTTGTGGATGCGGCCGTAGGCGGTGCCGGCGTCGAGGGTGGCGGAGGTTCCGCGGGCGGCGGCCACGGAGATCTGGCCGTACTCCGTGCGCAGCTTGAGCGTGCCGCGGATCGCCTCCGTGATGGCGAGGTCGCCCTTCTGGGTGGTGATCTCGGCGGGGCCGGCCAGGCGGCCGATCGAGACGTTGCCCGCGGCGAGGGTCAGGCGGGCGCTCGCGGCCTCGTCGAGCTTGACCGTGCCTTGTGCGACCTCGAAGGTCACGTCTCCGAGGCGGCCGACGCCGCGGAGTTCAGCGGCGGCCGCCTTCGCCTCGATGCGGGAGTCGGCCGGCAGCTGGACGGTCACTTCCACCGAGCCGGAGTTGCCGAGGAACTTGTTCTTCGCCGGAGCGGCGCCGATACGCAGGACGCCGTCGACGTACTCGACCGTCGTCTGCTCCGCCGCCTTCGTGTCCCGGGCGTTCGAGGGGTCGGCGGGCAGGACCTCGACGGTGGTGTCGGCGCGGTCGGCGGCGATGAAGCGGATGCGTCCGGCGGGGATGTCCAGGACGGCGGCGATGGGGGCGGTGGTGTCGAACTTCTGCATTGTCTCTTCCTTCGACTCGTTGTTCGCGATGAAGGAAAAGCTACGTTGCGTTTGGGAGTTAGGCAACTTGTTCGTTGCATTGCTTGCGGGTTTGCGCAGGTCAGAGGTTGGAAACCGTTGCGGTGAGGGTGAGGGTTAATGCAACGTTGGCGGTTACGCGTTGCAATAGAGTGGGAGTGAACGCTACTGCTGGGCGGCTGTCGCCGCGTATCCGTGCTGGATCGCGAAGACCGTCAGCTGGGTGCGGTTGGAGGTGCGCGTTTTCGTGCGCAGGCGGCGGAGGTACGTGTCGACGGTGTGGGGGCTCAGGCAGAGCTGGCGGGCGATGGAGGAGACGGTGTCGCCCGTGCTGAGGAGGACGAGCACTTGGCGCTCGCGTCCGGTCAGGGTGGGTTCGGTGTCCTTCATGCTGCCTCCTGGTGTGCTGGTACGGGGTGGGTGTCGCGGGCGCGGGCCGGTCAGGCGCCCCAGGAGGTGTCGGTGGGGTTCTGGCAGTCCCGCAGACCGCAGTCCAAGTCCGGCTGCTCGGTGATGTCGCCCGCGAGGGCGGCGGTCGAGGTGGCTTCGGATCCGGTCGAGGTGGCGAGCGGCACGGCCGGGAACGCGAGCAGGACAGCGGTCGTCATGATCAGCAGGAAACGCTTCACGGGAACTCCGGAGTGGGCTGGAGGATGCGGTCTTTGCAGGTCATCTGGTATTCAGCTACTGGTGGGAGCCTGCCGGGTCATCCGGGGCGCGGGCAACGGATCATGCACCTCACCAAGTTGCATGGCAGTTTGGAGTCGGGGGTGCAAAGTGGCCTTTAGCGGCATGGAGGCGGATGAAAGCGGCGACGAGAGCGGTGCTCTGGAGGCCGAACTCGCGCTGTACGACTGGGCCTTGCAGCACCAGAGCGTCGATGCCGCCAGAGCGGCGGTGGAGCTGGGCCTGAGCCGGTCCGAGCTGGACGCCGCCGCGGAGCGGCTGCGGGAGGCCGGACTGATCCAGCGCGTGCCCGGTGACCCCTCCCGGGAGCACGCGGTGGCCCCGGAGGCCGCCACGGGAGCGCGCATCGCCTCGCTGGAGGCGCGGATCCGGGAGCAGCAGTTGCAGATCGCCGGGATCCAGATGCGGGCCGCGCGCTTCGCCCCCGTCTACCACCACCGGGGCACGCGCGACACGGGCGAGCTGGAGGTCCTCTCCACACTGGACGAGGTCCGCACCCTGCTCAACCGCATGTCCGCGCAGTGCCGGGAGGAGGTGCTGTCGAGCCAGCCTGGCGGCGGGGCCCGTAAGCGCGAGCCCATGGAGGAGGCCCTGGCGCGCGACCGGCCCCTGCTGGAACGGGGCGTCAGGATGCGGACCCTGTACCACCACACGGCGCGGTTCCACGGCGCCAGCCAGGTGTACGTGGCCGCCGCCTCCGCCCTGGGCGGCCAGTACCGGACCAGTCACGAGCTGTTCGGCCGCGTCATCATCTTCGACCGCGAGACGGCCTTCCTGCCGACCACCGACGGGGCCTGGGGCGCGGTGGTGGTCCGCGAGCCCAACACCGTCGCCTACCTGTGCGGCCTGTTCGAGCAGACGTGGGAGACGGCCACGCCCTTCGCCAACGCCGGTGACGAGGGGTTCGCCAAGGTGGCGGGCGAACTCGACCGCACGATCCTGCAGTTACTGGCTGCGGGGCTCAAGGACGAGTCGGTCGCCCGGCGTCTGGGCATGTCCCTGCGGACCACGCGCCGTCACATCGCGGACATCCTGGAGCAGTTGGGCGCGGAGAGCCGCTTCCAGGCCGGGGCCGCCGCGGTCCGCAGCGGGCTGTTGGAGTAGCGCAAAGCTGTGACTTTCCCCCGTGCGGCTGCTACGCGAGGCTGGTGCCGTCCTCGCGGGAGTCGCGAGCAGTGTGCGACACGAGGGGGAAGTACATGCGGCCTGACCTGCAGCTCCGGGAGCTCGCTGTCTTCGTACGCGCCCACAGCGAGCAGGGCCCCGGCATCCTGTGGCCCGACCACGCCGCCCCCGACGGCTGGGGCGGCGACCCGGGTGGGCTCGCCGCCCGGCTGGCGCTGCTGCTGGACCGTGCGGTGGCCGTCGCCGGCCCCGACTCCTTGGTGTCGCCGTGCCCCGAGGACCTGTTGGTGCTCCAGCAGGCGGGAGGCAGCGGCTGGCACCTCAGCGCGCCCTGCCGTCCGGGCGCCGCGCCGGAGGCCTTGCGGTTGCGTACGGGCGAGGCGCTGTTCGTACCGCGCGGGTACACGGTCCGGGTCGAGCGGACCGGCTCGGCCCGGCTGCTGTGCCTGACGATCGCCGCGGTTCAGTCCAGGGCGGTGTAGGCGGCGGCGAGGGCGTCGGTGACCTCGACGCAGAGGCCTGCGTCGAGGAGTTGCCCGGCGTACGCGGAGACGTCGGCGGCCGTACGGGTGGCCAGCTCGGCGATGTCGACGGGGTGGCCCGAGAGCAGGGCCTCCAGGGCCGGGCGCGCCTGCGCCGGGAAGGCGAGGGTGTGGCCCGGGACGGTCACCGTGACCGTTTCGCCGTCGGCGGCGTCCGCCATGCGGGGCGGGAACTCGGTCAGGCAGGCCACCGTCTTCGCGGGTCCGAACACTCCCCGGGTGACCACCCGCTGGTTCTCGCGCAGGCCGAGGCCGCCGCGGTCGAGGAACATCGCCCCGGAGCGTGCGAACGCGGCCGGCGGGTACTGCTCGGCGAGCGCGGTGAGCGTACGGACGAAGTCGTCCGGATCGGTGGACCCGGAGATGTCCCGGCGGAAGAGCCCGACGTGGCAGGCCCGCTCGGTCAGGGCCCGAAGCCAGTCCATTCCGGTGCGTTCCACGATCCCGAAGGTGACGTGCAGGGAGTAGCCGCCGGGGTTCTGGTCGCCCCGCGTGGCGGTGTGCCAGTAGCCGCGCGGGACGCACATGAGGTCGCCGGCCTCCAGGGAGCCGCGCCACAGGACCTCCTCGCTGGGGGCGGCGGTGCGGCGGACCTCGTTCAGCGGGTCCTTCAGCGTCTCGCCGCGGACCTCCCAGCTCTTGGTGCCGGCGAGTTGGAGGACGACCGAGTCGGAGGTGTCGACGTGGAGGTTGAAGCCGCCGGTGTCGCCGGTGGCCAGGAAGGCCGTGGCGTACACCTTCGCTCCCGTCAGCCACTGCAGGGCCCGGCAGGCCACGTCGAAGCGGGGGTCGATCTTCTCCAGGCCTCCGACGACGATCTGGCAGCCCTCCTGGAGGAGGAGGCCGAGGCGGTGGGTGTCGACCATCTCGTGCTCGTCGCCGCGTGTGGTGCGGGCCGTCATGTAGTCCCGGGGCGGGAGGAACACGCCCTTGCGCAGGCACAGGACCTGGCCGGGCCGTGACAGCGTCCGGTACGTGAGCAGGTCGAGCAGCCCGGTGGGTGTCAGGAGGCGTTCGCTCCAGCCGGGGAGCTCGGCCCGGGTGAACCGCGAGCCGAGGGTCCGCTGCTGGGGGTGGGCCAGCGCGTCCGCCAGCTCCTGGACGAACCGGAGAACCATGGCCTTGCCTTTCGGGAGGGGTGGGTTGGGTGGTTGGGCTGGGTGGGTGCGCCCGGTTCAGGCGAGGTCGGGGTCCAGGTCGATGGGGCTGGTGAGCGCCTGGGCCATGGCGAGTGCTTCCTGGCCCCCTTCGGTGGCGTCGAGGGCGCGCAGGGTCTCGACGAGCGAGTCGACCCGCTTCAGTTCGGTCGCGGTGGTCTCATGCATCGGTCGGCTCCTTCGTGGGCTGGGGCAGGGGCGGGGGCAGGGGCGGTTGGGGGCGAAGAGTCGCGTCCAGCCTCCTGTGGGAACGTCGCGGCCGAAAGCCCCGACAACGCGTTACCAGGAGTGGAGGACCGTGTCGCCGGGACGGCGCTCAGCCGGCGGGGACGGGGACGGGGACGGGGATCCCGTCGGTCACGCGCCATACGGCCAGCCGCAGGCGGCCGGTGATCCGCCTGGGGGCGGCGGGGTCGTCGAGGGCGGCGGCCAGGGCCTGTGCCATGGGTGTGTGGGTGGTGAAGGCGTGCTCGTGGCGGGCCTGGCGGGCCGCCAGTTCCCGTACGGTGTCGTCGGCTTCCTGGGCGGTGCAGGCGGCGGGCAGGTGTTCGGCCAGTTGCCGGTTGTTGCCGGCCGGCTTCCAGCACAGGACGTCCACGGCCTGTTCCGCGTTCTCCACGGTGGTCCTGCCCAGCAGCGGCACCCCCTCGCGCAGGCCCGCTGCCACCAGCGGGCCCCGGTCGCCGAGTACGGCGCGGGCGTGGAGGTCGGCTGCCTGGCGGGGGCGCGTGAGGGTGACGGCGAGCAGGCCGTCGAGGGCGGGCAGGCGGAGCCGCGGGGTGGCGGCGGCTGCGGTTGGTCTGGCCGCGGTTGGTCTGGCCGCGGCTGCCGGGTGGGGGTGGCGGGCGAGGCGGGCCGCGACCGCGTCGGGTACGGCTCTCAGCGCCTCGGGGGGTCCGGCGACGGCCAGGACGGCGCGGTCGGCGCGGTAGCCCCAGGCGGTGAGCGCGGCCACCTGTCGGTGGGTCACGGCGGCGACGTCCTCGCGCCGGGTGCGGGCGATGGAGTCCATGCCGGGTTCGTCGGCGGCGGCCGCGGCGAAGAGGCCTCCGGCGCGCAGCAGGGCGCTGGAGTCCATCCTCGCGGTTTCCAGTTCCACGGCCGTCCGCTCGGATTCCAGGGTCGCTTCGTCGACGGAGGCGTCGCCCAGGACGTCGACGAGCCGGGCCGCCAGGTCTGCGGCGGCCTCGGGTGCGGCGGTGGCCCGGAAGAGGGTGCGGGCGATGTCGGTCTGCGCGAAGACCGGCACGCTCCGGCGTACGTGTCCGGCGCCGCTGAGGGCCCGTACGTGCTCGGCCAGGTGCGCGGTGGACGCGGCGGTGGGCGGGTCGTCGCGGGACCCGCAGGCCACGGCGAGGCAGCCGCCGACGGAGCGGGCCCAGGGGACGGGGACGAGCCGGAGGCGTAGGCCGGCCAACTCTATTTCGGTGGCGGGGGGCGTCCCGTGTTCCGGGGCGGGGCTGGTCTCGGTCACAGGTTCCTCCTCAGGGCTTCTTCCACGGCGGGGCCGCAGGGCTCCGGTCCGACGACCGCCACGGCCGGGCGGCCGGGGGCCGCGCGCAGGCCCTCCAGCGAGGGCAGTTCGCGTACGGCCGCCACCAGGTCGGCGACCGGCCGTTGGCCCCGGGCCGCGCGGCGGGCCTCGTCGGCTTCGGCGAAGGGGTCGTCCAGGGAGGCGAGGAGGCGGGCCAGGCAGCGGTGCCGGGCGGCTTCGAACTCCTCCTGCGGGACCAGCGGGTCGTCGAGCAGGGCCCGTACGGTGCGCAGCAGGATCCGGGAGGTGTCCGCCGCGTCGGGGGCGCGGACGAAGGCGGTCGCGGCGACGCTGTTGGTGCTGTCCTGGGACCAGTGCCCGGCGGAGAAGCCGTAGGCGAGGGCCCGCTCGGTGCGCAGGGCCCGGTGCAGGCGGCCCTCCGGGCCGGAGCCGAGGAGTTCCACCAGCACCTCCAGGGTGCCGGGGCGGGTGGACTCGCAGGGCAGGCGTACGGAGAGGCGTGCGGATTCCGCGGTGGTCGGCGCGTGGGCGAGGCCGCCCTGCCAGGTTCTCTCGTCGGGGGTGGTGTGGGGTCGGTCGGGGACCGGGGGCGCGGTGGCGGGCTGTGCGGCGGGGGTGTGGGTGCGGGCGCCGCGGGTCAGGCGGGCCAGTTCGTCGCGGACCACGTCCGGGGTGAGGTTGGCGATGGTCTCGGGGTCGCCGAGCGGGGAGGGGGGTGCCCAGCCCCAGGCGGCCCGGTGGGAGGCCTGGTTGAGGCGGGTCAGGATCTGGCCGGCGCGTTGGGCGGCGAGGGCGCGTTGCGCGGCCTTGGCCCGCTCCAGGCGGTCCGTGTCCTGCGCGGACCAGCGGCCGGCGTGGGTGGTGAGTGCGGTGGCGGCCTCGGCGGTGTCGGCGTCCGCCGACCAGAAGGCGAAGGAGGAGCAGTCCGCGTCGAGTTGGTGCCGGGTCCGCCAGCCGCGTTCCGCCGCGAGACGGGCCGCTCCGGGGCGGGCGGGGTCGGCCAGCACGCGGGCCGTCAGGGCGGCCAGGCCGCGCAGGTGCGGGGCGTCGTCCTCGTGTCCGCGCGGCAGGTCGACGATGAGGGCGTGGCCGGGGCGGCGGGCGGTCATCGCGTGACCACCGGGGGCGTCGGGGCCGCCGGGGGCGTGATCTGCGGGGGCTCGGCCGCCGGGGTCGCGCCCGGCTGGCGCGGGGCCTGCGCGGGCGTGATCTGCGGGGGCGCAGCTTGCAGGGGCGCAGCTTGCGGGGGCGCGCCCGGCAGGGGCGCGGACCGCGAGGGCGCGCCCTGCGGGGACACACCTGGCAGAGGCAGGGCCGAGGGAGTAGGGGGCAGAAGCGCGGACTGCGGAAACGCGCCCGGCAGGAGTGCAACCTGCGCGGGTGCGGGCGGCAGGAGCGCCGCCTGCCGGGGCGGGGGCGACTGAGGCGCGCCCTGCGGGGACACACCTGGCAGAGGCAGGGCCGGGGGCGCAGAGGGCTGAGGCGCGGACTGCGAGGACGCGGGCGGCAGAGGCAGGACCGGGGGCGCAGGGGGCAGAGGCGTGGACTGCGGGGATGCGGGTGACAAAGGCGCGGGGTGCTGGGGTGGGGGTGGCTGAGGTGCGGGGTGACCGGGTGGTGGGGTGGGGGGTTGGGTTTGCTTGGCTTTTTGGGCCAGGGGGAGGGTGGTGGCTGTGGCCAGGAGGCCCGAGGCGATGATGACGGATCCGAGGTCGAAGTGGCCGGCCAGCAGGGCGCCGGCGGCCAGTGAGAGGAGCTGGCTCAGTGTCGTGGCCGTGCGGCGGAACGCCAGGACGCGGCCGCGGTGGCTGGGCGCGGCGCGCTGCTGGCACAGCATCACCGGGCCTATGCCGTAGAGGAACTGGTGCACGCTGATCAGCAGTCCGGCGAGCGCGGCCAGGACCACGCCGGTCGCTCCGCTCAGCAGGAGGACGGCCGCCGCGCTGACGGGGGCGGCCGCGAGGGCGCTCCACCAGACCATCCGGGTCGGGGCCACGGACTCCCGTGCGCGGCCCAGGACTACGGTGACCGCGAGCCATCCCAGGCCGGAGCCGACGCCGAACGCACCGATCATCCGCTCGGCCGTTTCCGCCTGGACCTGCCCGAGCCAGATGGCCAGTTCCTCGGTGGCCGCTCCCACGCACAGGTACATGGCGCACTCCGCGGCGACGGCGTAGCGCACGACCCGGTCGCCCCACAGGGCCCGCAGGCCGTCGGCCATCGCCGCGAGGCCGGTCTGCGCGGTGCGGTCGGAGGCCGCTGACGAGGGCAGCGGGAGCAGGCACAGGGCGGCCACGGCGAATGTCAGGCCGTTGAGCAGCAGCACCCACTCGATGCCCCAGCCGCTCAGCAGGGCCGCACCCAGCAGGGGACCGAGCGTCATCGCGGCCCCGGTGGCGGCGTCGAGCAGGGAGTTGGCAGCCATGAGGCGGCCCGGGGGGATGGCGTCCGGCAGGATGCTCGACAGGGCCGGGACCCGGACCGCCGCCAGGACCTGGAGCACGCCGAGCAGCACCACGACGGCCACCACGTGCCGGCCGGCGGCGGCGACGGCCATGGCGACCGTGACCAGTGCCGAGGCAAGGTCCGTGGCGACGGCCACCCCGCGCCGGTCGAACCGGTCGGCGATCAGTCCCGCGAAGGGTGACACCACTACCTTGGGCAGGTGGAACACGACGAAGGCCAGCACGCCGGCCAGCGAGGATCCCGTGGTCTGCTGCACCCACAGGGGCAGGGCGAGGAACTGCAGGTACCCGCCCGCGGTCGACAGGCTCCGGCCGGCCCACAGGGTCCAGAACACCGTGCCCAGTGGTGTGCGTTCCTCTTGTTGTGGCCCTTGTTGTGTCGTCGGTTTTCCCGTCATGCCGCACGTCCCGGGGCCCGGTCGGCTTCGAGTGCGGCCAGGGCGTGCTGGGCTTTGGTACGGCCGGTGCGGGCCCGGCCCAGCCAGGCGTCCGTCCCGTCGGCGAGCTCCTCCAGCAGCCGCAGCGCGCGCGGGGCGGACGAGTTGACCTCCACCTCCACGCACGCGTAGGTGCCGACCGGCGGGCAGCCGTCGGCCGGGGCGCGGAAGGTGACCAGGTCCAGGCTGTAGGCGACCTCGGTGCCGTGCCGGTCACGGCCCAGGCACTTGACCCGCCGCTGGCTGGCGACGGCGACCGGGGCGAGCGGCCCCTCGGCGAGCCGGCAGTCGCGCACGTGCCCGACGGGCAGCCGCCGCGGGTCGTCGAGGGCCTCGGGCACCTCGGCCGGAGTCAGGCGTTCGGCCAGCTCCAGGCCGTCGCGCCAGGCGTGCCGGCGTACGGCCTGTTTGAGGGTCATCCAGCACACGTCCGATGCGCTGCCGACGTTGACGACGACTCCGAGGGTGTGGCCGGCGCGGATCAGGGAGCGGTTCGCGTCGTCCACGTAGATGGTGGAGGAGACGAAGGTCAGCGGTGGGCGCAGGGCTTCCAGCGCCGTGGTGAGGATGCTTCCCTCGAAGAACCGGGCGGGGTCCTGGATCCCGTCGTACTCGGCGAGGTCCAGGTCCCACTTGCATTCGTGTTCGACCCCGACGGAGACCGTCCGGCCCGGGACGGTTCGGGGGGTTGGGGCCTCTCCCGGCGCCGGGGGCGTGTCGGGCATGGGTTCCGCTCCTAGGGTGTGAGGTGTGGGTTCATGGCCGCGGCTGTGGGACCGTGAAGATGTCGATGTCCTCGTCGGTGAGGGGGAGGACACCGCGGAGCACGTCGCGCAGGACGTCCGCGCACGGGGGCGGGGGTCTGAAGTGGCCCGATTTCATGTTGGCGATGACCATGCAGTCCTGCGGCCCGCCCAGGACGGAGAGTTCGCCGGCCGCCCGTACCCTCAGGCGCTCGGGGACGAGCATCGGGTGCACCACCCGCATGCCGTCCACGCGGCGGTCGGGGGTCCGGCCGAACACCATCTCGGCCAGCGTGAACGGCTCGGGCCACACCAGCAGGCGGTAGGCGTCGTCCACCACGTAGATGTGGGTGGGGCCCGCCTGGAGCTGCCCGAACGCGACCTCGGGGCTCGTGACGTGCACCGGCCGGATGGCGCAGGTCTCCCGGAGGCTGCCGTACAGACGGTCGAAAACCGCCCGGTCGTACTCGATGAGCACCGGACGGTCGTGGATCAGCCGGTGGTGGCGGCCCCTGTCCACCATTCCACCGATGTCGTATCGCCGTTGGATCTCCTCTCCCAGATCGCGGACCCGCCGTGCGACGTCCGTATCCGAACGGTCTTTCACGAGGACTGCCCGCAGGGACAGCAATTCCTCGTAGAGGAGGAATACAACGGCCTGGGAATCAGGTCCGTATTTGGCGGACACTTCGGAACGGACTTCTGCGTACCGCGCGAGCAACGGGTGCTCCACGCTGCTCAGCCCCATGACGTACAACCCCTCCCGGGTGGTGAGACGGCCGTGCCGGGGTCAGCGAGACGCTGACCCCGGCACGAGGCTGACCTGGATCAGAACTCGCCGTGCTCACCCGGGCTGGCGAGCGCCTGGGTCATCGACAGCGCCTCCTGGCCGGTCTCGGTGGCGTCCAGGGCGCGCAGGTCCTCGACGATGGTGTCGACGCGGACGAGCTCGTTGTCAGAGATGTTGCTCATGGTGTATCCCCATTCCTTTTCGGTTTCGGCGGCCGGTTGTTTTCCTTTCCGTCCGCCGCTCACGAGAAATAGGTTCTCGCACGGGGAGATCCCGGGAAAGTCACTTCATTTCGTTACCCCATTCCTGGTCCCGGGAAGGCGTTACCCGGGGCGGGGCCCGGTCCGGGAGCCCGTTTGCCGCGGGGCGCACCCGTTCGGGCGAAAAACCCGACGGGGTGTCGTGCCGTGCGGCGGGCCGTGGTCTGTTCAGGGGAAACGGGCTCGAAGAAGGGTGTGGAACGTTGTACTTGAGGCGTATCGGAACGGTCCTGGGCGCGGTCGCACTGACCGCGCTGACCATGCTGACGGTCCCGGCCGACGCTCACGCCGCGGCGGTGGCCTGCGGCGGAGGCGTGTCGACGGGCCGGGTGGCCGTCAACGGGTGCATCAGTGCCGAGCGGGGATCTCTGGGCAAGGTCATCACTCGGGAGATCACGGCGCACATCAAGGCGCGCAATACGGGACCCAGGGCGCTGAACGTCTCGTACGAGGCGTTCTTCCGTGTCGTCACCGGTGGTGACTGGGTGAAGCTGGGCAGCGGGCGCACCTACCTGAAGGCCGGCGAGTCCATCGGGCCGGTCGAGGTGGGGAGTTCGACCCGGGTGTGCGGGCCCGTGAAGGTCGAGATCCGTGTGCACGCCCGGGCCGACGGGGGTGTCTGGAGCGGCTGGTCCACCGCGGGCACGAGGCAGTGCCAGACCTGAGCGGGTGAACGGACGGGGCGGCGCACTCCGGCCCGTGCCGGGTACGCCGCCCTGGGCGGAACGGGGGTGCGGGGGGTTGCCCGCGCTGTCATGCCGGTTACTTCGGGTCGGCGTTGAACTTCGAGGTCGCCCAGAAGTAGCCGAGGGCGCTGAGGGCCAGGCACCAGGCGACCGCGAGCCAGCCGTTGTGGCCGATCTCGGTGCCGAGGAGGAGGCCGCGCAGGGTTTCGATGGCGGGGGTGAAGGGCTGGTACTCGGCGATGGGCTGGAACCAGCCCGGCATCGCGTCGATCGGGGTGAACGCGCTGGAGATGAGCGGCAGGAGGATCAGCGGCATGGCGCTGTTGCTGGCCGCCTCTGCGTTCGGGCTGGCCATGCCCATGCCGACGGCGATCCAGGTGAGGGCCAGGGCGAAGAGTGCGAGCAGTCCGAACGCCGCGAGCCATTCCAGGGCGGTGGCGCCCGTGGAGCGGAAGCCGATGGCGGCGGCGACGGCGCCGACGAGGACCAGGCTGGCGAGCACCTGGAGGACGCTGCCGACGACGTGTCCGATGAGGACCGAGCTGCGGTGGATGGCCATGGTGCGGAAGCGGGCGATGATGCCCTCGGACATGTCGGTGGAGACGGACACCGCGGCCCCGATGACGGTGCTGCCGATGGTCATCAGCAGGATGCCCGGGACGACGTAGGCGATGTACTCGGATCGGTCGGCGCCGCCCATGCCCGCGCTCATCACGTCGCCGAAGATGTAGACGAAGAGCAGGAGCAGCATGATCGGCGTGAGCAGCAGGTTGAGGGTGAGGGACGGGTAGCGGCGCGCGTGCAGGAGGTTGCGGCGCAGCATCGTGGAGGAGTCGCGTACGGCGAGGGAGAAGGTGCTCATCGGACAGACTCCTTGGGCTGGTTGGGAACGTCGGTGGCGCCGGTGAGGGCGAAGAACACGTCGTCGAGGTCGGGGGTGTGCACGGTCAGCTCGTCGGCCTCGATGCCTGCGGAGTCCAGCCGGTCGAGGATGGCGCGCAGGTCGCGCTGGCTGCCGTCGCTGGGGAGCTGGAGGGTGAGGGAGTCCTCGTCCCGGGTGGTCTCGCGGAGGGCGGAGGCGGCGGAGCGGTAGGCGGAGGGGTCGGAGAAGCGGAGCCGGACGTGGCCGCCGGGGATCAGGCGCTTGAGCTGCTCGGCGGTGCCTTCGGCGGCGATCTTGCCGTCGTTGAGGACGGCGATGCGGTCGGCGAGTTGGTCCGCCTCCTCCAGGTACTGGGTGGTGAGGAAGAC
>NZ_JBFBBA010000082.1:0-13273 GCF_040682455.1 Streptomyces sp. NPDC051183
CACCCCGACCGGAGCCGTGGAACCCGGCGCCCACCCGACGCGACAGCCGGGCCATCGGCCTGGCCGCCACCAGCCCGAACAACCGAAACGGCCCGCCGAAGAAACCGACGGACCGTCACGAAAGATCGAGGCTAGTCCCTTCCTGCTCTCGGCCGGGATTCGGGTAGCGACGGACTGACCCGGTCCAGTAATCGTCGCGCATGACGCCACGACAACAAGAGGAGACAAGATGGGTGAACTCGCGGATCACGTGGCCCGGTTGGAACGTGAGATCACGGAAGCGCAAGAGGCGTTGAGAGTCGTCGAGAAAATCGACGAGGAAATCGAAAACGCCATGGATGAGATTGAAAGCGTGTCCGAGGCGCTCCTCAATCTTTCAGGGGAGCTCGACGGAGAGATCGCTGATCACAACTATCCCGCCGTCGAACGATGCGCCGACGAACTGTGGGGTCTGGTCGACAGCGAACAGGCTCGGCGTGCTGTCGACACGGTCGCGCTGTTGACTGCAGTGCGAGATGGACTTGCCCTCCCTACGGCGTCCGTAGACGCGCTTATGAGCAGTCTGAAGGGCGTCGAGGCATCACATCCGACGCTCACGCAAGAAGAACTGGACCAAGAGTTCCAGGCGGCGATGGACCGGGCCGAGAATATCTGGAGGAAGATCTACGACGACGGCTCATGGGGGAGCGAAGACGAGCGCAAGAACCACCTTGCGGACCACATGGGTGAGGCGCAACAGGAAGCGATCTCCGACCGTGCGGAACGGGCGGGCCGCTTCTTGATGGAGCTGTGCGACCACCTCGCGGAGACCGTGTGGCCAGAGGTCACAGAAGGCCTTCGCGGGACGGACCTTCGAAGGGTGGCGCGGGCCCTGAAGGCGGCGTCCATGGCAGGGAAGACGGCCCCGGCGGTGTACAAGCTTTACGAGGTCAATCTGTCGGTGCAGTACGAGTCGTCGCCTTACTCGCTCGGTGCTATGGGCGAGCAGCTGATGGCCTTCGAGTCATGGCTAGGGGTGCAGGGTAAGGGCTGACCCTGTCTTCGGGAACTGGCGATCACCGTCCGCACGGCCAGCCGTTTGTCAGACCTTGATGACAGTGATGCGTCCGCCAGACAGTTTGGTGACGTCCTCCGGATCTGAGGTCAGGATGGTGACTGGCCCAGCCGCGGCCAGGGCTGTGGCGGTGAGCATGGCGTCGATGGCGTATTTGTGGCCGTGAAGGCCGGCGTCGGCGAGGAGTGCGGCGGCGTGGCGGGCGATCGGTTCCGTGATGGGCTCGATGACCAGGCGGGAGAGTGTCCACTCCAGGGCCGGGCGGTTGATGCGGGGATGGACCACTTCGACGAGGGTGGCCGCCGAAGTGATCACACGGAGGTCGTCGGCACGGGCCAGGGCGAGCCAGGTGGTGATCGTGCGGTCGCGCAGAACGGCCTTGGCCAGTCCTTCGCTGTCCAGGACGAGAGTGCCGCCGGGGGCCGCGGGGGAGCGGGTCACGCCGCGTCCGCTCCGTGCTCCGTCTGATTGCCTCGTGTCTGGGTGAGCTGGTCGCGCAGAGACTGGATCTCCTCATCCGTGACCGGGCCGTGCTCGGCTTCGGCAACGGTGATGAGTTCGTTGAGGTTGTCGCGTTCGATCTGACGGGCGACGGCCGCGGCCACGTAGGCGGACAAGCCAGAAGGGCCGCTGCGGGCCTTGGCGGCTTCTGCGATGTCGCGCGGCATGGTGATCGAGTACTTGCCGGTAGGCTCACTCATGCTACCTATCCTACTCACCATCCTCCCGGTGTGGGATCTTTCCGGTCGGCATGGCTGCCTCAGGCGGTGTTGTTGACCTGGAGAGAGGCGGTGGACACCATGCGGAGTCCAGGCCGGGTGCGAGGCATACCCAGGCGCTATGGGCCGAGAGCGGTGAAGCGCCGGGGGCCGACGGCTGGCGACGGAGCGGATGTCAGGGCTCTGGCCGACGAGCTCGGGGCCTCTTTGGTCCGGGCTGTCAGGGAAGCCGCCGCAGAGGACTTCGGTCGGGGTAGGAACGGGCGCGGCTCGGTCGGTGTCAGCTGGTACGCCTTCGCGCTCGAATATCTGGAGGCGCGCTGGGGCCAGGTCGCGGCGAAGACCCGGGCCGAGACCAACGACGCCCTTTGTTCGATCAGTGTGGCGATGCTCGGAAGGGCACGAGGGCGGCCGGACGACGAGCTGCTGCGGCGGGCACTGCGGAACTGGGCGTTCGTGATGCCCCGGCCCGATCCGCGCACTACGCCCACGGAGGTGCGCCTCGCCCTGGACTGGGTCGCCCGGGCTTCACGCCCGCTGGATGATCGGTTGGACCCGGTCGTCATGCGCGGCGTGCTGCAGGCTCTGCGTCTGAAGCGGGACGGCACGGTCGCGGCTGCCGAAACACAGCGGCGCAAGCGCATGACGCTCGTGAACTCGGTGCGGTACGCGATCGAGCTGGGCCGGCTCCGCGCCGATCCCCTGGCCGGCATCAGCTGGCGCATCACCGAGACCGTCCAGCAGGTCGACCCCCGCGTGGTCGTCAACCCTGTGCAGGCACGGAACCTGCTCCGTGCGGTCTCCTACATCGGCGGCTGGGAGCGGGCGCGGGGGCGGAGGCTGGTCGGTCTCTTCGCCGGGATGTACTACGCGGGGCTTCGGCCGGCCGAAGCCGTGGCCGTCACGCTCGCGGACTGCGCCCTGCCGACGGCAGGGTGGGGCAGCGTGGTCCTACACGCCACCCGTCCCTTGGTCGGCAGGAAGTGGACCGACAGTGGACGCAACCACGACCTGCGAGGCCTGAAGAACCGCCCGCCGCGTGACACGCGTACGGTGCCGATCCCGCCCGAGCTCGTCAGCCTGTGGAGGGAGAGCATCGACGCCTTCGGCACCGCGGACGACGGCCGGCTGTTCTTCAACGAGAAAGGCGGAATCGTGGGTTCCAGCACGTACGACCGCGCCTGGCGCGAGGCCCGCGAACTCGCCCTCCCGCCGGACCTGGTCGCGTCGCCCCTGGCTGTCCGTCCGTACGACCTGCGGCACTCGGCCCTGTCCACCTGGCTGAACGCCGGCGTCGATCCCACCGAGGTCGCCGAACGGGCGGGCAACAGCGTCGAAGTGCTCATGTCTCGGTACGCGAAGTGCCTTTACGGCCGCCAGGCCCTCGCCAACAGCCGCATCGACGTGCTTCTGGACGAATACAGCTGATGGGATGTGAAGTGCAACGGCCCTTCCGTCCGTATGTGTTTGCCCCGTGCTGGATGGAAAAGGTGCAGGTCAAGGTGGGTGGGAGAAGGCTGTCCGCCCCCTCTGAGTCTCTTTCGTCCCACGCATGTCCCGCGACGCAGATTCCGCGGGATCGCACATACAGGACACTGCGTGTCTGGCGCGATAAAGGCCCAGGTCAGAGCGATGTTCGCAGGAGACGCAACGGCAAGGAAGGCCGTTGCTGTTTCGACCCAAAAAGAAAAGGGCCCGACCAGCGTTTTCGCTGGTCAGACCCTCTTTCCGGAAGTGCCCCCGGCAGGATTCGAACCTGCGCACACGGCTCCGGAGGGCATGCCGGGGGCACCCTGAGAATGCCCCTTGACCTGCTGCTTCCCTGTCAGCCCTTCCCGTCCGGGCTGATCTCTATCGCATACCGTGCGTGGGCGCTCACAAACGGGCTCCGGAATGGATCCCGAAGCCCTCGGCGGGAGGCGCGCAGCATGCGAAGCTGGGGTGGTCAACCACTGCCGCCGAGGCCCAGGAGAGGGAGGCTGCGTGCCGCAGGCCAGTCCGCGAGGAACGTACTTGCAGATCTCGGAGTCTCTGCGACAGGAGATCGAGAACGGAGAGATCCGCGAAGCGCTGCCGTCCGAAGCGGAGCTGATGCGCACGTACGGCGTCGGCCGTACGACCATTGGGCGTGCCCTCAAAGCGCTCAAGGCGGACGGCGTGATCGAGTCCGTCCAAGGCTCCGGGTGGTATGTGGCCGGCACAGGCGACCGTCGGCCGCTGGTCGAGCGGGTAGTCGATCTCCTCCGCCGCGAGGGAACGGCGGTCGGCGACACCTTCCCGTCGGAGAGTGAGCTGTGCGAGACCTTCGGGGTCTCCCGGACGGCCGTCCGCACCGCGATTGCGCAGTTGGAAGGACGAGGGGTCATCGCGATGGCCCCCGGTCGCCGTAGGCAAGTCCGGGCCCTCCCGGGCGAGGACGGAGGGGCTTAACCGTGGGAACCCTTGATCTGACGCGCCGGGCCTACGGGCTTGCCGAGACCATGCTGGCCGAGCCGCTGCCGCGCCGCTGGTCGCACTCCTTGGGCGTCGCCGAGCGGGCCCGCTCCCTCGGCTCCATCCTCGGCGAGGACGCCGCGCTCATGGAGGCCGCCGCGGTTCTTCACGACG
Organism: Streptomyces sp. NPDC051183; assembly: GCF_040682455.1. Taxonomy (NCBI): domain Bacteria; kingdom Bacillati; phylum Actinomycetota; class Actinomycetes; order Kitasatosporales; family Streptomycetaceae; genus Streptomyces; species Streptomyces sp. NPDC051183. Next base: position 4,381 of record NZ_JBFBBA010000082.1, read on the forward strand.
TGGGCTACTCGCCCAGCATCGCCTCCACCGGCTTTCACCCGCTGGACGGAGCGCGGTTCCTCCGGGACCAGGAGGGCTTGGAGGAGCGGGTCGTCCGCCTGGTGGCCCACCACTCCTGCGCGCTGCTGGAGGCGGAGGAGCGAGGACTCCGGCACGAGCTCTCCACCGAGTTCGAGCTGGAGCGGCCGGAGCTGGTGGACGCCCTGATCTTCTGCGACATGACGACCACCCCCGACGGCGGGCACACCAGCTCAGAAGCACGCGTTTCCGAGATCGTCGGCCGATATGGTCCCGACACGCTCGTGGGCCGCTTCATCCAGCGGGCCGCCCCCGAAATCCATGCGGCAGTACAGCGCGTGGAGGGACGGCTGGCGACGTCCGTGGATGCTGGTCAGCCGATGTAGGGCTCAGCGCGAGCGTCATCGAGACCGTGGGTGATGCGGAGCCGCATCGAAGGGTGAATGTCCAGGTCGTCCAGGTCCGCCGGCGGTACCCAGCGAACCTCCTTGGACTCCGAGCTGGTCCGCAGTGAACCGCCGACGGGACGGGCGCGGAAGCAGATGGAGAACTGCTGCCGCACTTCCCCGTCGTCGTAGGCGATGACGTGGCGTGGGTCGGTATAGAGACCCACGATGCCGTCCACGACGACCAGGATTCCGGTCTCCTCCTGCACCTCACGCGCGACCGTCTGAGCGATGCTCTCCCCCGCGTCGTGCCCTCCGCCTGGCAGAGCCCACAGGCCATTGTCGGTCCTGTGGATGAGAAGGACGTCCCCTTGGTCGTCCCGCACGACAGCAGTGACGGAGGGGACGACCGAATTGGCCCTTGGGGCATTCGGGTCGCAGAAATAGTCGATACGAGTCATGACTTGGCGTCCTCATAGTCGGTGGGGGACGAGATCTGGCGAGCAGCCTCCCAGACACGTTCAACGCTTTCGGCGTAGGTGTCGAACAGCTCGCCACCAGGAACACGCTGAAGATGGAGGACGGGCGCCAAGTAAGCGCCTACCCCGTAGACGTGGCCGTTGGCCAACAGCTCATTGTCGGAGCGGTAGATCGAGTTATAGAGCGTGCTGGAATGCAGCCGGAACTCGACACCTGGTAGGCGGAACAGCGGCGCATAGTTCACCAAGGCGTTGCGAATCTTCGAGGCCATAGCCCCTCCGATCCCCTCCTCCTCGCCCCGGACGGCCACGGCAGGGCTGCCCGGCTCGCCGAGCATGAAGCGAACGGGTACGCCGGCGGCCGACTTCTCCCGCACGAGACGATGGAACTGTGGATCCTCGGTTAGCCAGAACCCGGAGTAGGCCAGCACGTCGAAATGAGTTGTCGCGCTGGCGTAGAGCTTCCTCCAAGCATCCTGAGGAACGACGGACCGGTGCGGGTACAGCGTTAGGACTTCCGAACCGCTGGAGGTCGTCACCTCTTCCGCAGTCCGCTCATCCGGCCAGAAGTACGAAACTTCGTACTGGAGAATCGTTGCCAACGCGTACTGGAATCGCCGGTACGGCTTTCGCTTTGGATCACTGATCCAGCGCTCGACCGTCTTGGGAGACACCCCGAGACGCTCCGCAACCTCTTCCAGCTTGAGGTTGCGCTCAACGATGGCCCCGCGAAGCCTCTCGTTGGCCATACGGCCTCCCCCACCTAGGACGTCCTGGGACGACTTGGACTGTAGCGAGTAGGGCACAGGTCGTACACGTGCGGAGTCCAACGTCCCGCGCTTCCAGGCCAAGCTGGTCACGTCGCCGCTCAGGGCGGCAGATCCAACACCGAGAACCTGCCGCTTGACGGTGCGGATCCGATCTGCCACCTTGAGGGACATGTACTACATGCATCGCATCGGCGCTGCGTGAAGCGCATCGGCACGTCATGGGCCCGCCCTGGTGGGGGCTCATAGCTGAGGGCGGGGACGCTGCAATCCCGCTAAAGGCCAGGTAGGACGCAATGGGCTTCGGCCCGACTGGCGAGGTGGCCCGGCGACCGCGAGCAACGGCCGGCGTGTGGGGACGTGGTCCCCCTTGCAGTGAAAGCCCTGTGCTCATCCGAGCTGGAGGTTCGAAGTGATCCGTACAAGACCCTTGGCCGCCGCCGTGCTGGACCGGCGTGGTGGCGCTGCCCTTCGAGTCGTCTGAACCGCTGCGCATCTGCGGCCGGTTGCCTCCTCCGCCCGTCCGGCGCTTCGGCGTCGTACGGGCGGAGCTGAGGGGAGCCGGAGTCCTTCCTGCTTCACCCCCAACGCAGTGCAGCCCCCGGCGCTCGAACGCCGGGGGCTGCTGTTCGGGCCCGTTCCTGTGTGAGAGGAGCAAGACCCAATGCTGTTCATCGTTGCACGTCAGAAGCCCGTTACCGTCCTGCCGCCGGACCTGGAGCCGACGGAGGCCGAGCTGGCCGCGATCGAGACCGAGATGCCGGTGATCCACGCCGAGGTCGAGCTGCTGGACGCGCTGATCGCCCAGCTCGACCGGGCGCCGTCCGAGTTCGACGCCCGTCGGATCCGGCGGGCGCGCAACCGGGTCCTGGCGGCCCGCCGGGACCTGGCCAACCGCACGGCCGACGCGATGGTGTCGGGGGACGCGGCATGAGCAACCAGACCTTCAAGGCGCAGTTGTCGCTGCGCTGCTGCGGCACCACCGCCCCGGAGCGAACCGAGGGCCCGTGCTGGCAGTTGTACGTGGCCATGACGGGGCTGGTCAGTGAGTGGCCCACCTTCACCTGGCCGACGTCCGCCGAGGTACCGAGCATCTCGGCTCGTGAGGCAGCGCTGGCCTACCTCGGGTTCCTGCTCGCCGAGGACGCCGAGTGGGAGTGGATGGAGAGCACCGGCCCGGAGTGCCACCCGCACCCGGTGCGGGTCCTCCTCCTGGGCGCGGTCAGGGTTTCTCCGCACCCGATGCGGGTCTTCCTGCTGGGCGCGGACGAGGTTGCTCCGTTGGAGGCGCTGTGAACACCGTCCGCACTCTGACCCGTCCCCAGAAGTGGGTTCTGGGAGCCGCGTTCGTGCCGATGCTCGCCACCGGCGTGGCCGGCGGCGCCGGAACCTTCTCCAACATCAAGGGCGCCTATGGCTCCGGCACCGCCCTTGGCGCGGTCGCCGCGGGCGAGGGCGCCACCGCCGTCCTGGCGCTGGTGCTGCTGGGGCTGACCATGCTGGGGCAGGCCTCCCCGGCTGTGGTCCGCGCGGGTCTGTGGGCGCTGCCAGCCGCCGCGTCGTTCATGTCCGCCGTCGCTGCACCGGACGGACCGCGCACGGTCATCTACGCGATCACCCCGCTGGGCATGTCCGTCTCGGCTGAGGGCATGGCCTTCCTGGCTCGCCGGATCGTCGTCCACATCGACGGCCGCGACGCCGAAGCCGAAGCCAAAGCCGCTGCCGTGGTGCAGGCACTCGCCTACCACCGAGCCCGTGCCGCGAACCACCCCGACGAGAGGGTCCGGGAGCGTTCCGACCGGGCGTCGTGGCGCCTGGCCCGGAAGATCGGAACGACGGACACGTCGCTCGGGGAGCGGCTGCTGGAGGTCCAGCGGGAGCGGATCACCACCGGCGCGGACGTCGCCCTGGGCGACATGTTCGCGATCACCGTCACACCCCCCGGCCAGGCCGTCACGGCAGGGCATGACGCCGTCACGGCACCCGTGACCCCCGCCCTCCCGCCGCCCCCCACTCCGGCGCCCGGCCAGGGGCCCGTCACGGACGGCCGTGACCGGGAAGACACGCAGGTCAGCGACCTGCCACCCGCAGTCCCGGGTGGGGGCGTCACGCCCGCCGTCACACCGGCTGTCGCGCCCGTGACGCTCGACCAGCTCGCCGCCATCGCCGGTGTCCCCACCCCCGTGGTGGAAGAGCCGCTCACGGACGAACAGATCGTGGTGGTTCTGCGCTACCTGCGCTACTCCGCCGACCCGCCCCTGTCCTACCGGCAGACAGCCGCCGCGTTCCGCGAGGCCAAGTTCACCGGCGGTGAATCCCGTATCCGCGGCGCCTGGGCCACCCTCATGGCCCAGGAAGAGTCACCCCGGTGACCAGCCTGCCCGTCTACCGCTGCCACCTCGCCCCCGACGGACTGGCCACCCGCCGACAGCTCCGCGCCGCCGGGCTCCGGCCCGGCGGTCAGGACGTGGTCGCCCAGCTGGAGCGGCCCCGCCGCCGGCGCGGCCCGCTGGTCGCCTTCCTGTACCGGCTCGACCTGGCGAAACCGGTCCGGCCGATGACCCCCGCCCGGCGGGCGGCCCTCGCCAAGGCGAACGCCGCCCGCCGCCGCTGCCCCGCCTGCCGCCGCGACGCCGGGTACGTGATCCCGGCCTCGCTCGGCATGTGCGTGCCCTGCCACGGCCTCACCGAACAGCGCGCCGCCTGAACCTCCCCGCCTCGCCCGAAGGAGTTCACCGTGTCCCGCCGCATACGCACGACGGCCGCGCAGTCGGCCGCAGCCCGCACCGTCCGTATCCCGCGCCAGCGCGGCAAGCAGGCTCCGCAGGTGATCGTGGTCGTCTCCGAGGAGCCGACCCTGACCGCCCGCGCGACTGCGGCAACCGGCCGTTGGCTGTGGCGCCACCGCCGGGCCTGGGCCCCCACCGGTCTCGCCGTCCTCCTGCTGGCCGTGACCGGCATCGTCCACCTGGTCGCCCCGTGGGCCGCGTTCATCGCGGCCCCGGCCGGCCTGGCCCCGCTCGCGTTCTGGGGGTGGAAGGCCAAGACCGGCCCCGCCCGCTCCCGTACCGGCTCCGCCTGGAGGACCGCCCTGGGCGTCCTCGCCCTGGCCGCAATCGCCTGGTTCTGCCTGGCCCTGTGGTTCGGCCCCGCCAGCCCCGCCCTGATGGGCCTGTGGACGCTTACCGCGCTCGCCACGCAGGTCATGTGGCTGATCGTCCACCGCCCCGCCCCCGCCAAGCCCACCATCACCGCTCCTGAGGGGACCCTCTGATGTCCGACTGGATGCCCAACAACGGCCAGACCCCCCGCCCCCGCCGCGCCCCGGGCGGCACCGGCCAGCAGAACGGAACCCAGCCGGGCGGCTGGCAGCAGCCGGGCCAGCCCGGCCCCGGTGCCGCTCCCGGCGGCAACAGCCGCTCGCGGACCTCGAACCGCACCCGGGAGTACCACTTCCACATCAACGACTCCGGCCCCCGCGGAGGCCAGCAGCAGGGCGGGTTCAACCAGCAGGCCGGCGGCGGCCGAGGAGCGGGCGGTGGCGGGGGCGGGCGGATGTACTCCCCGCTCGGTGACCCGGAGTTCTTCAACAACGTGGACATCCGCAACTACTGCGAGGGCGGCCGTGGGCTGTTCCTGCAGATGTCGTTCGAGCTGGCCAACGCCGCCGAGGTGCTCAACGCGGTCCTGAAGGAGATCCCCGACCCCGAGGGGCACCCCTTCGGATCGAGGATGCGGGCCCGGCGGGTGTCGCGGCGGATGAAGAAGGCCGCCGAGGACGCCCTCGGGACGGCGAAGAACCTCGCCGCGACCTACGCGGCGTTCCAGCGGGAGTTCGACCCCCAGCTCGCCCCGAACCGCCGCCCGCAGCCCGGCCGCCGCTTCGACTTCAACGCCTAACCGCCCCAACCACTCCGTAGGGAGGTCAGAGCATGCCCAGAAGCACACCGACCGACGAACAGCACCAGCAGCAGTACGACGCCCACGGGGAGGGCGGCGGGATCGGCGAGTACCTGCTGCACCGTGCGAAGCCGCACCTGCCGCCGTGGCTGGCCGGCGCCGGAACGGGTCTGGCCTCCCTGCCCGCCCACTACTTCTGGTCCGGGCAGCCCGGCGTCACCGCCGGACTCACCCTCGCCTCCGTCGCCCTCACCGGCCTGACCTGGTGGGCGGGCAAGTCCACCACCCAGCAGCGCCGCCTGCACTCCGCCGTCACGGTCGCCGCGGCCTCGACCTGGTTCATGGCCGCCGCCATCGCCGGACCGGCCGCCGGGCCTTTGGGGGAGCTGTACTTCATCGGCGCCCCCGCGCTCGCACTGTCGTGGAACATCCGCCAGATCCTCCGCAAGAACGTCGACGGCCCCACCGCCAACGCGGATGGCGGGTTCCTGGAAAAGGTCGGCCTCGCCAAGACCCAGGTCATCCGCTCCGAAGTCGGCCCGAACAAGGCCTCCTTCGACCTCCAGCTCCCGCGCGGTGAGCTGACCCCGGACGACGTCTCCAAGAACATCACCCGCATCGCCGGTGCCCTGGACGTCCCCAAGACCGCGATCCGAATCCAGGAGAACCCGGACTCGGCCTCGCGGGTCATGCTCACCGTGGTCCCGCTCGACCTGCTCAAGAACACCGTGCCCTGCCCCGGGCCCAGTGCCCCCGGCGAGTCCATCAGCTACCCAGTCGTGGTCGGGATCTACGAGGACGGCAACCCGGTGACCATGTGGTTCCCCGGAGACCCGGACGCGGCCCGCAACGCCATGATGCTCCTGCTCATGGGCATGACCGGCTCCGGCAAGTCCGAGGGCGGCCTCACCGCCCTCTCCGAGATCCTCACCCGCAAGGACGTCATCGTCTGGGCCTCCGACCCGGCCAAGAAGGAGCAGACCCTCGGCCCGCTCCTCCCCGCGATCGACTGGGCCGCCCTCGACATGCCCTCCACCAAAGCCATGATCGAAGCCCTCAAGGCGGTGATCCCGGCCCGGACGGCGTGGATGGCGAAGTACGGCTACAAGCAGTGGGTTCCGGCCTGCGCCGAGACCCAGGCGGATGGGTCCCCGGGGATGCCGTACCTGGTGGCCTGGTTCGAGGAGGCCGCCAAGACGATCCGCGAGACCGACGACGACGTGTTCACCGGCATCGCCCAGGAGGCCCGCTCCGCCGGCGTCTCCCTGGTCATCTCCATGCAGCGCGCTTCCGGGAACCAGGTCTCCACCGACACCCGCGCCTCTTTCGGCTCCTCCTGGGTCCACGGTGTCCGCAGCGAGGGCGACGCCCGCTTCGCCCTGGACGACGAGGTCCTCGACGCCGGGGCGGCCCCGCACGTGTGGAAGGACAAGAAGCCCGGCTACTCCTACCTCGTCGCCAACGGCGTCCCCGACGACCGGTGGGCCGCCCCGACGCGCGACTACCTGTGCAGCGTTGACTACCTGAACTGGGTCGTCGTCACCTTCGCCGACACCCGCGCCGCCATCGACCCCGTCACCGCCGGCGCCGCGGCCCGCGCCGCCGACCGGGCGTTCACCGCCCGCACCCGCTACCCGATGCCCGGCACCACCAGCCAGCCGGAGACCACCATGCCCGCCGCCCACCACCCCGACGAGGACTACGCGGACTACAAGGACGGCGACGACTACTACGACGAGGAGAGGGACGGCTACGACCCCCATACCCTCCCCGCCGCCCGCGCCTACGGGCGGGACGACGAGGAGGACGAGGGCGAGTATGTCGACCCGCAGGCCGAACTCCCCGAAGTCGAGGAGATCGTCCAGTTCGCCCCCCGCCCGCACAAGGAGCCCCAGCAGGACATCAGCACCGCCGAGGCTCGCGCGGCGATGGAGGAGGTCCTCGACGCGTTCGAGGAGGAGGGCCGCGAGACGGTCGGCACCCGGGACTTCATGGAGTACTGCGACCGCTACGGACGGGGCCGCTCCTGGGTCTCCGGACAGGTCACCCAGTTCCTCCTCGCCGGGCGTCTCGCCGAGACGAACGAGGCCGGCCGGTACCGCATCGTCCCCTACGACGTGGCCGCCTGACACCGCCAGACAGTGTCAGACACCCCTGACAGGAGAAGCCCCGAAACCCGGGTCATACGTGCGCGCGAGGGGTGTCAGACAGGTGTCTGACATGTCTGACACCCCCACCAGACACCTGGCCTGACACCCCTGACACCCAGCCCTGACGGGGCCCCGGCCGTACGTGCCGGGGCCCTGCCGGTCTTCCCCGAGGAGCCCGCCATGCCCGACTACCTCACCCGCCCGCCCGCCCCCGTGCCGCTCCGCTACGGGGACGCGGTCCTCTACCCGCCGGCCGCCGTCCCCGAACCCCGGATGCTGCCCGCCGAGATACCGCCCGGCATCCAGTACGTCACCCTCCCCGACGGGACCCGCACCCTCGCCTACACGCCCGTCCCCGAGACCTCCCCCGCCCGGCCGATTCCGGCGTGGGCGAAGACGACCGCGCTCCTCGCCCCGACCGTCGGCGGAGGGATCGCCGCGGCCGGGTTCGGGATCGCCTACGCCGCCCCGGGACTGATCGCCCTGACCGAAGCCCTCTGGGCCACCGTCGCCCTCATCGCCGCCGGAGCCATCGCCCTCATCGCCCGCCCCCGCCGGAGCCGTCGCGCCCCAACGCACATCACGCAGCACATCACCGCCACCGGCTGGTTCGGCAAGGCCACCGGCACCATCAACCACGGCTGACTGCGCGTTCCTACGGCTTCGTCCTGTGGTTGCGCCAGTGGGCGGCAAGCCAGACCTCGTGCTCAGGCCGCAGACTTACCAGCGGCAGGCTGCCGTGCAGTCCGGCGTAGGTGGGGTAGCCGAGGAGCTCGTCATCAACCTCGATGAGGCCGGTGTCGGGGTTGACGGCGATCTGGCCGCGGTCGAAGAGGCTGTGGACGTCGTTGCGCAGGAGCAGACCGCCCCAGTCGTGGTGCTCGCTCTCCTCGGCATAGCTGTAGAGGTGAGCGGCCTGGAGGGCGGCCGCGGGGGCCGGGCCGGTGAAGGCGCAGACCTGGCCGTGGTCCTTGAGCAGCTGCATGCGGAACGCGGGCTGGCCCTGCCGGGTCTTCACGTTCGCCATCCGGTGACCGCCCGGGATCGGCTTGCGCACCGTCTCTCCGCCGGACGGCTCCTTACCCGGGTCGAGGACATTGAACCGCCCCGTGTCGAATGGAGACTCGATTTCATGAAAGGATCGAGTCATGGCACGACCTTCCCGTTACCCGCTTGAGCTCCGCCGTCGTGCG
>NZ_JBFBBA010000083.1:0-11938 GCF_040682455.1 Streptomyces sp. NPDC051183
ACAGTGAGATCTGCCCCGAAAAAAGACCCTGACCAGCACCAACGCCCAAACCCTCGCTGTCTCTCACACCACTGTCACGAAGCCGAGAGATCGCATCCGCGTCCATCAGGGATCCCTTCAGAGCGGGTGTCCGCCTAATTCATGACACTCCCCCCTTGGGCATGAGTCTGGCCCTTTGCTGTTATTTCAATCCAAGATGATGTTGAAGGCTGGCTGGCAGTAGAGGGCTTCAAGGCCGTAGTGCGACCGGAAGGCAGTAGCCGGCGGAGACGTCACAGGCGTCCGGCCGGGGTGTCCCGGCCGGACGCCTGTCTGTTCGGGTGCTGCCTATCCGATGGTGCGGGCGGTGCCCCAGTCGTCTTCTTCGACGCGCCAGCCGTTGATGAGGGCTGCGTTGCCGCCGTTGAAGAGGTAGAGGGTTCCGTCGTTGCGGGTGGCGTAGATGTCGGGGACTCCGTCGCCGTTGACGTCGGGGGTGCCGCGCAGGAGCGGCAGGGTGGCGCGGTCCCAGCCGGTGGTGGCGTAGGTGATGTCCTTGCCGCCGTTGGATGCCGCTTCCGTGCCGATGGAGTTGAGGTCGAGTCCGCCGCCTGCGGCGGGCTTGCCCTTGCGCAGGGCGAGGCCTCGGCTGGGCATGGAGTCGTCGCGGAAGGTCAGGTCCGCGACTCCGTCGCCGGAGACGTCGCGGACGCCTACGATGTCGCGCTTGCCCCAGCCGGAGCCGCCGATCTGCTTGACGCTGGTGATGCTGGCTCCGCTGTAGCCGGTGAGGGCCCAGAAGGTGTCACCGCCGTCGGCCAGGGCGAAGAGGTCTTCCATCCCGTCGCCGGTGACGTCCTGGACTGCAACGATCTGGCTGAACGTCGCCGGGTTCGGGGCACCTTCCGGGAGGAGGACCTCCATGCGCCGGCTGATGTCGAAGCGGCCGTTCCCGTCGCCTTGGTAGACGTACAGCTTGCCGTCGGGCATGCGGGCGATCAGGTCGGTGATGCCGTCGCCGGGGAACCAGTCGGTGGAGTGGGTGATGAGAGCGGGCTTGCCGCTCGCCGGGTCCTTCCAGTAGCCGGAGGGTGCGGCTCTGCCCGCGTCGGTGGCTGCGGGCATCCAGGCGTCGACGTCGCCGTCCTTGTCGCCGGGGTAGACGCGCAGGTCGCCTGGGCCGTCGACGGCGAGGAGGTCGGCCTTGCCGTCACCGGTCACATCGCCCGGACCGTCCGAGCCCGGCCTGGGCCGGACGTAGAAGGTATAGATGTACGGGTTGGAGATGTTGCCGGCCTGGTTGACGATGCGGACGTAGAAGAGGTTCGGTCCGGCGTTGTCCGGGCTGACGTCGACGGTGACGGTGTCCGATCCCGCCGGAGGGACGGCCTTCTTGTCGTAGATGGGGTGGTTGAGGCTCCACTGGAACTCGCGGATGTCCTCGGGCTTGGTGCCGCCGGCGATGACGGTGATCTTGCCGGGGCTCAGGGTGTTCTTGCTCCACTCGGCGCCATCGGGTCCGGGGACGGGGAAGTCATCGGAGCGGATGGTCGGCGCGGTGGGCTGGGTGTGGTCGATGGTGAACGAGCACGGTTTGTCGGTCCCGGCCGGGCCTGTCCCCGATATCGCCCCGTCGTGATCGCTGGCCGTGGCGGTCCAGGAGTACGTGGTGTTCGCGGTGAACGACTCCCAGGGGATGCCGGTTCTGGCGACGCCGTAGCTGTCGGGCCAGATCCACTGGTCGAAGACGACTGCGCCGTCCGAGGCGCGCCAGACCTTGATCTGGATCTGCTTGAGGTTCCCGTCGCCGTCGACGCCCTGGACCTCGAACATGACGTCCGACTTGCCGACCTTCCTGAAGGGGCCGTCGATCGTGCAGACACCGCCCGGGACGGTGTCCATGCCGGCCTGGGTCGGCTCGTCGGGTGCCTTGTTGTACTCGACGTCGATGTACGGGGCGCTCTCGCCGTTGGCGAGGAACTTCTTCCAGAAGTTCGCGTTGCCCTCGTTCTCGGCGCGCAGGCCCAGGGTGAGGGTCTGCCAGGCGCCGCGGGCCCCGTTCTCGACGGTGCCCTTGATGTCCAGGGCCACCCAGGAGTCGGGGCAGGAGCTGTCGTGTCCGTGCCCCGTGTACCCGCTGGCGATCCGGTTGCCCCAGAAGGAGTCGTTGTTCGTGCTCCTCCACGTGGTATCGCTGTAGATCATCGGGGTGTGATAGACGTCGAAAGTGGTTGCGGTGCAACCCCATGAGTACGTCTGCAAAGCCCGGAGCCTGGCGGATCGGATTGCGGTGCCGTGAAGCTGGCTGCCGAAGTCGAACATGAATGCCGAACGGGACGTGCCGTAGGTGGTGGTCTCGTATCCGACGCGCGCTTCGGGAGTTCCGCTGTCGCTGTTGAAGTTCTGTCCGTTGTAGAAGCTGGTGTTCTCTGCCGTCTTGTAGAGCAGGGTCCAGCTCTGCTTGTGGCCCTTGAAGGAGGGGTCGATGAAAACCGGATACACCGTGTCGCCGTCGTTCAGCAGACGGCTGTTCGGCGTGAGGGTCAAAATTCCCTCGGCCGTGAGCGCGGCTCCGGCCGGCTCGGCGTGCGCGCCTTCCGCGCCGGCGAGACCGGACAGGGCGAGCGTGGGGCGCTCGGCCGCACCGGGGCCCGGAGCAGGGGCGGGTTCGCCCTTGGTGGTGGCGACCTTGCCGGCCGAGTCCCACATGTACGGGGTGGGCGAACCCGCGACTTCCTCGCCCTTGGCGTTACGGGCACTGACTGCGCGCGAAGCCTCGTCCAGGTGGAAGGTCAGGCTCGGGGAGCTGAGCCGGTAGTTCAACTGGCCGAGCATCGGATCCGAGGCGGCCTTCTTGTCCTTGACGATCAGCAGGTGCGAGTAGCCGCCCTCCTGCGCCGTCATCAGCAGGTCGATACCCGGGCGGACGTTCTCGTACAGGGCGCGCGGGCCGGCGATGAACGGTTCGGGCAGGGGCCCGGGCCAGCTCACCACCATCTCGTGCCCGTCGGCGGTCAGCCGCACCAGATCGGTCCAGGCAGGGGCCGGCGTATCCGCCTTCAGGGCGGGCAGGGCCAGAGCCGTCCGCGTCACTCCGCGCGAGGCACGCCCGCCGCCGTCGGCGGCCTCCTGCTTGGAACCGCCGCTGAAGACGACTCGCCCGTTGACCGCCTTGGGCGCGAATCCGCCCTCCACCCGCTCGAGGGTGGTGTCGATCGGCTTCCACCGATCGCCCACCTTGGCGCGCACCGCGGCGGAGGACACGCGCAGCTTGAACACACCATCGGGCTTCGCCCAGGTCGTGGTGTTGGCAGTGCGCTCCGCGGTGGCCTCGACCTCTTTGCCGCTCTCCCTGGCCAGCCGGCGCGCATCCGTGGCAGTGACCGGCACCTCCGGCACCTCGGCCTCGGCCGGCTTGGCGTCCGGGGCACCCTTCGGCTCGGCCAGCTGAACGCCGACCGGCACAGCCACGGCTATGGCGAGCAGCGCGGCAAGGCTGCCCAGAGTCCGTCGGCGCTGGAACCAGCGTGACCGCGGCGCGCCAACTTCCTTTTCCGCAAGATCTCTTGGTGGATTCTCGTCCGCGGATTCGCTGACAGACACGATTGCACTTCTCCCCCCTCGGGCGCACGCTTCGCAGCCCTCGGTACCCATAAATCGAAACGATTCGACCACTGGCCTGAACAGGAAAGGTCCGCTCCCCACTCGCCTTTCGCACATCGGACACGCCAGGCCGAGCATGAACCATCCCTCTGACATCGTCACCCCTCATATCACCCAATCCACCATCCATTTCCACCCGGTTTGCATCAATTGCCCCGACATATACATGCAGTAAAGTGATAAAGCCCACACCGCTTATCGGATGGTGGATTTTTCTCTGCGAACACCCACACAATCAGCTGGCTAATTGTCAGTTTCCTGCCGTCCATGCGCCGTAGCCGTGGCGGCAGCGCGTGGGGGGGTCCACATGTCGCCGTTCTCGGCGAACAATTTCCGCCTGCCCGGAAACAGAAAGGCCCGCGCCCGACGCGCGCGCCTTGCCGGGCGCACCGGCATCACGCTGTCCGTGATGCTGGTGGCGACGTTGCTTCCGACTCAAGCCTGGGCGGCGCCACCTGGCGACCGCAGCAGCATCCAGTTGCCCGGCCTCCAGCAGGACAAGCCGGCCAAGCTCGACGAGGTCGAAGCAGCCAAGCTCGAGGGCTGGGCCGGAGCCCCGGTGCAGCCGCCTGCCGAGTACGAGCCCTCGAAGGTGACACCGCCTGTCGGCGGAACCGCCACCGTCGCACTCGATCCCGCCACGGGCACCCAGCTCGTCCAGGCCGGCAGCCTGCCCGTGAGCATCGGCAAGGCCTCCCCCACCGAGTCCAATCCGACGCCGCCCGACCCGTCGGGCACCTGGTCCGTGGCCGTCGAAACGCGCGCCGCCACCGAGGCCGCCAAGGTCGACGGCGCCCTCATCAAGGTCACGCCCCCCGCGGAGGGCTCCACCCCGGTCGACGTCCAGCTGGACTACAAGAAGTTCAAGGACCTCTACGGCACCGAGTGGGCCACCCGCCTGGAGCTCAAGCAGCTCCCCGAATGCTTCCTCACCACTCCGGAGCTCCCCGAGTGCTCCGTCTCCAAGGACGTCCCGTCCACCAACGACCCGGCCACCGGTACGGTCCGTGCAACCGTGGACCCGGCCACCGCACCGAGCCAGGGCCTGCGCACCATGGCGCTCGGCGGCGGTGGGCCGATGGTCCTGGCAGCATCTGACGGTGCCTCCGGCGCGGGCGGCACCTACAAGGCCACACCGCTTTCGCCCTCAGGTACGTGGACCGCGGGCGGCAGCGGCGGAGGGTTCTCCTGGACCTACCCCCTGACCGTACCCACCGCCCCGGCCGGCCCCGCCCCGAGCATCGCCTTCACCTACGCCTCGCAGGCAGTGGACGGCAGGACGTCGGTGGCGAACGGACAGGCCTCCTGGATCGGCGACGGCTGGGACTACAACCCCGGTTTCATCGAGCGCCGCTACCGGTCCTGCTCGGACGACCTCAAGCCCAACGGGGGCGCTCCGAACAACGACAGCCCGGCCGACAGGAAGAAGGGCGACCTCTGCTGGGCCGGCGACAACATGGTCATGTCGCTCGGCGGCGGATCGACCGAGCTGGTCCGTGACGCCTCGACCGGCCAGTGGGTCCCTGCCAACGACGACGGCTCCAAGGTCGAGCGCAGGACGGGACAGGCCAACGGCGCGAAGGACGGCGAGTACTGGGTCGTCACCACCCGGGACGGAACCCGCTACTTCTTCGGCCGCCATGACGTCGACGGCGCGGGCAGCCGGGCCGTCACGAACTCGGTCTTCACCGTTCCCGTCTTCGGCAACCACCCCGGCGAGCCCTGCTACCAGGCTTCCTACGCCAACTCCTCGTGTGATCAGGGCTGGCGCTGGAACCTGGACTACGTCGAGGACGTCCACGGCAGTGCCATGGTCATCGACTGGGCGAAGGAGACCAACAACTACGCCAAGAACGAGAAGTACAAGGCCAAGGTCTCCTACACCCGGGGCGGCCACCCCACCCAGATCTCCTACGGCCTGCGTGCCGACAGCCTGAGCGCCGACCCGGCCGGCCGGGTCGAGTTCCAGGTCGCAGAGCGGTGCGTCAGGGAGGGCAGCACCACCTGTTCGCTCGCCGAGTTCGAGTCGAACAACTACCAGGACAAGCAGCCGTGGTGGGACACCCCCTCCACCCTGCACTGCAAGGACGGCGGCAACGAGGACTGCTACACCACCACGCCGACGTTCTGGAGCCGTAAGCGCCTGACCGCCGTCAAGACGTTCGGCCAGCGCACTGCCGGGTCCACGGCCTTGTCGCAGGTCGACCAGTGGGACCTGAAGCAGTCGTTCCCCAAGCAGCGCACCGACACCCACCCGCCCCTGTGGCTGGAGGCCATCAGCCGCACCGGGTTCGGCACGACGAAGGACAAGGCCGGCAACCTCAGCACCACGCTGCCCTCGGTGTCGTTCATCGCCAACGTCAAGGACATGCCGAACCGCGTCGCCACCAGCGCGGACGACCCCACCCCGGACTTCGACCGGCTGCGTGTGGAGACCATCCGCACCGAGACCGGCGGGGAAATCCACGTCGACTACTCCGACCCCTGCCCGGTAGGCGGCAGCCACCCCAAGCCGGAGGAGAACACCACCCGCTGCTTCCCGGTCCGCTGGTCGCCCGACAGCACCCTGGAGAACCCTCCGCTGGAGTGGTTCAACAAGTACGTCATCGACCGTGTGACCGAGAAGGACCGCGTCGGCCGCCAGCCCGATGTCACCACCACGTACACCTACGAGGGCGACGCCGCCTGGGCCAAGGAGGACGACGAGTTCTCCAAGCCCGATCTGCGCACCTACGGCCAGTGGCGCGGGTACGCCAGTGTCGTCACGAAGCGCGGCGTCACGGCCCACACGGGCGGAAGCGATGCCACCGAGGAGTCGCAGAGCCGCACCCGGTACTTCCGGGGCATGTCCGGTGATGCCGGACGCCCCAAGATCACGGTCAAGGACTCGACCAGCGCAGAGGACTTCGGTGAGGATCTGCCCCAGTACCAGGGGCAGGCAGTGGAGACCATCAGCTACGCCAAGGCGGGCGGGGCCGTTGTGTCCCGTTCCCTGACGTGGCCCTGGAGCAAGAAGACCGCGTCGCGGCCGCGGGACGGAACGACCGACCTCGAGGCCTATCGCACGGGTGTCAGCCGGTCGGATGAGATCCAGTCCATCAGCGGTGGCAAGTCCCGCATGGTCCGCACCACGAACACGGTCGACGCGACCTACGGACTGCCCGAGACCACCCAGACATCCGCCTTCACCCACAACGGGACGTCCTGGACCACAGAGGTCCAGGAGTGTGTGACGACCTCCTATGTCCACAACCCGGACAAGAATCTGATCGGTCTGCCCCAGCGGGTCCGCAAGACCGCCGGCGACTGCTCCCAGGCCGCTACGGGCGCCGTCCTCGGCGACGCGCGGACCTCGTACGACGCCCTCAACGCCTTCGGGGCGGCCCCGTCCAAGGGCCTCTCCTACCAGTTGGACAGCCTCGACGGCGCCGGCACCGGCTGGGTCACCACCGTACGCACGGAATACGACGCCCTGGGCCGTGTCGTGAAGGCCTACGACGCAGTCGGCAACGCCAGCACCACGGCGTACACCCCGGCCACCGGCGCGGTCTTCACCGTGACCGCCACCAACTCCCTCGGCCACACCGCGACCACCAAGGTCGACGCGGCACGCGGCTCCACCCTCGAAGCCACCGACGCCAACGGCCGCAAGACCACCATGGCCTACGACAACATCGGCCGGCTCACCGATGTGTGGACGCCCTCGCAGAAGCTCACCGACAAGCCCGCCCAGGTCTTCGAGTACCAGATCTCCGAGCACGAAGCGCCGGTCGTCACCACAAAGACACTGCGGGACGACGGCACCTACGCCACTTCGGTCGCGATCTACGACGGCCTGCTCCGCCCCCGTCAGTCCCAGGGCGAAGCGCCCGGCGGCGGCCGCGTCATCACGGACACCCTCCACAGCGCGAACGGCACGGTCCGGCAGACCAACAACGGCTACTACGCCGAAGGCAAGCCGGGCACGAAGATCTTCGTCCCCGAGACCGTCTTCCACGTCCCGAACTCCACCGAGATCGCCTACGACGGCCTCGGCCGCCCCGTCCGGACCACAACCCTCCACGCCGACGTCCCGCAGAACTCCACCACGACGCAGTACGGCGGAGACTGGACCCGGACCCGCACCGGCATGTCCGCCAACGGCTCCACCGCGCTCAAGGGCAGCCGTGCAACGGAGACCTGGACCGACGTCCTCAACCGCACCTCAGAGGTGCGCCACTTCACGGCCACCGACCTCACGACGTGGAACAAGACCACGTACAGCTATGACGTTCGCGGCAAGCTGTCCAAGGTCACCGACCCGGCCGGGAACAACTGGACGTACGCCTACGACGCCCGCGGCCGCATGACCTCCTCCGACGACCCCGACATGGGCAAGTCGACCTTCACCTACAACAGCCTCGACCAGCAGGTCTCCGCCACCGACTCCGCCGGGCGCGCCCAGTACACCGCGTACGACGTCCTCGGACGTAAGACCGCCGTGCGCGACAACGCGGCCGACGGCCCTCTGGTCAGCTCCTGGACGTACGACACCCTGCCCGGCGCGAAGGGCCTGGCCGTCGCCTCGACCCGGTACGAGGGCGGCGCGGCATACACGAGCGAGGTCACCGGCTACGACACCGAGTCCCGCCCGACCGGCTCGAAGATCACGATCCCGGACGTGGCTGCGACCAAGGGCTTCGCCGGAACCTACGCCTACGGCACCACCTACACGCCCAGGGGCAAGGTCCAGTCGACCACCCTCCCGGCCACCCCGGGCGGCCTGGCCGCCGAGAAGCTGATCACCCGGTACGACGACGACGGCCTGCCCAAGACCCTCTCCGGTCTCAACTGGTACACCGCCGACACCGTCTACAGCCCGTTCGGCGAGGTCCTGCGCACCGCGTCGGGCAACCACCCGAACCGCGTCTGGACGACGAACCTCTACGACCAGTACACCGGCCGCGTCACCGAATCCACCAGCGACCGCGAGACCGCCAACCCCAACCGCATCTCCTCCCTGTCGTACGCCTACGACGCCGTCGGCAACCCGACCTCCATCACCGACACCCAGGCCGGCGGCCGCATCGACCGCCAGTGCTTCACCTACGACGCCATGGGCCAGCTGACCAACGCCTGGACCGGCAAGACCGCAGCCTGCACCGGCCCCAGCCTCAGCGACGTCACACCAGGCCCTGACGGCGACGGGTACTGGCAGGAATACCAGTTCGACAAGATCGGCAACCGCACCCAGCTCATCGACCACGACCTCACCAACGGGGCCCTGGACGACAAGACCACCTACGACTACGGCGTCACCGTCACCGGCAACGGCACCCAGCCAGCCAGCACCACCCAGCCCCACGCCCTGGCCAAGACCACCAAGACCACCAACACACCCGGCCGCACCGTCACCTCGCTCTCGAACTACGAGTACGACGCGTCCGGCAACACCAAGAGCCGCCGCATCGACGGCGACACCCAGGCCCTGAACTGGGACCGCCGCAACAAGCTCACCTCCGCCACCAGCCCCGGCATCGGCTCAGTCACCGTCATCGGAGTGCTCGGCAAGTGCCTCGACGTCGCCGAAGGCTCCACCGCGGACGGCACGGCAGCCCAGATCTGGCCCTGTAACGAGACCAAGGCCCAGCAGTGGCGCCTGACCGGCGACACCGTCCGCGCCTTCGAGAAATGCCTCACCACCAGCGGAACCAAGGTGCTCATCGCCACCTGCGACGGCAGCGACAAGCAGAAGTTCCTCTACCGCGCGAGCGACAAGTCCCTCTACAACCCGGCCGCCAACCAGTGCGTCGACGTCCCCAACAACGCCATCGACGGCAGCGACCTCCAGCTGTGGTCCTGCAACGCAACCGGCGCCCAGCAGTGGAACTTCGACAACACCACCACCTACGTCTACGGCCCCTCCGGCGAACGGCTGATCCAGGAGACCGGCAGCGCCCGGACCCTCTACCTCGGCGAAGCCGAGATCACCGTCAACAAGGCCGGACAGGCCATCGACGCTGTCCGCTACTACAGCAGCCCCGGCGCCCCCACCACCGTCCGCCGCACGGAGGGCAAGAGCCAGAACCACAAGCTCTCCGTCCTGCTCACCGACCACCACAACACCGCGACCGCCTCCGTAGACCAGTCCCCCGGCCAGGCGACAACCCGCCGCAAGTCCGACCCCTACGGCAACCCCCGCGGCGCCCTCACCTCCAACTGGCCCGATGACCACACATTCCTCGGCACCGGAGTCGACGACAACACCACGGCCCTGACCCACATCGGCGCCCGCGAATACGAAGCCTCAACCGGCCGCTTCATCAGCGTCGACCCCGTCATCGACATCACCGACCCGCTCCAGATGAACGGCTACACCTACGCAGCCGGCAACCCCATCTCAGGCTCCGACCCCAGCGGCCTGCGCAGCGATGAATGCGGAACCCTCTACAAGTGCACGGGCCAGTCGGTCATCACCTTCTCCAACGCCAAGGAGACGACGGCCGAATACACCAGCCTGGAAACCCAGCGCTTGTACTACGAGACACACGCACCCGCCCCCGACTTCCACGGCGGCGGCAACGCCACCGACGAGGCCTGGACGTACACCAGGATCGCCAAGCAGATCCTGAGCAACGTCAACGTCCCCTACGTGACCGGACTCGACTTCAAACCCGGACACTTCCTCGCCGGCATGGGCCAAGGCGTCATCGACCTCGCCAGCAGTGGACACCCCCTCACCCTTCTGTCTAAGTGGGTGTTCGGACCAGGCGGACCCAGTGTTGGCGACGTAAGTCGCAACCTCCTGAACAAGGCAGGAATCAACACCAATGACAACACCTTCGAGATAGGGGAAATCCTATCCCCCGTCCCCGGTGGCGCCGCCGCCAAGGTAGGGGAGAAATTCCTCGCGAGATTCTCCTCAAAGTGCAACAGCTTCACCCCTGAGACACCAGTCCTCATGGCAGACGGCACCACCAAGCCGCACGCAGATGTCGTCCCAGGCGACAAGGTCCTGGCAACCGACCCAGAATCAGGCGAAACAACCGCAGAAGATGTCACCGCAACCATCGACGGAGAAGGCACCAAGAACCTCGTCCAGATAGCAGTCGCGGAAGCTAGTACAGGCGACAGCGGCACAACTACCATCACCGCGACGGACGGACACCCCTTCTGGGTGCCTGCGCTCAACGAGTGGGTCAATGCAACAGACCTAACCGTCGGCGAGTCCCTGCAGACAAGCGCTGGCAGTCTCGTCCAGATCACTGCGATCAACCGCTGGACCCAGCAGGCCTCGGTCCGCAACCTGACCGTAGCCAACATCCACACGTACTATGTGCTCGCAGGAGCGACTCCGGTCCTGGTCCACAATTGTGGGGAAGCGCGATTCAGCGTGGGTTCCGATGGTGTCGCCGAAGACCTGGCTAACCCTCTGCCCGAACGCGGCGGCTACGTTAAGCCGCCAACGCTTGAGGGGGGAAGGATGAATGTCGTCGGCAACAAGATTTGGGGCAACAGCGACCCCGGAAAACTCATCGGAACGCGTACGCCAGAGGCTCTCCGCGGTCTTGCCAGCCGGGGCGATGCAGAGAAACTCCAGGACTTCTATCAGGGGGCTGTCAATGCGGGCAAGGGCGGCGCGGCCGGACGCGGGGAACAGAACTCCAGGTCGCCCGTGGATACCGCAAGGAACCGCGTGCAACTGTTGCAGGAAATAATTGACGCCTGGAGGTGACATGGAGGCTAATCGTTCGATGATGGAAATGAAGTTCGCTGCAACCGATGGGCCCGCACGAGTTACGTTCGAGCCGGGTGGAATTGCCTTCGAACTCGCCGCCGATGAATTCATCACGTTGCAACTGGATCCGACCCTTGCCCCCTCGCTAGAGATTAATATCTGGCCGAATGGTATATCGGTCTGGCTGCCCTATCCGGGAGAGTCTGACTTCATTGTCCTAGACTCCAGTGGTCGCGAAGTGGCCCGCCTGTGGTGATTTTGTAGTCAATTCTCAACTGGAAAGCCCTGCCGACGGTGCTCAGGTGCATCCGGCAGGGCTTTTTGTCTTCTTTATCAAGTCTGCCGCTGTATCAATCTGTCCGCACTGGAAAAGAGTGTTTACCTCACCGTAAGTGCGTCAGATTTCGGTTTTTTCATGAAGTCGAGCCGAGTGTTCCCGCGCGGAATGCGAGAGGTCCGCCGGTTTCATTCCCGGTGGGGCCTCGGCAGGGCTGATTCATAGTCTTGGCTGTGAGGAGAAGCGGCAGGTCACAGCCGTGTGGCGGACCTTCAGTTTGGACACGCCGGACGCAACGAAGC
>NZ_JBFBBA010000084.1:0-11739 GCF_040682455.1 Streptomyces sp. NPDC051183
CTTCGAATCGGTGTGCGGTGGCGGGAAGGATACTTCAGCGCACTGACACCGCAGCCGCGCTTCCCGCCACCGACCGGAAAGACTGTCCGGGAGTCTGGGCCGGACCCGGTGTGTGCGCGGGGTGAAGCCGCGCAGGAACACGTAGTCGAACTTGCTGTTCCAGTCGGTGGTCGTTGCGCAGGTGCGGGCGCTGGTGGCCGACGGGCGGCAGCCGGTGTCGGTGTCCAGGGCCAGGGCCCACATCGGGCCGAGTTCGGGGGCGTGTGGCAGGGCATTGAAGTCGCCGAGGACGATGGCGCGGTCGTGACGGGCGACTTCCACGGCGAGTGCCGCCACCTGGCCCGCCCGAACCGGTCCTTGCCGGCGCTCGGCGAGATGGGTGTTGAAGACGCGGACGGGCCGGCCGCCCACCAGTGTGGTGACGGCGAGGTAACCGCGTTCCTCGGAGCCGCCGTCGGGGTAATCGACGCTCACCCGGTCAGTCATCGGCGCCGCCGAGAGGATCGCCTGGCCGAAGCCGCCCGGCCGCCACGGCAGCCCTCCGCAGCGGTTCCAGTTCCGCAGGACCGTCCCGTACTCGACCCGGTAGGCCAGCCCGTAGACCTCTTCCAGGTACGTGCGGATCTGCTCGACGTCACGTACGCACGCCTCCTGGAGGCCGATGACCTGCGGCGCGTACGTGGCGATCTCCGTCGCCCGGCCGAAGTTGTTGCCGCTCCCGCACGGATTGCAGATGTTCCACGTGCCGACCCGGTCCGGTACGACCTCCTCGGCGGCGTCGAACGGCAGCAGTCTGCTGAGGGGGACGTCACCGCTCGGTGCGCCGGGGCCCAGGAGCAGTGCCAAGCAGATCGCGGCCATCACGCCCGCGGCCCACCGCGCGCCTCTTCTCAGCACCATCGCCTCCCCGGAGTGGACGCACATCATCACACGGCGCCTTCGACGCGCAATCGAGGTGCGTCTCCGGTGCCGCGGATGAGGAGGATGACCGAGTCCACGGGATCCTCGTCGCCGATGGCGATCTCGATCATCCAGGCGGGTTCCAGGAGGACTGTTCTGGCCGGGTCGGTGAGGTCGGCGACGGGGACGGTCCCCACGATCGTCGGTGCGTGCGGGTCCGCAGGTCACCGGGAGACAGAAGGCACTCCTGGGCCGGGCAACCAATACCGGCACCCAGGCGTCGGACACCACATGAAACGCGAATGGCTCTTCTCGCTCATACCCCTGGTGATCGGCGTGATCTTCCTCTGCATCGGTGCGTACGGACTCCGCCTCGCCGGTGCGCTTCGTCGCACCGGCGTCACCGCGGCAGGGCAAGTCGTCCGTCACGAAACCCGCCGAGACGACGACGGAGCCAAGTACCACCACCCGGTCGTGGCCTGGACGACCCGCGACGGCCGCGCATGCGAGTACTCCTCCAGGCTCGGCCGCGGCACCGTCGGACGCGGCTTCGGAGTCGGTACCTCTGTCACGGTCCGCTACGACGAGCAGAACCCCCGCCGTTTCGCGATCCAGGGCTGGGACTCAACGAGGGTCGACACGGTATTCGCCGTGGTGGGGACCGTGCTCACAGCAGGCACCTTGTCGGTTCTCCTCCTGCTGATCCTTCTTTGACCGCCGCAGGAGTCCGTGCACACTCCCTGTTGCCCCCGGACCCCAAGCCCGCTGGACCGACGCTGCCACGTCCAGCACTCGGCGCCGCACATCTGTTGAGGAGTAACCGACCGGGAGAGGGGCATGAGCACCTTGTGGGACCAAACCCGTCCTTCGGGATGGGGTGCAGCTCCGACTCCAGGCACAGCGCCAAGCGTCCGCGGCTTCGGTCCCCGCCCCGGACAAGTGGCGGAGGCGAGCGTCACATGACCGAAGGCGCGATTCCCTACACTGCGCCGGCGCGGGTCACCGTGCTCCGTCTGTACGACGGCGATCCGCCGTTCCGCATCGTCGAGGTCGACGGCGAAGTCGTCGGCATGGCCACGTGCATGACGGACGTGCTCTTGACCGCCTCGGGCGCCGGCATCACGATCCACGACCTCGACGATCCGGCCGAGGTCCGTTGGGTCGGCGGCGGGAAGTTCCACTGGCGGATGCCCTGACTCGTCGGCCAGCCGCTCAGACGGCAACGCTGTGGACCATGCGTGACGTACTGACTCCCTATGGTGACGGCGGCGGGTCTGGACATGATGGATGGCGGAGTCGGACGCCCCTGATGCGTCGGGGTCCGGTATGACCTCTGTCGGTGGACCGGCAAGGCAGGAGTCCCGGCTGCTGCCGTGGGAGCCATGTGGCACCTGGTAAGCGGAGTGGAGCAGATGGCAGGACTCGATCATCCCGTCATCCCGTCATCCCGCCATCCCGCTGTGAGCTGGAACACGGTTGAGGTTGACCCTGGGTCAGGCTGCAGGCTCGTCGCAACGGCCCGACGCCGACGCGGGCACAGCAGATCTGAAGGAGCAACATGTCCATCATGTCCATCACCCCGCCCGGTCAGGAGCAGGATCGCCCGGAGCTGACGAAGGCGATCGAGGACATCGTCGAGTCCGGTCTCCTCGGGGTGCAGCTGCGGGTGAACGACGGGCAGGGCGAGTGGGTCGGCAGCGCCGGGACGCGCGAGCTCGGCCAGAGTGCCGAGCCGCTGACCGACGGACACTTCCGCATCGGCAGCAGCACCAAGAACTTCGTCGCGGCATCGGTGCTCATGCTGGTGGCTGAGGGCAGGATCGGCTTGGACGCCCCGGCCGGTGACTACCTGCCCGGGTTCGGGCTGGACGGGCGGATCACGGTGCGAATGCTCTTGCAGCACACCAGTGGGATCTTCAGCCACACCGGTGAGCTCTACGAGGACGGGACGGTCGTGCTGGGGATCCCCTGGCGGGGCAAGGAGTGGGTGGACAAGCGATTCCACACCTACCTGCCCGAGGAACTGGTGCGGCTGTCATTGTCCAAGCCGGCGCGGTTCGCTCCGGGGTCGGGCTGGAGCTACTCCAACACCAATTACGTGCTGGCCCGGATGGTGATCGAGAGCGTCACCGGCCGCTCGTTCGCCGAGGAGTTGCAGCGGCTGATCCTCGGGCCCCTCGGGATGACCGGCACCGTGGCGCCGGGTACCTCGCCGGAGGTCCCCGCGCCTCACAACCACGGCTACTACCGCTACGAGGACGCCGGGCAGGAGAAGACGGTCGATGTCACCCGCCACGACCCCTCCTGGGTTGCGGCCGGCGGCGACATGATCTCGACCACCAAGGACCTGCACACGTACTTCTCTGCACTGATGGGCGGCCGGCTCCTGCCGGCCGGACTGCTGGCCGAGATGCGCACCCCGGAGGCCACGATCGGCTACGGCCTGGGGGTGTTCGCCCAGGACCTGGGCGCGGGCGGCGGCACCGTCTTCCACCACAACGGCGCCACCATCGGCTCAGCGGCGCTGATGTACAGCACGCCAGACGGTCGCACGACCATGACCGCCGGGCTGACCTACGTGGACGACGCCGACATGTCCGTAGCGCCGGCATTCCAGACCGCCCAACAGCGTCTCGTCAGCGAGGTGTTCGGCGGCGGGCAGACCGATCCGGCGCGGCCGACGCACTGAACGCCCGGGCCCATACGCTTCGAGTGGCGGCCCCTTCCGGTCGTGCGTCAGACAGAACGCGAACCGGGGCCGCGCCGGGCCTGACGGACTCGGCGCGGCCCCTTCCCCTGCTCGGCCACGCGGCGCGTCGTGGCCGAGCCCGAGCACGAGGCAGGCTGAGCGGATGACGAGCGGGGTCACGATCGGACAGGCGGCGGCGTTCGTCGGCGTCACGGTGAAGACGGTGCGCCACTACCACCGGCTCGGGCTGGTCGACGAGCCGCAGCGCGACGCCTCCGGATACCGACGGTACGGATCGCAGGAGCTGCTGAGGCTGGTGCAGGCCCGGACACTGGCCGCCGCCGGGGTGCCGCTGGCCGAGATCGGGCCGCTGCTCGACGCCGACGCCGGCCAGTTCGCCGACGCCCTCGCCGACGTCGCGCAGCAGCTCACCGACCGGATCGCGGACCTGGTAGCGCGCCTCGACACGCTGCACCGGCTCACCGAAGGCGACCGGGCCCTGCTGCCCGAGCGTGCCTGCGCGGTCCTGGAGCGGATGCCCGGCCTCGGTTTTGGCCCCGACTACGTGGCCGCACAGCGCGAGGCGCTGGTGCTGGCACGGGTACTGGTGCCGGAGGGCTTCGACGGCTTCCTGGCCCAGCTCGAACACCGGCTGGAGGACCCCGAGTACGTCGACCTGGCCAAGCGCGGCCAGGAGGCCGAGACCTGGGAACCGGACGACCCGAGGATCGAAGAACTCGCGACCGCCATGGCCGACCACTACCTCGCCAACCCCGCGCTGCTGGGAAACCCCACCAGCCAGCGGGCCTGGAACAAGGCCTCCACCCAATACCGGCTGATCAATAACCACCGCGGGGACCAGGCCCCGGTCTCAGCCCGCCTGACCGCGCTCACCGAGGCCCGACTCCGCTCCGCAGGCGTACCCATCCCACGCCCATGACGAGCCTTGTGGCAAGTCGGTGCCGCCGTTGCGGATCTGCGGCGCCCTCTACCGCGTCAACGCCCCCCGGTACTGCACGCTGCCGGCCAGGTACGAGCACGGCGTCCACGAGACGGTCATCGACACCCAGCGGCCGGTCGAGCCACGCAGTAACCACGCGCCCGCCCGCGGCGAAGCCTTCAGCCGGTCGAACTCCATCTTCGAGCGCACCAGGGTGCCCGAATCCGGCAGCGGCAGCCGCTTTGCCCAGGCGGGGACCGCCGGCCGGTCGTACCCGGGCTCGGCGCACCAACTGCTCCAGGACAGCACCGCGCCGATCCGCTGAGCGGTCTTCCCGACGGCGCCGCCGTAGCTCCGGACGGCGCTCGGTTGCGAGGTAAGGGCTGCGAGGGAGTGGCTGGAGACGGCGCGCGCGGCGAGTGCGGACGCGGCCGCCGCTGGATCGGCCCACGTTTGCCTGCCCATGACGGCACGTAGGCGTCGGCTGTCCCTGCAACCGCGTGTCGAGCTGCCGCGTCCAGAGGGCATGAGGGCAAACACTCCAGGGCGGACCGGTACGAAGCCGGAGGCCGAGCGCCAGGCCAGGTACTTCCTCGCCGGCCTCGGTGCATTGACCGGGCTGGCCGTCTGGGCACCACGCGCCGCGTTCAGTATCGACGGAGGATTTGAGGCCCACGCTCGCGATCTGAGCGTGCTCTTTGTCGACCTCCCGCTCATCCTGCTCGGCGGCGCCCTGGTGCCGCTCCTCTCCTGGGCCTTGGCCATCAGGCGGGTGCCGCCCTGGGCCGGGGCAGTCGCGGCCGTAGCCGCGCTCGCGCTCGGGGTGTGGGGTCTCACTGAGTGGTGGACCCCCGGTCAGCATCCAGACCCCGGCTACGACATACCCGGGATGTGACAGCGGCACGCGTCGCCACGATCCCGTCGCGGTCACGTTGGGACACGTCAACCGGATCGAGATGCTCAAGGGCCAGATGTTCGGCCGCGTCGGCTTCGCTCCCGTGCGGAATGAGGGTGCTGCTGGCCAGCTGACAGCTGCCATAGGTTGACGGGAACGAGAGAAGATGCACCATGGATCCCCGCATACCCCGCTTGCGTCGCAAGCCGGCCGCGATCCCGTTCCAACCGCTGCGCAGCCACTCGTTCGGCGAGGAACAACACACGGTGTTCCCTGCGGGTCATGGATCCGCGCGGGGGAACCAGGGGAAAGTACGCCCGGGCCCGCGCGTGGAACACCACGCGTGGACCTTCGGGCTGCCGGAGGCCCCCGTCGGCCTCACCGCGGGCGTGGGGGATGAGGTGGACACCTGAGATCTCACTCGCCGCCGGAGTCGACGTCCAGGCGCGGGAACTTACGCCCCGTCGTCGGGCTCTGGCTCCTGCGCCTTTGCGGCGCAGGGTCGCGTCGGGGCGCAGCCCCCTGCGTGTGGCCGGCCGGGCGTCGCACCGTAGCGTCCAGGAGGCCGGCGGCCCCGCGCAGGACGTACTCCGGGATGCTCGCGTCGCGCCCGGCCGCCTCCAGGTGTCGTCTGCCGCTACGGGTCACCCGGCGGTCCGCGCCCTTCACCAGGCCCCATGCGGCCAGCCGACGGCCGATCTCATAGCTCTCCAGGGAGCGTTGCAGGTTGGAGCGCACGGCGTCGATGCTCCTAGTGTGCCCGCAGAACGCGACCACACGACGCTCGACCGCATGCCCTGGCAACTCCCCGTCCACCGTACGCACCTGCGAGGCGTGCACCACGAGCAGGCCGCGCCTGTTGAGCGCGACGATCGCGCTGTCCGCCACCCGCCGCGCCCCGCCCGCCAGGAACGCGATGTCGTACACATCCAGATCCCGTATCTCGTCCGAGCCCCTTGCGAACTGCCGGAACACCCACCGCATACCAGCCCCCCGTTTCGACCCACTTCATCCGCCAGGAGTGTCACCTGACAGCGCAGCGCCCAACCCTCTTCCCGCGATCTCAGAGCAAAACTTGAGCCACGGCCGCGCTGGCGTGTTTCCGCTGCTTGCGGATTGGTGCGGTAGGCCCGTGGGAGTAGTGGCCTGTCAGGTCGTCGTGAGGAGGCCGCCCGTATTCAGGCCGGGTTGGCCGCAGCCGCGGAGGAATGGCAGGAGTGAAGTTCCCCCCGCTGCCCGGACAGCCTGATACTGGGACGGACGGTCCCAGAGGAAGCAGTTCCAGCCTGCGTTCCGCGTAATTCAGCGGCCTGGAGTCACGAATCTGGGGTCTGACCTGGGCGGACATGGGTGAGGGCGCCTGAGAGGCGTTTCTCTAGGCGCTGGTGTTCGTGCTGGTCAGCGGCGTGTGGGTTCGAGGGCGATGATCTGCTTCGGTGCGGGGATGTTGAGCTTGGTCAGGAGGTCGGTCTGGGGCTTGGTGAGGGTGGTGACCTGCCGGAACAGGCCGGTGGGGCCGGTGAAGGTACCGAGGTGGAGCCGGTCGAGCTCGCGGCGGACGGTCGTCCAGGTCGCGCCGGTGGTCGTCTCGATGATGCGGATCAGCAGCAGGGCGAGCCAGCAGAGGACGACGTGTGCGCGTATGCGTTCCTCGAGCCGGTGGTAGACGGGCCGCAGGTCGATGATCTGCTTCATGTCCCGCCAGCCTCGCTCGACTTCGAGGAGCTGCTTGTAGCCGAGGGCGATGTCCTCCGCGGTCAGGTGCGGGTCGGAGCATCGCAGCAGGTACTTGCCGTCGAGGTTCTCCTCGGCCTTGACCTTCGCGGTGTCGATGCGGAGCTTGCCGGCCGGGGGCGTGCGGAGGTAGCGGTTGAGGCCGGGCTTGTCGGCGATCTTCCCGCGGAGCTCGCCGCGCTTGAAGTCGCTGAGCTTGTCGGTGTCCTCGATCAGGGTCGTGAGCTGGGCGACGAGCTGTTCGCGTATGCGCTGGTCACGGGTTGCGGCTTCGGGGTTGTGGCAGATCACGAACCGTTCCGTGTCGGAGATCCGCACCTCCTTGACCCGCATGTTCCCGGCGATCTCGCCGTAGCGGCCCTGCCGGGACAGGGCCGCCTTCACTTCCGGACTCCCTGAGCGGAGTTTCTCGCCGACGATGTAGGCGTTCTCGCCCTGGCGGAGGTAGCGGCGGTTGCGTTCGCTGGAGAATCCCCGGTCGGTGACCCACACGATCTTGCTCAGGGTCCAGTCGCGCATGTCGTCCTTGACCTGCCGGATCAGCTTCTGGTCACCGGTGTTGCCGGGCCAGGACCAGACGCGGACCGGGATCCCGTCCCGGGTGACGGCCATCCCGATCACGATCTGCGGGAGATCGTCGCGGGAGTCCTTCGACTTGCCGAAGGCGCGGAACCCGGCCTGGTCCGGTGTGTCACCGCTGTCGTCTGCGGCCGGCAGGAGGCGGCCCTTGTCGTCGCGGGCGACGGGCTCGTCGGCCTCCTCCAGCTCGAAGTAGGTGCTGGTGGTGTCGAAGAACAGCAGATCGACCTCGAGGTTGAGGAGGTTCGCGACTTCGTCGAACACCCGCTTCTCAAGGTCGTCGGTCACCTCGTGGAGCCAGTCCATCGCCCGGTAGCAGGCGTCGTCGTCGGTCGCGGCCAGGCCGTCGACATGCACGTCGTGCGTGACCCAGTCCGCGGCGGCCAGCTTCGACGACGGAGCCAGGGCCCGGTTCGCGACCAGGGAGAACAGCACCCGCTCGGTCACCGACATATCCCGGCGCCGACCCCGCTTGGGCTGTCCCACCTGCCCGACGATCTGGTCGATCTTCAGCCGCCGCCACAGATGATCGAGGACGTAGATGCCCCCGAACGGGACTGACGAGACGAACTCCAGGTCACCCGCCGCGGTCGAGGCCAGCGCCTCTCCCGGCTCCAGCAGCCGCGATAGAGACGCGACCAGGCGTTTCACCGCGTCCCGGTCGAGGTCGTCCTCACGGCCGAACGTGAACAGGACCTTCGGGACCGCCCGGCCCTTCACCGGATCCCACTCGTTGTGGGCCAGGTGCAGGTACCGGACTGTGCCGGACTTGTTCTCCCGCTTCGTCGTCTTCACGTACACGACTCCAGACCCTACGGAGCAACTCCAGGTCAGCGCAGGCGAATCCGCAAAGTCGCGTCTCTAGGCGAATCCGGCCGCGTCGCCAGCCCTCACCCCGCTGACCTGCACCTTCAACCCGGCAGGTACTCCAGAACCCCTGAATTACGCGGAACGCAGGACGATCGCCTACGTCGCCCGCCGCACCACCGAAGGCAAGACGAAACGCGAGATCATTCGCTGCCTCAAGCGCTACGTCATCCGCGAGGTCTACCACCTGCTCCGACCCGCCCCACAGACAGCCTCTGCGGCCAGTTGACAACTATAGGAGCGTCAACGCCCTGATGGAGAGCACGATCGGCCTGTTCAAGACCGAGCTGATCAAACCCCGACGGCCATGGAAGACGCTGTCCGACGTCGAGCTCGCCACCGCCGAGTACGTCGACTGGTACAACCACCGTCGACTCCACGGTGAGATAGGCCACGTCCCGCCCGTCGAATACGAGAACAACCACTACCGCGCAACCACGAAACCCCGCAGGTCACAACCAACATCTGAGATCTCTACCGAACCCGGAACGGTTCATTGCAGTACTAGGGCCTGTTGTGAAAGTGCTGGCCCCGCCACTCTTTGAGGATCGCGATCAGCACGGTGCCTGCTGGCGCGTCTCGCACCCTTCTCACCACCCCGAGCGGGGCAAACGGCTTGGTGCTGCGCCCGCGGCTACCGACGGACACAGCAACCACAGCATCTATGAAATTGCAGACTTCTGCAATTCATGGATGCCCCCTCTGCCGGTCGTTGCGGGTCACGTACGGGATCTTGAGACCACGAGTAGCCCGTGGCAGGCTCATGCCGCATGATCGATGAATTCGCGAAGGACAACCTGCACGGGAGACTGTGGCGGGACCGCAAGGCGCTGCTCTGGAAACTCGACGGTTTGTCTGAGTACGACGCCCGCCGGCCTTTGACGGCGACCGGGACCAACCTCCTCGGCCTGGTCAAACACGTGGCCACCGTCGAGGCCAGGTACTTCGGCGAGGTCTTCGACCGCCCTTCCCCGGAACCGCTGCCCCGGTGGCAGGACTCCGACGGCAGCGATCAGTGGGCGGCCGAGGACGAGAGTCGCGATCAGATCATCGGGTTCTACCGGCGCACGTGGGAACACTCGGACGCGACGATCAACGAGCTCTCCCTCGACGCCCCCGGCCACGTGCCGTGGTGGCCAGAGCCCCATCCCAACACGAACCTGTTCGCGATCATGGTCCACGTCCTCGGCGAGTCCATCCGACACGCAGGCCACGCCGACATCCTGCGCGAGGGCCTCGACGGCCGGACCGGGCTGCGCGCCGAACACGAGAAGCCGATCGACGAGGAAGCCCGCGCAGCCCACCGCGCGAAGATCGAGCAGGCCGCCAGGTCGGCCACACCAATCAGCGATTGACAGCACACACGCACCTCTGCCCGACGTACTGAGCAGCCGCAGCCGCAGCCATCAGGCCGTCCGCCCCTCGGCCAGGGACGCGTCCATGGTTGCAGTTCTGGTTGCATTCGCGTCCGCGGCCGTACGGACGGAGGCCAGCAGAACGCTCCGCAGCAGGTCAGAACGCGAACGGCCCCCGGCGGACCCCCGTACGAACATTTGGCGGGCGTGCTGCTCACGCACCAGGACGTGCGCCTGCAGCCGGATGCTGGCGGCGAGGACGAGCGGGTCACCGAAGCGCTCTGCCTCGGCCATGGCCCGGCCGACGGCGAGCGTCGTTCGAGGAAGCGCAGCAGCTCCAGCCGGCTGGAGCCGGCGGACGGTTCCATGGTCAGTTTCCGTGCTGCGCCCGTCGCTTGGCGCGGCGGGTCTCGCAGAAGGGGTTCTCCGGGGGGTTCGCCGGGGTCCCGTACCGCGCGCAAAACCGGTACCGCGCGCAGGGTCCCGTCTGGCCGGGTCCCCGGGTGGCCGGTACGGGCTGCGAGCGGGGCGTACCGGTGGCCTGCTCGTTCATACCGGGTTCCGTTCTGCGGGGGCGGGTGTGCGGGCGGCGCGGCGCAGCGACGCCGCCGGCCCGCCAGTCGGCGGCCGTCTCCCAGTAAGGATGGGTGCACAGCTGCCCGGACAGGGCGATCAGCCGCTGCCGCAGCACCGTCGTCCCGGTGGCCGGGGCCTTGGCGAGATCGGTGTAGGTGGCCAGCCACGCCCGTTCGATGGCGAGCAGGTCAGGCGGGAAGCGGAATGGTGTTCTCACACCCCCAGTGGAAACACACGTTCGATTTCTGGGGAAAGTCCGCCACGAAGGTTGCGAGGCTGCGACAGGTCTCGCGTAGCGGGATCGGGGGATGGGCGCAGTGTCGTTTTGCCGGTGAAAGTCGGTAACTCACACGGGTTGGTTCTCGCTCAAAGGTCTGTCCGTAACCCTGCGTGTTTGCTAAAACCGTGGCGTGATCAAGAACTCGCTGCGCGGCCTGACCGTGCTCACGCTCGCATTCGCTTCTCTGCTGGCCCCGTCGCTGGCCGCCCCCGCCAGCGCCTCCTCCAACATCCACTTCTACGCCTTCGAAGACCCGACTCGTCTGAAGAAGACCATCCACGTCGACGTCGTCGACGGCTGGGCTGCCACGAACGAGCACCGGATCGGGGTGTGTAAGAGCATCCGCGTCGGGCGGGACTTCTTCAACGAGACCGGCCGGATCATCCAGCTGTTCCGGGTCGCGGGGTGCGCGGGGAACCCGGACTTCCAGCTCGAGGACGGGCAGGAACTGGCCAACGGACCCGGTTTCCAATCGGTCCTCGTCATCCGCTGACCGTTCCGGCAGCTGCAGCCTGCCGTTAGGGGTGGGCGTCCGCTACCCCGCCGGGGTACTGGATGCCCCCCCTGCCTCCCCACGTGCCTGATCCACCCGCCTGCGGGCTACCGCTCCGCGCTTCCTGGTCGCGGCGACGGTGCGATGGCCCGGAGACTCCGACACCCTTGGAGCGTCCATTGGACCAGCCGTCTTCCCCGCCCGCCCGGCACACCTCATCCCTTTCGCGGCGCTGCCGCCTTCCGGACCTGGCGGTACTGCTCGCTGTCGTGGCTACGGCCTTGCCAGCCTCGGAGCGGTAGTTGTCAAGTTAAATGAGATGTTTGTGGTGCTATGAACCTTGTGGTTCGGGTTCTCTGCGTTTGGCTGGGTCGTTGATCCAGACCTGGCTGGGTATCTGGGGTGGTTTCGGTCGGCGGGCGAAGCGTGCG
>NZ_JBFBBA010000085.1:0-11158 GCF_040682455.1 Streptomyces sp. NPDC051183
GCCCCGGCTTGTCGCCCACCGGCAACAACGGCTCCAGCCTTGCCCACTGTGCATCTGTCAGATCGCCACGCGCCACACCATGATCATCACCGACCCAGATCCACTTTCGCAACAGACCCTAGTTGGCCGGTGTGG
This sequence comes from Streptomyces sp. NPDC051183, assembly GCF_040682455.1. Classification (NCBI taxonomy): domain Bacteria; kingdom Bacillati; phylum Actinomycetota; class Actinomycetes; order Kitasatosporales; family Streptomycetaceae; genus Streptomyces; species Streptomyces sp. NPDC051183. Next base: position 136 of record NZ_JBFBBA010000085.1, read on the forward strand.
CAGTGGTGGTGTACCCGGTTGCTGCTCGGCGGCGCCGCAGATGTCGGGGCCGAGGATCTGCTGGAAGCTATGGAACGGGCCATTGCCTACGGCTCGTTCGCGGACGGGGCGCCGAGTGTTGGCGTCGTGGCGCCAACGGGCGGCGGTCGGGTCCCCCTCTCATCTGCGCAGGCGTTGGGCGTCCCTGTTGCGACACCTGATCGACGCCGAGCCCGCCGACGTGTCGGCTGGCACCCCAGCGGCCAGAATTTCCCGTAGTCAGACATCCAAGAGCTTGATCTTCTCGGGCCGTGATGGGCGCTTCTACCAGTTCGCCGATGTTGGCCCGGGACACTCGCGATACTCACATGATGAGCAATCAGGAAGAGACAGCCACGTCTGGCGGGACAGTGCGAATACGCCGAGACCGCGTGAGGGACGTTCTTGCTTTCAGGGTGTGGATCGACGACGTTCGGGTGGCCCTGCTGCGCTACGGTCGAGAAGTCACCGTCCCAGTGCCGTCGGGTCCCCACCGCGTGCAACTGCGCTGGTCGCCGATATGGGCCCGCCTCGGTGGTGTGAACAGTGAGACGTTGCACATCCTCGTAGAACCGGGTGAGGTCATCCGCTTCGACTGCGACATCGTTGAAGGGGCGATCTGGCAGACGATCCTGCTGCGCCGCCTCGGAGACCCCTCAACGCCCGTGTTCTCTGGTTCCGAGGCTGCGGACGCCCGGGTCCTGGAAGTGACACAGATGATGCGCACCGAGGAATGGCTCGGTGAGGACGTGCGGCTGATCGACAACCGCACTAGCCCTGCCCCCGTTACACGCAGCCTGAAGGCCAGCCGCGAGTGGACCCGAACCCTCACCCTGGGTGAGAGCCGCGGTCAGACGTTGGGCGGCCACGTGGGCGCAAACCTTCTATGGCTCTCGGCAAAGGGAAGCATCGAAGCCGAACTGCAGCGCACGCTCTCTCTCGCAATTGGCAGTACACACCTGTTCGAAGAGGAAATCAGCGTCACGGTCCCTGAACGTACTGCGGTGCGGATCGTGCTGGGCTGGAAGCGCATCTGGCAGTGCGGGGAAGCCCATGTGCTGCTTCCGGATAGATCGGTGCACATCGTGCCGTATCAGGTTGTGGTGAGCGTGACCTTCGATCAGAAGATCCAGGACGTCACCAGTCTTCCGGATGGATAGACCGTCTGCCCGCCTCACTGCGCGGTAGTCGTTGACGCCCCGGCCACCAGCACACAGACGAGTGTGAGGCAAGAACCGAAGCACTGCCAGAACTCGGCAAGGTTCTGATCCACTTCTTGTGGAGCAGTGACCGAGGGTGACGTCCTGTCAGTCTGTGAGGAGTATCTGCAAGCGGAGGAGATCGAATCCGGCGCGGCCATATCCATCCCTTTTGATCCGCTTCGCCCGGTTGACGTTGCCCTCGACCTTGCCGGAGTTCCATTTCAGGGTGAGGCCGGCGGTGACGGCGTCGAAGTCCTGTCGGATGCCGCGGGCCAGGCTCTGCAGCGGCTTCATTCCGGTGTCCTCGGCGCTGGTGAGCCAGGTTTCGAGGTCGCCGCCTCGGCGCTCGGCCATCATCGTGGCGAAGGAGCTGACGCACGCGGCGACGGCGTCCAGTTCGGGAGAGCGGGACAGGAGCTTCTTGAGCTTGAGTGTGCTGCTCTCGTCCAGGTGGTCGGGGTGCGAGGTGATCAGCCAGGTGGCGGTGCGGACCGTCAGCATCTTGGGCTTGTCGGGCGCGGGTTTTCCGCTGGCCCGGATCTCCTGGAGGTGCCGACGCACGGTCCGCTTGCTGCCGGTGAAGCCGAGTTCGGCGATCTCAGCGTGGAGCCGGGCCGCGTCCGTGCAGCCCTCGTTCCAACGACGGTGCAGGTAGGGCGAGTAGGCGTGGATCTGGCCTTGGCGGCGTGATCCGGTGGCCAGCGACGCGTCCTCGGGCGTGGCGGCGTGCGCGTAGCGGGTTGCGGTCTTGCGGTCCAGTCCGAGTGTCTCGGAGATCGTCTGGATGGGGACGCCCTTGTCATAGAGGGCGTGCACGGCGGCGTGCCGTTCGCGGCGCCGAATCACGCGCATTCCCTCCGGCCGCACCGGCACCGTGTCATGGGCTGCGGCCATCTGTTCGTCGGTGGCGTCGGCAGGTGCGTCCTCGGTAATCTCGGTAAGGTAACTACGGTGTGTGGCAACGCACTTCTCGACGGCTTCGCACAGGTTCTTCCACAAGTGGAAGCGGTCCGCGACCTGGGTTGCGTCGGGGCAGGCGGTGCGTACGGCCTCGGCGTAGGCACTGGCCCGGTCCCGGCAGACGATCTCCGCTCCTGGGTGTGCTCGCAGCCACTCGGTGAGCGTGTTCGCGGTGCGGTCGGGCAGGACGTCGACGCGCTCTCCGGTTTCCATGTCCAAGATGATCGTTCCGTAGACGTGCCCCTTCTTCAGGGCAAAATCATCGACGCCCAACACTCGCGGTGCGGCGCCGACCTGCTTGTCGGGAAGCCTGCGGACGAGTCTGAGCAGGGAGTTCGCACCCGTCGGGATGGACAGGTGCGCAGCCAGCCGGGCACCTGGACGTCCGGCAAGCGCGAGCGCGATCTTCTCCAGCGAGCGGCGTAGGAGCGGGGTCCGCCGGGCGAATCGCTCAGTCAGCCCGTCCACTTGCTCGACGAACGTGCGGCGACGGCACTCCGCTGCCGGGCACAGGAACCGCCGGACCATCAGGTCGATCGCTACCTGCTGTCCGGCCGCCGAGAGGTCGGCAAGGCGTCTGCGGTAACCACCGTGGACACGGTCAGACACGGTGCCGCAGCCCGGACAAGGCGCTTCGCGCGTCACCGTTCGCGCCGTGAGGGCTATCCCGCCGCCGTCCGCTCTAACCTCGTCCACCACCACGGGCGACAGGTGGGAGAACGCCGCCGAAATCGCCGAGAACACACTGCAGTCACACGAAGGGCCATCCTGCCAGCCAATTGTGACGCCACGTCACCGCTCCACAAGAAGTGGATCAGAACCGCTTGCCACGGCCGCCGTCACGCGCCGCTGCCACGCGCCATTGAGGATCGGCGGCGCCCGGGTTCGGATCTGGGACGTCGGTGCCCGTGGCACGATTCGACTGTGGTCCGGAGACCGGAGTTGTCGCCTCCGCCCGTCAGCCGGCAACGGCTGGGTCAGCTGGGCTCCGAGGTGGAGCGGATCGCTGACCTGCTGGAAGCCCGAGCAGAGGAGGCGGGCGAGGCGATCGCGGCCTTCAACGCGATGACCGGGCACGATGACGAGGCGCCCGACTTCGCCGGGTACCACGGCAGCAGGAGCCTGGAGGAGTTCGCGCGGGAGGCGGCCCGGCCGGCTCGGCCCGTGGTCGCGGGCATCACCCGGGACGAGCTCGTGGAGATCGTACGCAGGCTCCTGACGGCCGCCCCGAGAGCGACTACCACCGGACCGGCCGCGGACGCCCGCCCGGCGGTGGCGAGGACTGCTTGTGCGAGCCGTCGTCGTCTTCGTGGGGCTGATCCGAACAGGTGGTCCGGGCAGGACGCGCGACGGCGGTCGGCCGGGCGGATCGCCCTGGTCCTGTCGATGGCCGGATCGGCCCGGGCGGCCGGAGCGACCGAAACGACTCGAGCAGTCGAAGCGACTGAAGCGACCGAGGCCGGGGCACGGAGGAGTGCCCGGAGAGGGCCCGGCATGCCGTCGGGCAGGGTAGCGAGTCTGATGGCGGTCGCCGCGCCCTGTTCGGGGGTGCGTACACCGCGGAAGGAAGCCGTTGAGACCGGTCGCGACGTAGCCGGGGCAGCCGGCGCTGATCAGGATGTTCGTGCCACTCCGCTCCCGGGCGTAATGCAGGGTGACGGCCTTCCGGAACGTCTTCGACGGTGCGTACGCCACGGCTATCGGACCCGTCCCCAGACCGGCAGCGGTTCCCGACTGCCGGGTGAGGGAGCCGACACTGCTGGACATGTTTCACGATCCGCGGTGAGGCGGAGCGGCGCAGCAGCGGCAGCATCGCGTTGGTGATGCGGACGATGCCGATGACGTTGGTCTCCACGACCGTGCGGATGGTGGCGGGATCGACCCGGGTGGGCTGCCTGCGGCAGGCTGCACTTCGGGCGCGCCGCGCAACGGCTCGGGATCGCACAGCCGCCCTTGGCACGGGCGATCCAGTAGTTCGAACGCCGCCTCGGAGCAGTGCTGTTGGATGGGATCAGCCGCACCGTCACGCTGACCGGTGCAGGCTCGGTGCTGCTGGCCGAGGGCCAGGTCGTGGTCCTGCCGGCGGGGCATCCGCCCACCAGCCGGGCCCATGCGCACATGGCCGACATCACCGGGCTGCCGGGCCTGCCCCTGCCGCGCTGGCCCGACGCCGACGGCACCCACCCGCCGGGCCCCGGCCGCAGGTCCGCGACCACGCACAGCTGTTGCAGCTCGTCGCCCTCGGCCTTGCCTGCGCAGTCTCACCCGAGTCCTGCCGAGCCCAACTGCTCGGTGACCTCGCCGCCGTGCCCGTTCCGGATGCGCCGAAAACCACCACCGTGATCGCCTGGCTGTTGCACAGTCGTTCCAGAGCCGTCGCCGACCTCGTCGGGACTGCGACACGTCTCTCCTGACGCACCGAAAGCCGCTCCCCGACCGACGCTCTCCACGGGCCTACGCCGACGGGGAGCATGGCCGGCGCGGACTGCTGCGCGCGTCCGACGTCGCCTTCGGGCGGGGCGACGGGTGCCCAGTGCTGGGCATCTGCTCCCGATCCTGCCGGCATGCACTCCCGAGCAGGTCGGCTAGCTCGGCCTGATCGCGGCCTCGATCTGGGCGAGGTGGGCGGCGAGGATCTCTTCGAACGCGGCGCCGCGGTCTGCCCCGAGGGGGCGGACCGCCCGGGCGAAGTGGGCCAGGGCGGGGAAGCGTTCGGGGTCGGCGCCGAGTACCGCAACGCGGAACAACTCCATGCCCTGTTCGTACTCTTCCGGGGTGATGGTGCTGACTCCGGCCTCGGAGGCGATCAGTGCGGCGATGAGGACCGCGAGCCGGTGGTAGCGCACCGGGATCTCCTCGTCGGGCAGCCCCGACGCGCGCAGGGCCTGCAGCACCTCTTCCACGATCAGCCGGGAACCGGCGCCGCCCGACGCGTACCGCCCCCAGATCGCGGCGAGCTGGGGCTGGTGGCCGAACGCCTCTCGCACGCGCAGGGCCAGGGCGGTGATGCGCTGCTTCCAGTCGCCCTCTGGGCGGTAGCCGTCCATGGCGGCCTCGAGGATCCGGTCGGCGACCGCGCGCAGCAGCTCTGTCTTGCTGCGGAAATGTCGGTAGAGGCTGGAGGAATCGGTCCCAAGGGCCGCGGCGAGCTTGCGCACGCTGAACGACTCGGCGTCGCTCGTGCGCAGCAACTCCGTTGCGGAATCCAGGATTTCCTCAGTCGACCAACGCCTTCGACCTGCCATTTGGCCCCTCTCGTCGGACTCAGTCTAACTTATGCACTCGGTGTTGCACGCACCGCGTGCATAATGAGGACGTGAGCGTGCCGAACGACCCGGCAGCAGGCGGGCCGACATGTCACGCATGCCCTGTCACCCGGCCCGGGTGACAGGGATGGAGCGCACTCTGAGCAATGCGAAAGGACGCATGTCGTGAGGAACCCACTGGATCCCGCGGCGCTGGACGCCGCCATCGAGAACGTCCACCGCGCCGGGATGCCGGGCCTGTTCGCCGAGGTGCGTGACGGCGACCAGGTCTGGCGCGGCGCCGCCGGGGTCGCCGACGTCGACACCGGCCGCCCCGTCGACGCCGATATGCGACACCGCGTCGGCAGCATCACCAAGACCTTCACCGCTGCCGCGGTTCTGCAGCAGGTCGAGAGCGGTCGGATCGGTCTCGACGCGCCGATCGGCCGGTACCTTCCGAAGCTGGTTCCCGGATTACGCGGTGAGGCGATCACGGTCCGGATGCTGCTCAACCACACCAGCGGCCTCGCCGAGTACCTCCCCTACGCCTACCCCTCCCTCAAGGCGTTCCCCGACCTCGCGAACATCAGCCCCCAGAGCCTGGACGACCGCCGGTTCACGCGGTTCGACCCCGTCGAACTGATCGAGCTGGGGGTCGCCGCACCCGCCGTCGGCGCCCCGGGCGGTGCGTTGGGGCTGTACTCCAACACCAACTACCTGCTCCTCGTCGAACTCCTGGAACAGGTGACTGGCACCACGGCCGAGCGTTGCATCACCGCGAACGTCATTGAGCGCGCCGGGCTCCAGGACACCACGTTCCCCATCGGGCCGTACGTCGACGGGCCGCACTCGCAGCTCTACGAGGCGTGTTTCGGCATGATCGACCCGCCGCGCGACTACAGCGTCTTCGACATGTCATGGGCGGGTCCTTCGGCCTCGCTGATATCGACCGTCACGGACCTCAACCGCTTCTACGGCATGCTGCTGGCCGGGGAGATCGTCAGCCCGGCGTCACTGGCGCAGATGCGACGCACGGTCCAGGTCGTCTCCCAGGAGCAAAAGACGATCGGGTACGGCCTCGGGCTGTACCCGATGGAGGAGCCGGGGCGGGACACCTTCTGGGGCCATGGCGGCACGGTCTGGGGCGGTGGGGCGCTGGCCATGACCCGTACCGACGGCAAGCGGCAGATGGCGGTCGCGGTGAACCTGCAGAGGTGGAACAGGCTCGACTCCTCGGGCAGGCCGCAGCCCCATCTCATCGACGGAGCGCTCGAGGCCCTGTACCGCGTGGCGATGTACGGCTGACCACCCCGGATGCCGCCCCGGCCCGAGGAAACCGACACCCACACCCCAGAACCCGCCGTACGTACTCCACAGAACGGATGGATTGGCATGACCGCTGCACCGATCGACCTCTTCGGCTCCTTCGTTCACCTGGACCACACTGGTCAAGTGCGAGCCGAACAGCCCGTGTTCGACTCCGAACGGGTCGGCTGGCAGTTGATGACCTTCCATGGGGAGACCGACACCGATGTCCACGGCGACCACTGGGAAGTCCACCCCACCGCAGACGAACTCGTGTGCTGCCTCACCGGCGGGATACGTCTCTGCTTCCGACCGGAACAGCCGGAAGAGACGGAGGAAGAGATCACGCTGGCGGCCGGAACGGCGGTCATTGTCCCGCGCGGGCGGTGGCACCGCATCGCACTGGACGCCCCCAGCGACATCATGTCCGTCACCCTGCCGCGCGGCAGCCGCCTGGAAAGGCGGAGCGAAGCCTGACCGAACCCTGAACCGCGCCGCGCCGCGGTAGCGAGGGACCAGGCGAGCGCCAGGCTGATCTGGTCGTTGAAGACCACCCAGTGCTGGCCCTTGTCCGCGGCATCACACGGCTTCGTGGAGATGTTCGCGGTCCCCCCAGGCGTTGGCGAGGCAGTACCGAGCGGACATGGCGGCGGGAGCGCCGCTCGCCGCTCCCGCCTCACCGGCCGGCAGGAGCGAGGCGGGCAGCGCGAGCGCGGCGGGGCGGGAGTCCCGCGGAGAGCGATGGCCATGATGCGAACTCCCCTCTTGGTACGGGCAGGCGCGACTTCGCGCGCAGCTAGAAGAAGCGTGAGGGACTAGCCAAGCGCACCTGACCCGCCCCGCTTCCCCCGGCGGACGTCCGGAACATCGACCGTCTCAGCCGGTCCGGTCCACGCGGTGGCGGGCCAGCGTTCCCCACAGGCCAGGACCCTCGAAGCCGAGAGCCTGCGCCGAACTCCTCCGCCACCGGCGCGGCTTCCTGCTGACCGAGTGGATCCGCCAGGCCGAACAGGGCGCGCCCAAGCCCCTCAGGGGCTTCGCCGGCTTCCTCCGCGGCGGCCTCGCCGCCGCCGCCGGCCTGACCCTGCACTGGAGCTCAGGAGTCGTCGAAGGACACGTCAACCACGTCGAAACACTCACGAGAGCCATGTACGGACGGGCCTCCTTCGAGCTCCTCCGTATCAGGATCCTCACGTGGGCCTGACTACCCACTGCCGATCCGGGTGGTCTACAGCTCCTGCTCTCGGCTTCGGTCGGCCCTGCCACAATCCGGTGATGACGAACGACGCCGCGGGTGTACCCGCAGACCTACGCGATCCCGCTGTGGTGCTGGCCGGTACCGACTGGGATGTCCTGGAGCACGCCATGGGGTCGGCTGAGGACACGCCTCGGATGCTGGTCGCACTCCTCGATGCCGACCAGCGTGTGCGGTCAGAGGCACTGGAATACCTGCACCACGTGGTGCACCACCAGAACACCCTGTACGACGCGACGGTCCCCGCCGCGCTCTACGTGGCCGCGATCCTCACCGATCCCCGAGCCGCCCTGCCCGTCGACAAACAGCCCCACGACTTCCCTGGCCCTCTGCGCGCCGCACTGCTGGGATGGCTGGGCTCGGTCGACGACGCGGCCGGTGACGAAGCCGCCACGACCAGCCGCCGCATCGGCTTCCCATCGGAGGACTACCCTCCGTTCGTCTAGACCTGCCGGATCCGCCCCTCGCTCTATTCCGCCGTCGAAGGCTTCCTCGACGCCCCGGACCAACACGTGCGCGAAGCGGCAGTCGCTGCCTGTATCCCTCTGCCAGGGCTTGATCAAGTTCCGTAGCTGTCCGGATCGTTGGTGATGCCCAGGATGGGGAGTGCTCGTTGAGGCTCGTCGCGGATCGCTCGGGGGGTCTTGGCGATGTTGTCGGCTCCGAGGGTTTTCAGCACGCCGATGGCGAGGTTGCGGAGGGTCGCCATCGCCCGTGGCGCGGTCCCGGCGTGGACGGTGGAGGCGTCCTCGGCGAAGGTGACGTCGCTGATGTGGTGCGAGGAGTTCTCCACTCCCCAGTGCCCGCGAATCGCGGAGGCCAGGTCGGCGGGCCCGGCTTGGTGGGCAGAGGCTGGTGACGGCGTAGACGCTCTCACGGGTCTCACGCCGGCCGGTCTGCTTGCGGCGGCGGTGGACGCGGATGGCCAGGCGGGCGTGAGGAAAGGCGATTCCGCCGAGTTCGTCGGCGATGCCGCAGGTCTTGATTGAGCGCGACTCGCGGCGTCCGTGTCCGGTCCCGGAGGCGGTGTGCTGGATTGCGATGGACCGCCAGGGCAGGGCGGCGAGCTGGGCGTGGGCAGTGGGCTGGTTCGTCTTGATCACGGCGATGTAGTGGGCCTTCTTGGTCTCGACCAGCCAGGAGATGTTCGCCTTGACCGAGTGCAGGGCGTCGAAGGTGACGACGGTGCCGGTCAGGTCCAGCGGTGCCAGGAGCGGCCGGAAGTGTGTGGTTTCGTTCGTCTTCGCGTCGACCTCCACCTGGGCGAGTGTCACGACGGTGCCGTGAGTGACCGCGGAGAGCAGATGCCGGCGCGTCGCGGTGAGACGGGCTGATCCCTTGAGTGCTTTGCCGTCGACAGCGATCGCGCGCGACAGCCCGGACGCGGAGGGCCACGGAACCCGGGCGGGTTCGGTGGCGGCGCGGTGCCGATCGGCCAGGTAGGCGCCGACCGCCCGGTCCAGGGCGTCACCGTCAACAGCCCCCAGCACACGGCCGATCGTGGCCGGCGCCGGAGTGCGCCGCCATCCGAGCAGGTGGCGGCGGATCCCAATCACTGTCAGGAGCGCGTTCGAGGCACGCTGACCCACTCGGCGAGTTCGTCGATGCTCCTCGCTCCCGAGACGACCGCGCAGGCACACACCAGCAGGATCGCTGTGAGTGAGTACCACCGGCCCCGCCGCGCGCGCGGGTCGGGCACCGAGTCGAAGTAGGGGCGCAGGTCGGTGATCCGGCCGGGGTCCAGCGGCCCCAGTTTCAACAGCACGGCAGGGATGGGAGAGGATGCAGCAGCAGGCACGGGCCACCTCATGATCATCTGGCTTAGACACCACAATGATCACGAAGCCCGTGCCTGCTCTGCTGTGCACCCCAACCGGTCACAACCCGACCAGCCGCATGACCCCGGAACTTGCATCCGCCCTGGTCAACCGGAGCTTCGTTGTGTTCGTAGCGACGCCCCGACGGATCGTCCCCCCGTTGTGACCAGCACTTCCGCGTGATCACCAGGACTTTGAATCAGCCCTGCCTGAAACGGTCACCCGCGAAGTACGGGTCTAGTGCCGGTGATTGTTGTCACCGTGAATTTGTTTGACAATGATCAAGGTCAAAGAGATCTTTGCTTCTGCCTCTTGCTTTGATCTTTGATTCCTCGCCTGGGGCTGACTGCCCCCTAGTTCAAGGCCAATCTATGGCCGCTTACGGAAGGCCCTGCCTGATGCTCTCGCGTGCCCGCCAACTGGCCCTGCCAGCCCTGCTCCTCGCCGCGCTCGGTTCGTTCACCTACACCGCCTCGGCCTCGGCTACCGTCCCGGGAGAGACACGCGTCGCGGCCCAGGAGGGGGAGGCTCAGGTCCTCTCCGACAGCGTTGTGATCAGGAACGTCACCAGCAACCGGTGCCTCTACGTGCCTTGGCAGACGCCCGACAACGGCGCCGTCGCCAAGCAAGTCGACTGCGAGCCCGGCTATAATGATCAACGGTGGACTGTGCAGCCAGCGGCTATCGGCTCGTACTCGATCCGCAACGCCCACAACGGGCGGTGCCTCTACGTGCCCTGGCAGACACCTGGCAATGGCGCCGTCGTCAAGCAGGTCGACTGCAACGACAATTATGCCGACCAGCTGTGGAAGCTCGAAACTACCTCCAACGGAAACCGCCAGTTCCGCAATGTCAATAGCAACCGCTGCCTGTGGGTGCCTTGGCAGACGCCCGACAATGGCGCCGTTGTCAAGCAGATCGACTGCAACCCCAAGTATGCTGACCAGCAGTGGGTGATCTGACCCTCCGGCGCCGCGAGAAGCGGGATCCCACGTGAAACTCGCCTGCGGAACAGGTTAAGCTGAACAGCTGAAGCCGGGCCCTTCATGGGGCTCGGCTTCGTTATTCCCTATCAGTCATTTGGGTGCTGTCACGTTGTCGGTGGGGTGATCGTCTGAGGGCGTGCGGAAGCCGTTGGCGGCTGGTTGCTCAGGCTTCGGAGGGCACGCCGGCGGCGCCGGTGATCTGGTCCCAGATCGTGAAGCGGACCCTCATTTCGAA
>NZ_JBFBBA010000086.1:0-11092 GCF_040682455.1 Streptomyces sp. NPDC051183
CAGGACGGACGCGTCACCGGCGTCCGCGTTCACGGTGCCGGGGCATAGGGAGCCGCCGGAGATCCTGGGCGCGGTGAAGGGCCGGTTGACGTAGTCCCACCGCACCCGGCTGTGCAGCATCCCGGGCTGAATACCCAGATCCTCGGCCGCCTCCGGAACGGGCTTCCCGGTCTCTGGCCCAGTTTGCCGACCATGCACGGAACTCAGCGTGGCCGATGGGCTCCCCGGATGCCATGCGCCCAGCTGCACCACCGTTCAGGGTCTGCCCTGCAGGAGGGGGAGATGCAGTGGGTGCGTGCTGTAGTGGTGAGGCGCCCCCTGCCTCGGGGGATGTGGGCAGGGGGCACCAGTCTCAAGAGGCGGCTAGTGCCTCGGTGGGCGCCAGACGTGCGGCTCGTACCGCGGGGTAGAAGCCGGCGAGGCCGCCGATGATGATGGTGGCACCGACTCCTCCGGCCATGGCCCAGGCGGGTACGACGGTGGGCCAGCCCTGGTAGGTGGCGTAGCCCGCCGTGACTGCTATGCCCAGGAGTACGCCGCCAGCGCCGCCGAGGGCGGACAGAAGCAGGGATTCGCACAGGAACTGGGTGCGGATCTGGCCGCGGGTGGCCCCTAGCGATCGGCGCAGTCCGATCTCGGCCCGGCGTTCCAGTACGGAGATGACCATGGTGTTGGCAACGCCGACACCGCCGACGAGGAGTGCTACGGCGCCGAGCCCGAGGAGGAGTCCGCTGAGGGTGTCATCGGTGGCTGCTTTGGCGGCGAGGGCGTCGGATGGCCGGGAAACTTCCACCGAGCTGGGGTCTTCGGGGTTGGCGGTGGCTCCGAGCACGGCTTGGACGTCGGTGACGGCCGCGCCGTCAGCCCGGGTGTAGATGGTGGTGGGGTAGCCGTCGAAGTCCAGTTCGCGTTGTGCGGCTTCCCAGCCGACGAAGGCGCCGGAGTCGAGTTCGGGGGCCAGTTCGTTGGGATTGAGGATGCCGACGACGGTGAACCACTGATCCCCCAACCACACCTGGGTGTCGGGGTCGGCTGTAGAGACTGCGAGCTGTTGGGCTGCCTTGGTGCCCAGGACGACGGCCGGGTACTTGCCGGTGGCGGCGTTGAGCCACTGTCCGGTCGCGGTGTGCGAGCCCACGGTTGCGGGCAGGTCGGTGCGGGCCGCGTAGACGCCGATGCCGCCGGTCTCCTGTTTGGGGATGCGGTCGCTGCGGTAGACCTTGGCGTCCGTCTTGCCGACGGCCGACACGGATTCGACGGCGCCGATCCTGGCGACCATGTCGACGGATTCGTCGGGCAGGTGTGCGTCGCCTCCGCCGAAGGACTGCCCGGGCGAGACGGTGAGGAGGTTGGTGCCCAGTGCGTCCAGTTTGCGGTTGAGTTCCTCGCTGGAGGAGGTGGAGATGCCAACTACGCCGATCATCGCGGCGATGCCGATGGCGATGCCGAGGGCGGAGAGGAACACGCGCATCGGGCGGGAGCGCAAGCCGGAACCGCCGACCCGCAGGACGTCGGACGGGCTCAGACGGGCAGCCTTCGGGCGGGGCCTAGGGGGGGCTGATGTGGTCATGTCCCTGCCCTCTCGAAAGCCTGGTCCGCCAGGGCGGAGTCGTGTTCGATGTGCCCGTCCTTGATGCGGACTTCACGCGGCAGGGATGCTGCGATGTCACGGTCGTGGGTGATGATCACGACGGAGGTGCCGGAATCGTGCAGTTCGTGCAGGAGTTCCATGACGACCGCGCCGGAGCGGGAATCGAGTGCGCCGGTCGGCTCGTCGGCCAGCAGCAGCGGCGGATCGCCGAGGACGGCGCGGGCGATGGCGACGCGTTGCTTCTCTCCGCCGGACAGCTGATGGGGCTCGTTGTGGAGGCGGTGGCCCAGGCCCACCCGGCGCAGGGTCTGCTCCGCGAGCCTGCGCCGTTCGCTGCGGGGTTTGCCGCTGTAGAGCAGTCCGTCGGCGACGCTGTCGAGTGCGGGGACTCCGGGGGCGAGATGGAATTGCTGGAAGACGAATCCGATGGTGTCGGCGCGCAGCGCGGAGAGTTCGCGGTCACTGAGGGCGGCGATGTCGTGTCCGTCGATGGCCACGGTCCCGGTTGTGGGCCGGCTGAGTGTGCCGATGATGTTGAGCATGGTGGATTTGCCCGAGCCGGAGGGTCCGACAACGGCCAGGAGTTCGCCGCGCTCGACGAGAAGGTCGGCGCCCGCGAGGGCGGCGACATCTCCGTAAGTCTTGGTGACGCCCGTCAGTTCGATGACCGGCGGGGCTGAGGTGTTCACTTTGGTACTCCTACGGCCAGGCCGGCGGTGACGCCCTGGCCGGAGACTTCCACGAGTCCGCCGGCGAACATGCCGAGCTCGACCGGCAGGTACTCGATGCCCTTGGCGCCTACGGTTTCCAGGGCGTAGCCGCCCTCGCGCAGGGCGACCAGAGCGTTGATCGGTACCGCCAGGACGTCCTTGCGGGTCTCCGCCTCGAAGGTGACGTCGACGGGGGCTGCCTGGTAGCGGCCCAGCTTGCTCTGGTCCTTGACCTCGAGTTTGACCGGGAGCGTGGCATCTGCTGAATTCGCCGATCCTGTGGACCCGGCGGCGTTTCCGGTGGCCGGAGCGGCGGTGGCCGCGGTGCCGATGTTCTCGACGGTGGCATCGACCTTGGTGCCGTCGGGAAGTTTGACGGTGGCCTTGGTCCCGTCGTCGACGAGGTCCTCGAACTTCACCTCCAAGTCGACGGTCACGATGCGCTCGGTGCCGGTCCAGGTCAGGATGTCCCCGCTGGGTGAGCCCCCGGTGGTGGCCTTGACATCGGCCACGCGCCGTTCTCCTGTTGCCACCACTGCATCACCCGGTGAGACGGTGCCACTCTCTTCACGCCCCAGGTCCTCCTGCCACTTCTTGACAGCTGCGGCTGTGGCGTCGGTGAATTCCTCGTCCACGGTGAAGCCGGTGTAACCGAGAGCGGAGAGATTCTCCTCGAGCAGCTTCACGTCTTTGCCCTCGCTGCCCGACTGGATCGTGCGGTAGAGCGGTGTCGAGCCGTACAGCAGCGGGACCTTCCGGTCGTCGAGGCTGTAGACGGTTGCCCCTCGCTTGATGACGTCGCCCTCGGGGGGCAGCCAGGTGAGCACCCCGGTACCGCTGCTTTTGCCTCCGCTGGAGGTCGATCCTTGGGCCGAGGCCGACTCACCGGACGTAGCGGCAGCGGAGGGCGGGGCCTGGACCGCGGTGGCGTCACCGTAGCCGAGGTTTCCGCTGACGGTCTCGGTACGCGTCAGTGAGGTGGTCTCGACCTTCGCGGTCTTGGGCGGGCCGGATGGTGTGGCCGAGGGGCTCGCGCCGCTGTCACCGCCCAGGGCGCCGGTCGCGGCGGCTACGCCTGTAGCCGCGACGATCGCCACCGCGACAGCGATAAGGGACGTACGCAGGGGGCGCCTCCTGCGGCGAACGCCTGTAGGGGCCTGACCGCCGGGGCCGTTCACCTCGCCGGCGTCCAGCGGCACCAGGCTCTCGGTGCTTTCGTGGAGGGTCACTTCGCGCCTCCCATCATGCCGCCGAGGAACTCGCGGCACTCACCCATGGCATCCTGGAACTTGGGGTCGCTCATGTTCATAGCCGACCGGTCGAAGCCCTCGGGGCCGGGATCGTCCATGTCGACGCCGTTATCGCGCATGCACGCGGCGAACTTCTTCATGTTCTCCAGCTGCGCGGCGTCCGGGTTTCCCTGGCCCCCGCGGTCCTTCATCGCCTGCGGTGCCTTGTCCCGGCAGGCTTCCATTGCCTTGCGCAGCGCGTCGGAGTTCGCGCCGCCACCCATGACTGACTGCAGGTTCAGCTTTCCGGTCTCCGGGTCGGCGTCCTCCATCTCGACGCCGTTCTCACGCATACAGGCGACGAATTCCTGCGACTGCTCGGCATCACTCTTGTTCACAGCGCTACCGTCGGCGGCACCGCCCTCACCGCTGACGGAGGCCACCTTCGAAGCGCTGGTGTCCGTACCGCCACAGGCCGTCAGCAGCCCCATCGCCACGATCGCGGCGGCCGGCAGTGTCAGTGCACGCACCCTGACTACCCCTCGCATCCTCACCACTCCCTTGATTCCGTAAGCCGTCCGCCCAGGCGCGGCCGGCGCATGGCGATGCTGGCAGCACAGCTTCAGCGGACGCTGGGCCCAACCTCGAAGCCCCCTGGGAATCCGAGGCGATTCAGGGCATCGGCAGGATGGCGCGGAACGTCGCGCCCGTTCCCGGCTGCTGGGCGGCCAGATCCAGTCGGCCGCCGTGCGCGTCGACGATGGCCGCGGCGATCGACAACCCCAGTCCCGCACCACCGCCGGTACGTGCCGGGTCGGCGCGGTAGAGACGCTCGAACACGTACGGGGCGTGCCCCGGTAGCACACCCGGGCCCGAATCGGCGACCTCGATCACAGCGGCAGGCCGGTCGGCGTGCTGCAGGAAGCCCGCGGACGCCACCGCCGGACCCAGCTCGTCAAGGCGCCTGGAGCCGATCCGTATCGTGATCTGCGCGCTGGGCGGGGTGTGGCGGTCGGCGTTGGCCAGAAGGTTGCCGAGCACCTGGCGCAGCTGCAGCGGATCACCCGTGACGGTGAGAGGCTCGATCAGCCTGCCGGTTTCCTCAAGGTCGAGGATCCGTAGGACACGGCTCGTGGAGCGGGCGTGCAGGGCGCGTGCCACATCCAGGGTGAGTTCCAGGACGTCGACGGGCAGTCTCTGCGGCTCGCGCTGCTCGTCGAGCCGGGCGAGCGTCAGAAGGTCTTCCACGAGCACGCCCATGCGTGCTGCCTCGGCCTCGATGCGGCGCATCGCGTCCACGGGGTCGCCTCCGCGCCGGGAGAGCTCGGCGAAGCCGCGGATGGACGTCAGGGGTGTGCGCAGTTCGTGTGAGGCGTCCGCGAGGAAGCGGCGCAGCTTCTGTTCCGATGCTGTGCGGGCCGCGATCTCGTTCTGCACGCGGCCGAGCATGGCGTTCATCGCCCCGCCCAGTCGGCCCGGCTCGGTGTGGGGGTCGGCATCCGATACCCGCTGGGAGAGGTTTCCTGCCGTGATGAACCCGGCGGTGGCCTCCATCCGGGTCAGCGGCCGCAGCCCGACTCGGACCAGGTACGCAGCCCCAGCCCCCAGCAGTGCGAGAGCGCCGGCGACGACGGCCGCGTCGATCAGCATGAGCCGCTCCGTCGTCTGCTCCACCTGGGCCAGCGAGACGGCCGTGACGATGTACCCGCCGTTCTCGAGGCCGGTGGTCGGCTCCACTGGCTTGACGACAGCGCGCCAGTCGGCGCTGCCGCCCTGACCGGGGATCGTGAACGGCCCACCGGTGTGTTCGGACAGTTCACCGGCCGCCGGGAGGATGGGACCGGCCTGCGGGGAGGCTTCCGGATACACGGCCCGCTCCCCGCCGCCGTCGTACACGTAGATCCGGGAATCGCCGCCGAACACCCCGGACAGGAACGAGTCACCTGGAGGCTGGACGGGGCCACTGTCCAGTGCACGGTGGGAAAGGCTGTTCACCAGCCGTTGTTGCTGCCCTCCCATCGCGGGAATCGACAGCTGCCGGTCAATCCGATCGACGAGGTACGAGCGCAGCAGGATCACCCCCGCGGTGTTCGCGGCGATGAGGGCGAGAGCGGTCAGACCCGCGCTGACCACGACAAGGCGCGAACGCAGAGTCCAGTGTCGCCACCGGCGCATCACCGTTCTCCGCGCGGCAGGCGCAGCGTGTACCCCACACCCCGGACGGTGTGGATGAGCTGCGGGCCCGTGGAGTCGAGCTTCTTGCGCAGGTAGTAGATGTATGATTCCACGATCCGGCTGTCGCCGCCGAAGTCGTAGGACCACACCCGGTCCAGGATCTGCGCCTTGCTGATCACCCGTCCCGGGTGTTCCAGCAAGAAGCGCAACAGGTTGAACTCCGTCGGCGACAATTCGACGAGCCGGCCTCCTCTGCGTACCTCGTGCCGGTCCTCGTCCAGCTCCAGGTCCGCGTAGCGCAGCACCGGGTCGGGCGCCGCATGAGGGTTCGTCCCGGTGGCAGACCCCGTCCGGCGCAGAATCGCACGGATCCGCAGGATGATCTCCTCCAGGCTGAAGGGCTTCGTCACGTAGTCGTCGCCGCCGGCCGTGAGCCCCCTGATCCGGTCGTCCGTCGAGTCCCGGGCCGTGAGGAACAGCACCGGAAAATCCTGCCCGGTCGCCCGCAGCCGTGTCGCGACCTCGAACCCGTCAAGATCGGGGAGCATCACGTCCAGAACGATGAGATCCGGCTGAGCACGCTCGGCGGCCGTCAGGGCGTCGAAGCCGGTCGCCGCCGCGACGACGTCGAAGCCGACCAGCCGCAACGTCTGGGACAGAAGATCACAGATGTTCGGCTCGTCGTCGACGACCAGCACGGTGGGCCGGACAGGCACGGATTCAGTCATGTTTCATCCGTATCGCACCAATCTCAAAGGAACCTGAGAGCTGGCTGCACGTTGTACTGGAGATCACCGGCCCAGGCCGTGGGTGGACCAGGGTTCCGCACGTGACGGCTGGGAGAGGTGACGAGCGTCACCGTGCGCTTGCTGTGGAACCGATGGCTGCCGCGGCGGCCCGGGCTGCGGTCTCAACGAGTGCTATGCCGTCCGCCTGAGTGCGGCTGCCGTCGGAGAGGACGGCGATGACGCAGTCACGGCCGTCGACCTGCGCGCGGCCGATGCTGTTGATGTCCCAGAGACCGGTCGCGGTGCGGGGAAGCCAGCCGTTTTTCAGGGCGGCGCTGGAATCGGCTACGGAGACACCCCAGTCCTGACCGACCGCAACTCGCTCCATGAGGGACTCGATGAATTCCCTGTCCGCTGGGAGCAGGACTGACTCGGTCCCGAAGATCGCGTCGAGGAGTACAAGTTGATCTTCGGCTGTGGTCTGGGTCAGGCCCCAGCGCCCGTCCTGGCCAGCGGATGTGGCGGTCAGCCCAATGCGTTCGTTGGCGGCATCCAGGCCTGCCGCACCGCCTATGGCATCCCACAGAACGTCGGTCGCCGCATTGTCGCTGTTCTGGATCATGTTCGCGGCCCGTGTGCGTTCACGCGAGGTCAGCGTACGTCCACCATCCCGGGCCTGAAGCAGCAACGTGGCCAGGATGTCGACCTTGACAATGCTCGCGGTGTCGTATTTACCCCTTCCGAACACCCCGCGCTCACCCGATTCCAAGTCCATGACCGCCACCGAGATCCGCAGGTCGCGGGTCGGTGCCGATCGACTGAGCTCAGCCGCCAGCAGATCATCCAAGTCAGCCTCCGGCGGGCGGGCCTCCGGGGCTTCGGCGCTCGGGACGGGTGTAGGTGTCGCGGCGGAAACCCCAGACAGGGCAGTCGTACGCCCGGACGGATACCCGAGCTTCCCTGTACCGATAGCGACGAAACCGATGAGCGCAGCGACACCAGTCACGATGAGGAGCCGACCACTTCGTGTGAGGCGGCCTGGGCGTCGGCGAGATCCTGATCCAACCATGCCGCGACGCTACGAATCACAGCTGTGGGCACCCTGTGAGGTTGATCCCGGGGAGTGGACACCGGGTTTCATGCGGCGAGTGACAGCGTACGTGATGTGATCAGTTGCTGTTCGAACTCGGCTGGTGTGAGGTAGCCGAGGGCGGAGTGCCGACGGCGCCGGTTGTAGTGGCTTGTCCCACCGGCTCTACTTGATGATCCACGTCAACCGGATCGGCCTCCCTGCTTGCGGTGTAGCAGGGGGGCCGATGGCCGGGAAGGATTTTAGTTGACGGTGAAGACGGTGTCGCAGCGGTCACGTACGTAGTCGTTGTGCGTCGCGATGACGACGGCGCATCCCGCGTCGCTCATCCCGCGCAGGATGTCGACGACCATGATGGTGTTGGCGTGGTCCAGCGCGCCGGTGGGTTCGTCTGCCAGGACGATGGCCGGCTGCTTGACCATGAGCCGGGCGAGAGCAACGCGCTGTTGTTCACCACCGCTGAGGTAGTGGATCTTTTCCTTCTCCCGTCCGGCGAGTCCTACGCGTTCGAGGGCTTCGCTGGTGGTGACACGTGCGGTGTTCTTCGATGTCCGCTGGGGCTTGACCGCGGCTTCCAGGTTGGCGGCGACGGTGGCATTCTCGATCAGGGCGTAGTTCTGGAAGAGGTAGCCCAGTACGTCGCGGCGGAACCGCCGGGTCTGGCGGGGGTTGAAGCGGGTGATGTCTGTTCCTTCGTGCAGGATCGCGCCCTTGCTGGGTGCCTCGAGGAGTCCGAGGCAGTTGAGGAGGGTGGACTTTCCTGATCCGCTGGGTCCGATCAGGGAGAGCATTTCGCCGCCCTTGACCGTCAGGTTGACGTCCGTCCACAGAGTCCGGGGGCCGAAGGACTTTGAAAGCTTCTTGATGTCAATCATGCTGTTGCTCCTGCTGCTCGAAGGGGTGTGGGCGGGGATCATCCTTCGGTCGCTCCTTCCTTGACGATGCGCCCGTGGAAGGCTGCCAGGGCGAGCAGGACGGCACCGACCTCGATCGCGACCAGCCCGCCGGCGAGGGCCATGTCCAGTGTGCTGAGCTGCGCCGCTGCGGTGGGTGCGGGCATTCCCATGGCCTTGAACTCTTCTAGGTCCTGGTTCTGCTGCCAGACCTGGTAGGGCAGCCAGCCAGCCAGGAGGATGGCGAGCGCTCCTTCTACGGCGAGGACTGAGCGGTGGTTCGCGGTGAATTTCCAGCCGCTGATGTGCCTGACGAAGATGGCCTGGGCGTTCTTGCGCGAGTAGACGATGCACACGCCGACGCCCGTGATGACGAGCACGATCACGGCTACTGCGAGGTTGAACAGGTGCAGCCTGAAGTCATTCACGGCGTCACGCATCTGCAGAGCCGCGTTCTGGCCGATGGGCCTGATGGCGATCACGTCGCTCTGCAGCTTGTTCGCCTCGATGCCGGTCTGGATGTCGGCGGGGTCGGGGAAGACGACTCCGCCCTGAGTGGCGAACGAGGTGTAGGCGTTGTCAGTGAGGTAGGCCGAGCCGTTGGGGATCACGAGGAGGACTGGATCGGTGACGATCGAACGGTCCTCCTTGGCGTTGAGGGCAGCTGTGTGTGCCTGGTCTCCGGGGTTGTAGCCGAAGACACGCTGGCCGCTCTTCGCAGGGAAGGACTCCACCTGATCCAAACGGATGCGCTGCGGATCTGCTGGGCTCAGGATGCCCGGGACCTGCTCGGCGAGAGTGGAGGTGTGCTGGGCGAGAGACTCCGGCACGATCAGCTTCAGTTGCTGGCCAGCTGCGGCTTTGCCGTTCCGGGGCGCGGCCGTGTACCGCTTGCCGGCCGGATCGAGGACGGACTGCTCGGTGAGGAAGGTCTCATTGACGATGAGCATCTCGCCCTGGGGCAGCCCGGAGCCGGGGGCGATGTCGCGGAGCTCGCGTCGTCCGGCAACGATGAGGTCGCCCTTGGCGTCGCTGCGGCGCAGCCATCTGCCCACACGCTCTTGCATCGGCTTGATCTCGTCGTCAGCCAGGCTGCCGTTGAGACGGATAGCCGACGTGTCGCCGACCTTGGCGTACACCTCGCGGCTGTCTTGGCGGGCCAGAACATCTTGGCCCGCCAGGACGGCCGAGGTGGCGATGCTGAGAGCGAGCAGGAGCGCGGGGATCCGAACCAGGTAGGCGGAGACAGATGCTGCGCGTGCGGGCAGCTCGCCCTTGAGCGCGCGAAGGACGTCGGTCCGGAATGTGAGGGCGAGCATGCCGGCGTGGGTCGCCAGGATCAGAACGATCAGCAGGCCGGCGACGGCCAGCGTCGCCGAAGTGAACAGGCCCAGCCATGCCAGTTTGTTGTAGAGGCTGAGGAGTATCAGGACCAGGGCGGCCACCGCCGTGGCCGCGATCGCGGCGAACCTGGTGAGCTGTCGCAGATCGCGCAGGAGGATGCCGGTGAAGGATTTGCCCTGCAGGCGGAGCACTCCGTAGGACTTCGCGTTGAGCAGGACGCTTGCGCCGGTCATCGTCATGGCGGCGAGAGCTACGACCAGGAGAGACAAGCCGAGTACTGAGTCGGTGTAGAGGGGTGCAAGTTCCTCGACGGAGAGGGGATGGTGCGTACTGGCTTGGAGGCCGAGGTCCTTGAACTTGGCGACCAGTGCGTCCGCGGAGCCTGAAGGCCCGAACACGTAGTAGTAGCCCCGTGGATCCCGCTGCCCGATGTTGGCGAGCTGGTGCACCTTGGTCTGGTAGTCCCGGCCGAAGGACGGGTAGCCCTGCTGCAGCCACGAGGTGACCTCTGAGCGCGGGTCGCCGGAAGCGGCGTACAGGTGCCGAAGACCGTCGGGGTCCTTGAGGTCGGGTACTTCGCGGGCCACGGATATCTGGTGATCGGCGACGAACTTCGCGATTTCACGAGCGACTTGTGAGCCGCTGGTCGAGTCGTCGGAATCCAGTACCCAGACCACAGCTGAGTGGCCGAGCACCCAGTCCTCGTCGAGTCCGCGCACGAACAGGAACGCCACCAGTGCGGAGAACGCGAAGACGGCGGCGTAGATGAATTTGATACCTCGGTGCAGCATCGACTACCTAGGCTGAGAGTGTGGGGGATTTGTGCGGTAAGGCGGCTATCGCCGGTTAAAGCCGAAGAGCCCGACTGCCGGAGGGCCGATGTACGGACCCCAGGTAGTCGGGCGCGGCTACGGATAGATCCGCAACTCTAGGTGTCAGCCACAGCTGGAGCGGTAGTAGGACTCGTTGCCCCAGGCCGCCTCAGCGGCAGACGCGAAGGAGGTGATGCCGGCCTTGACGTCGCCGCTCTGCGCGAAGTACTTGCCCTTAACGGACGAACCGTGGCACTTCTTGTCGTGGTAGAAGTTCGAGTAGACCTGGTCGTTGCTGTTGGTGCCGTAGCTCCACTTGCCACCGCTGACCTCTACGGTCTGTGCCATCGCGGGGGTGGCGAGGCCCAGGACGATGACGCCGGCCGCGACGGCGGCCTTCAGACGGTTGCTGACCTGCATGTTTGGCTCCATTCCTTGGCCCGATCCACTTCAAGATCGGGAACGAGCCCCAATGATGCAGAGACCTAAACCCAAGATCAACGCAAAAAATTGGTATGGC
>NZ_JBFBBA010000087.1:0-11068 GCF_040682455.1 Streptomyces sp. NPDC051183
CACTCCAGGCCCGTTTCGCAGCCTGTACTTTCCCACCCGCCGCCTGCACGAACTCCAGACCAAGAACCGCGCCGACCAGCAGGACGCGGACTGGCACGCGACTTACCCCGGCCGCTGTGGTGGCGCCAAGGAAAGTGACGCCCGTTCTCAAGATTCCCGACAGAGTCGCCCCGTGGTGACGGTGTGTCGGCGGGTAGGGGGCAGGGAAGGCGGGGGCAAGACCGTACCGGTCTTCGGGACGGGGGTTGCGGATCTGGTTGCCCGCGACCCCGAGGGTGAACATGCTGTTGCCGTGGTACGAGAGGCTGGACGTCAGGATGTCCCCGCGCCGCTTCCCGTCGCGAACCCGCACGATGTTGCGCGCCAGGCCGACCGCGACCTCCACGCCGAGCGTGCCGCACGTGGTCAGCGCCACGGAGTCCTCCGGCCGGCCCACCGCGTGACACAGGCGGTCCATCAGTTCCATCTGGATGTGGGGCTGGACGACGGCGGCCCCGCCGAAGGAGTAGCGGGAGAACTGCTTCTCGATGCGGGAGAAGACCGCGGGACTGCCCTGCCCGACGTTCACGCAGAGCAGCCCGCTCGATCCGTCGAAGACCCGGCGGCCGTCGGCGAGGTGCATCCAGGGTCCGTTCGCGCCTACGGCTTCGAAGTCCGGCAGAGGCCTGGACGACGTCAGCAGACGTTCGCGATGCTGCACATACCGATCCACGGAGAAGTCCCTTCTTGGGAGTGCTCACTGGGTGGGGGAGTGCGCGGTACTGGGTGGACCGCGGCAAGTCCAAGACCACCGCACCAGGACGCGGTACAACAGTCCGTAGCCATAGGGCTGCAAGGAGTTTGCATCTCGTGCAAGTACGGACGGCCGCGTGCGACCCCCACCGCTGAGGGGGCACGCAGCCTCGGCTACATGGGGACGGGGTTATGGACGCAGTTCGAAAGCCACAAGGGACACCTGCGGCGACACCCGGCGAAGTGGTCCGCGCAGCACGCAGAATCCAGGGCATGACCCTGGTCAAGCTCGGGGCGCTGACCGGCTACTCGGCCGCTCAGGTATCGCGCCTGGAGCGCGGGAAGTCCTCCCTGACGGACGTCTCCGTGCTCCAGAGATTCGCCCGGGTGCTCGACATCCCACCGCAGGCCCTCGGCCTCGCACCAGCCCCGGGCACAGATCCGGAGCCGCTCAGTCAGAGAACCGGGCCGTATCCCAGCCTCCCCAGCCCTACTCTGGGAAGCCCAGGGCGCGAGGACGGAGAGGACCCGGTGCGCACGCGAAGGCAACTGCTCGCGAACCTGGCGGTCACCGCGGCGGCCGCCATGGGCGCCCCCGTCGCCGGCGCCGCCCATGGCGGTCACCGCGGCGGCCGCCATGGGCGCCCCCGTCGCCGGCGCCGCCCCGGCCAAGACCGAAGAGGCGCAGCTCGGCGAGACGCTCACCGCGGGGCTGCGCGACGCGATGCTGGGGCTGGACCGAACCGCCCCCGACGCGCCCCTGGACCTCCTCGCGGCGGAATTGCATCGTGCCTCGGCTGACTTCAACAACTGCTCGTACTCCAGCCTCGCCCTGCGGCTCCCACGACTGATCTCCGCCGGACACAGGTCTACCGCGGGCGGCGACAGCTTCCCCGTGCTGGCGCAGGCCTACCTCCTGGCCACGCGCATCCTCATCAAGCTCGACGAGCCGCAACTCGGCTGGATGGCAGCCGATCGCGCCCGGCAGTTCGCCGTCTACGGCGGAACGCCCGTCGTGGTCGCGGAAGCGGCCCGCCAGCAGGCCGTCCTCGCCCGCAAAGCGGGCTGGCACGATCAGGCTCTGGCCCTCGCCCTGAACGCCGCAGACGATCCGTGCCTGCGGGAACTCGGAAACGCCGGTACCGCCCAGCGAGGACTGCTGGTCCAGTGCGCCGCCTACACCGTCGCCCACCAACGCGACCAAGCCGGAATGCGCGAGCTGACCACCGAGGCCACCGCCATCGCCAAGAGCCTTGGAGCCACCACCCACCTTCGGGACACCAGCGGCGGATTCAGCTGGGCCACCGTGCAGCTCCACCTGATCTCGGCGGAGACCACCGCCGGAGATCCCTCGGCCGCCATCGCCGCA
Organism: Streptomyces sp. NPDC051183; assembly: GCF_040682455.1. Taxonomy (NCBI): domain Bacteria; kingdom Bacillati; phylum Actinomycetota; class Actinomycetes; order Kitasatosporales; family Streptomycetaceae; genus Streptomyces; species Streptomyces sp. NPDC051183. The sequence continues at coordinate 2,102 of NZ_JBFBBA010000087.1, forward strand.
GCAGACGCGCTCGCACCCCAAGCGCTCCCCACCACGGAGCGGCGCGCGCTCTACTTCACCGACCGCGCGAAGGCCTTCGCGCAATGGGGCCGACGCGACGAATGCATCCGTGCACTCCTCCAGGCCGAATATTGGGCCCCCCAGGAAACCCACGCCCGCCCAGCCGTGAAATCGCTCGTCTCCGGCCTGCTGCTCTCCGGGCGCACCACACCCGAGCTGCGAGGCATCGCCGCCCGCACCGGAGTCCTGCACAGCTAGCTGAACCCGACCCCGCCCCCGTGACCCTCATCATCAAGACGAGGCCTTCGCCCGGCGTGGCATGGCCAGCGCCCTTCGGGCTGCCCGCGCCGGGGTACGGCCCCCGTCGCGGCCCCTGAATGGCCAGGGCCGCACCCCGTCCTACGAACGTACCCGCCGCCTTGGCCGTCTCAGATCTCGAACAGGGGGGTTCAGCCGGTCATACCGAGCGCGTTCTCGGGACTGCAGAACGCAAGCAACGCGATGCCCGAGCTGCTGTACGACCTGTACTGATCCGCTGCGTTGGCTGTTGATGAGACTCTTTGAATTTCCCCAGTTGGTGCTCACCGTGTAGGCCAGACCTGCTCACTGGATCTCCCCAGGGTGGGGAGGTTGGTAATGCTCGATTGTGGGACAGTGCTGCTCTGTGGATCTCCCCGTCCTTCGTGTGAATCTCCCGTCGTCTCCGTGTCCACCGCCGCCGCTGCGGCTATCCCTCGGGTGCGACGACTCCGGCACGGCCGGAGGCCCGGGTGCTGGCCTCGGCGGACGCCATCATGCCCTCGGGGGCGGGACCCGCGGAGGAAGAAGTGTGATCCGCAGTCGGTTCCGGCGCAGGTCGGCCCCGGTCCTCGGCATGCGGCCCGGCGAGCTCGGTCCGTTCTGCCGCCGGGGAGCGGAAAGCCACTCTGGCCCAGGAGTTCGGCATCAGCTGCGAGAGTGTGTACGCCTACCTGCGCCAGGAAACCGCCACCGGCTGACTGAACCTCTCGGAGACTGAAGCCGGACCGCCGGGTGCCGAGACCGGCTTGCTTACGTCGGGTCTCGGCACCGCCGGGCGACAGCGGCTGGCGTTACTCCTTGAGTGTCCCCGCTGCCCGGAGCTTGTCGGTCTTGACTTTTTCTAGGGCGTCCCGGACCTCCTGCGCGTTGTTGTACTGGCCTTCAGGAAGGTCATCGAGGTTCCGATATTCCTTGTCCGTCCCGACGTACCGGTCCGCATGGTTGACCAGCTGCTGCTTGGTTGCGGGCCAGGCTCCGTAGTCTCGAACAATCGAGACGACCGACTCAATGTGATCGTCGCTCATGAGAGTCTCCTCTGCATGTGGCTGCGTATATCACCGCCGAGTGGCGGCCACCGCAACACTACGGTTGGCAACAGACCTCGGCGACTGCGCCCGTCCATGTGGGGGATCGGCCCGTAGATTTCGGCCCTGTCGGCCACGCCAGCCGTCTCGCTATTGAAGTCATCGTCCTTTCTGCTCGTTGTGGCCCGTGGCAGCCTCAGCACCGCGCGTCGAACCCGTGGCGACCGTCGGGCACTTGGGGTCCCCGCTCCGCCGCCGCGGAGATCCAATCGGGTGCGAGCATGCCGAACCGGCCCCGTACCGATGACGCGTCGTTACTTTGCGGCCTGGGCCAGCTTCGGAAGGAGGGTGGCCAGACGCAGCGGGGATGCCCGGCCAGTCATTCCGGGCCCTACCCTCCACGCCAACCAGGTCTTTGAAACACCAACAAACCGGGGCGCACAGAGCGGCCCTGGCCGATTTCACAGATCCTCATCACTGTGTCTGAATGAGCATGGCGAGGCTGCGGGCGAGCTCGGTGAAGTCGTCCTCCTGCCAGGTGAACTGTTGCCCCGCCACCCGCAGCAGGTAGCCCTCCAAGCGCTCCCCGACGGGCAGAGAGCGCATGGGGTCATCGAGGGCCGTGTACTGCGCCAGGATTTCCGTCAGGTCGGCGCCGGTCGCCTCCTTCTGCCGGTGCTCGTTGCCACAAACGAGCGACATCCACGCGGCATCGGCGAGACCCCATGGGCGATACAGACCGGTGCGGTCTCGCATCCAGTCCGTCTTCGTGGGTCACTGCGAGCTGGCGTCCGCGATCAGCGGCAGCAGCGAGCTTGGCGGGTGCCGACGAACTCGCTGCACGTATTCGTGAGCGGTGATGGGGGAGCTGAAGAAGGACCGGGCCATGCCCGTGATTCTCCAACCTCTGGCCCCACGGCGACATGTGATTTCTCGGCTGGGGATGTCTCAGTCGACCGGCCAGCAGTTGGCAATGACCGGGTGCAGAGCCCTCTCTTGCGCGGCTTCGGTCGCGGGGCGACTGCGTGCCGACGGGGCTGACGGGAGGCCTGGGAGGCTGTGGCGGGCGACAGGTCGTGCCGCCCGAAGGGTTGCACGTCGGTGAGGTTCAACCATGGGTAGGTCGTCGCTTCGTGGGGGTCCGGGGGGTGTGTGGGTGGGGGTGTGGTGGTGGGGGTTGGGGGTTGGGGTGGTGGTGGGGTGGGGGTTGGGGGTGGGGGTTGGTTGGGTGGGGGTTGTTCGTGGCGGGGTTGGGTGTGTTGGGGGGTTGGGGTGTCGCTGGTTGGGGTGATGTCGGGGCCCGGTCGGTTGTTTCCCGCGTGGCCGGGTGCGGCTGGCTGGGAGGATTTTTCATGCAATAGAAAAGGGGAGCCAGTTAGTGCGTAATGGAACATTAGGCGCTAATTTATCTTGATTCGGGTCCGGTGAGGAGTTCCGATATCGAGGCCCCGGATGCACGGGAGCGAGGGCGTTATGGCGGCAGGTCAGGGTCCGGTACGGCGCCGTGAACGCCAGGTGGGTCAGGTACGCGGGCACCGGTTGAACGTCGCGTTCACGGAGCCGGAGATCGAGGTGGTGCGCCGGGTCGCGGACCGGGAGTCGATGGCCGCGGCGGCGTGGGCGGGGCATGCGGTGATGGCCGTCGCGCAGGAGGTGCTGGTGCCCGTTTCGGCGGAGCGGGCCGACGTCCTGCGCGAACTCGTGAAGGCTCGGGCCGGGCTGCGGGAGATCGCGGTACGCCTCGGCCGGGACCACGGTGCCGGCCCCGTCACAGGCGCGGTGGAGGAGGTCCTCGCGGTGGTGCGGGCGGCGGTGGTGCGGGTGGATACGGCGACGCTCCAGGTGATGCGGGAGCGCCGATCCCGGTGATGCCGAAGAAGCCGGACATGGGCGATGACACCTACGACCTCCTGGACTACCTCTTCGGCCCGGGGAAGCGCGACGAGCACACCGACCCGCATCTGGTGACCGCCTTCGATCCGCATCTGCCCTGCCCCGTGCGGCAGCCGGACGCGGTCTCGCTCCAGGATCTGGCCGACCTCCTGGACGCCCCCGTCGAGGCACTGCGTGGAGTACGCCCGGCCAAGCACGTGTGGCACGTCTCGGTCCGCAACCACGCGGATGACCGGCTGCTCGGCGACGCGGAGTGGGGGGAGGTGGCGGCCGCGATGGTGGACGCCGCGGGCATCGCCCCGTACGGGGATCAGGAGGCCTGCCGGTGGATCGCGGTACGCCACGCACCCGACCACATCCACCTCCTCGCGACCCTCGCCCGCGTGGACGGACGACAGCCCCGCCTGCGCGGCGACATCGTCGCGATGCACGCCGCCGCGCGCGCCTTCGAAGCCCGCTGGGGGCTGACGCCGATGTCGCCGGGGGACCGCACCGCACGCCGCGCCCCTGCCACCGGAGAGAAGGCGAAAGCCGTACGCCGCGGCCTGGTGGAGACCGCCCGGGAGTCCCTGCAGCGCACGGTCCGCCAGGCCGCCGCGCTCTCCACCGACGACAGCGACTTCCTGGACCGGTTGCGCGACGGAGGCCTTCGCGTACGCGAGCGCCGCGACGAGCAAGGTGTCCTGCTCGGGTACGCGGTCGCGCAACCTGGTGACCGCGCCGACGGCGGCAGCCGGCCGGTCTGGTTCTCCGGGAGTTCCCTTGCCTACGACCTGTCCCTGCCCCGGGTTCGGGAGCGCTTCGACGTCCCGGTCGCGGCGCAGGACTGGGCGCGGGCGGAGGGCTGGATCCGCCAGGCCGCGACCGTGCTGGGCGGGGCCGGACAGGCGGAGGGCGCGGGGGACGTGGCTGCGCTCGGTGACCTCCTGGTCGCCGCCGCACTGCATGCTCCCGCCCTCGTCCGGACGCGCCTCCAGGCCGCGGCCGACGCCTTCGAGCAAGCAGGCCGCGCCCCTGGCGAGCGTGCCCTTACCGGGCAGGCGCGGGCCGGTTGGCGGGCCTCCGCGCGCGCGTTGGAGCGCGCCCCGCGCACCGCACGCGGCGGTGGAGCCGTGGTCGTCCTGACCTTGTTGCTCGCGCTGGTGGAGGCGGTGGAGGCGGCCCGCCTGTGGCACGAGGCCAAAGCCCACCGCGCGCAGGCGAAGGCGGCGGCCGAGGCGGGGGCGCTGCTGCGGCAGGCCGCCATCGCGGCCGGGGCCCCCGCCACCCGCACCAGCCGCAACGCACCCTCGCCCTCGCGTGGGCGGGTGGTTGGCCGTGGCCCCGCACAGTCCGGGCGCGTTAGCGGTGTGGTCCCGTACACGCCGCCCGGTTCGGAGCGGCCGGGCCCGTCCCGGTCCCGATAACCCCTGCCGCCGAGTTCGAGGAGCACCACCCCTGATGACCACCCCCGCAGCGCCCATGCCGGTCGGCGAGCCGTTCTCCGAAGCCCTCGCCGAGGCCGCGCAGTCCGCCGCGATGGCGATGCGCCTTCTCCTGACCCTGGCCGACGCCGTACGGCGCGCGGCCCGGAAGATGCGCCAGGGCAAGGAGGACGAACTCGGCGACGAGGCCGCGAAGCTCGCCCCCGGCTGGGCCGAAGCACAGCTGCGCCCGGTCCTGGACGCCACCGTGCTGGAGAACCTGATGAAGGGATCCGACTGGCCGCAGCTGGCCGGGCAGCTCGTCTCCCTCCAGCAGGCCGGCGTCGACATGACCGCCTTCCTGCCCCAGCTCGGCACCGTGGCCACCACCGTCCACAAGGCGGTCGAGGCCAACGCGGCGCGGATCAAGGCGGAGGGCACCGATCGGTGGGCCGACCGGCTCCGGTCGATGACGCCGCCGGGGATGGTCCGCGACGCGATGCTCTCCTCGCCCCTGTGGCCCGACATGGCCGCCGCGATGGACCGCCTCGACGGCCAGGGCGTGGACGTCGCCCGCTTCCTCACCGACGCGCACGCGGCCGGCGTCGGCGTCGACCAGGCCGTGGCCGCCGTCCTCGCCGCTGCTCCACCCGCACCCGCACCCGCACCCGCACCGGCGGCTGTGGCTGCGGTGCCGGAGGCGGTCCCGGCCGCGCGTAAGGCCGAGGCCCGCGACCCGTGGGCGCCGCCACCCACCGCGTCGAAGACCCCCGCACCCGCCCCCGCACCCGCCCCCGCCCCCGCGCCTGCGGCCGGGTCCGCTCCGGCTGCGGGGACCGCTCCAGCTCCAGCTCCTGCGGCTGCTCCGGCCGCGACTCCCGTGGCCGAGGCGGTGGTGGTGAGCGAGGACGCCCGCCGCTACTGGGGCCCGCTGACCGAAGGCCTGACCCTCCCGGCCAAGCTCGACCTCGACGTCCGGGAGAAGGCCTTGGAACAGCTCGGGGTCCGCCCGGATGTCCACGCCCGGATCGTGGCCACGGTCAAGGACGTCCTGGGCGAGCGGGACGCGGGCCTCCTGGTCAATGCCCGCCCCTGGCCCCTGCTGGCCGCCCGCATGCACCAGATCGGCGAACACGAAGGCCCCAAGGCCCTCACCGCGCACCTGAAGCGTCTGACCGGCGATGAGTCCTGGCGCCTGGGCGCCCCCGCCGAGTTCGCCCGCCGCATGGTCCTGGCCACCCATCAGGCCCTCACCACACCCCCAGGCGCACCCCTGACCCTCGTGCCCCCGGTCTCGGCGGCCGCCGCCCGCTCCCGCTCCACCACCACCACGGCCGCGCCGGGCCCGGCGGGCGCCGCTCCTGCCGAAGCCGCCGTTCCCGCCCACCGCCAAGCCGCTTCCCGCGTCAAGCACTCGGGACGCGGACGGTAGCCGGACCGGAGCCGGGTAGCGGTTCCCGGATTCGGGAACGGTGCCGTCCAGGGTGTTCCATCGTTCCCCTATGTGGGAATCGTGCAGGTGAAAGGGGGTGGCGGGGTGGTGATGTCAGGGAGACGACGTCGTGTCAGGGGCGGCACACTCACAGGGCTGTTGCTGGCCGGGTGCGGCTGCTGGGTGGACACGTCCGGATACCCGGACGCAGGCCTGCTCCTGGCGGTCCTGGCCGCCGCGGTGATCGTTACGAGCCTCTGGAGATCGGGAGCCCTGGACCGCGCCCCCACCGAGCCACCCGCAGTATCAGAGGCCGTACGCGGCCCGGAACGGATGCTGTCGGCGGGGGAGAAAGCAGACCAGGAACGCTCGCTGCGGCTGCTCAAGGCGATCGACGACGCCGCCGATGACCCCACCGGGGAGCCCGGTGAGCTCTCGGACTTCGAGCGGATCGTGCTCTACGGGGTCGCTGAACTTCCAGGCCGCCCGTACCCGCCGGCGGGCCACGACTACCCGCGCCCGTGAACTCAACCCCGGATGTCAGTCCCGTCGGTCCCGCCGTGAGCCCACTCCACGCCGAGTTCGGCGAGCGCGCCGAGCTGGGCGGCGCCGAGCCGCTCGCGCCGCTGCTTCTGAACCTTCCCGCTGAGGACGTTCACGCTCACTGAGCGTCGAAAGCCGGTCCGGCCATCGTCGTAGACGCGATAGGGATCTACTGATTCGCGGGTGCCGGTCTGACTCGGTAGGGCCAGATGCTCTTGGTTCCCTTTTCTATCCTGGCATTCTTTTGAAGCACTCAGACGTGGGGGAGCTGGTAGCTGCAGTGGTACGGAGAGTTCCGGGGCGGGAGGCAGCGCAGGGCGTCAGCTTCGGAGTTGGTCCTCGATGACGCGTTGGAGTTGAGTCGTGTCGATGTCTCCGTTCCATCGGATGTACTGGAAGTTCTTGCCGTCCTCCTGGGCTCTGTCGCGTGCGGCGCCGAGGGTGGAGAGGGCTGGCTCGTGCATGTTGCTCACGATGATGATCGCGTCCAGGTCTGTCCGCCCGCGGAGCAGCGCTTCGATGATCTCCCGCATGCGGCGGGGGCCGATGTGCGTGGTGGGGTCGCCGAACTTGGTCACAATGCCGGCCTTTTTACCGTCGAGGGTCACTTCGATGTCGGTGCCTCGGTCGTACGGCCCGCTGGAGTGGTGGACCGCGCCGGGGCCGAAGACCGACACCAGGCGATCGTTGATGACCTGCTCGTATGCCGTGGCGGACAGTTCTCGGATTTCGGTGTCTCGCTGAACTTCAGGAGCGACGGTGGTGGCTGCGGAGGCGAGGTTCAGGGCATCGTCGGGGCTGTCCGCGTTGCGGATCCTGTCTTCGATCTCGGCCAAGGTGAGGGTGCCGTCGGCCAGTCCGATTTCCTTGATCTGGCGTCCCATCACGGCTGCAACGAGTAGGAGGGCTCCGGCGATGATGAGTGCGGCGGGGCCGGCTTCCGTCGTGACGGTGAAGACGGCTACTGCCCCGGCACCCACCATTGCGGATCCGGCAAGGCCTAGGGTCCAGCGAGCCGCGGGGGTAAGTCTGCCTGCTCGCTGGATTTGGGCAGCGCGCTCAGTGCGTTGGGCCCTCCATCGGGCTATTGGACCGAGGGGTTTGGGAGGGCGGGGGACAGGGGTGCTCATGACCCGCAGGGTAGGGGAGGAGAGGGCTCTATGGGGCGATGTTTAGGAGCCTCGGCAGCGAGCTTGCCCCGCACCCACGGTCCCCCGTTGGTTGGCAGCTCGCAGTGTGAGTTGCTCCTGGAGGCGGAGCCGGAAGGGCCCAGGGTTGGGAGCAGAGGGGGACGGCCCCGCACTCCGCCTACGAGAACAGCAACCCCGTGCTACTGCTGCGCCCGCGAAGCGGGCCGGGTCCTGGAGGCGAAGCCGCAAGGACCGGGGTGGAAGCGAAGCGGACACCCCATCAGGCCGCAGGCCTGCAGACCCCGTGAAACGGGGTCACCTCCCGCGCGAAGCGCGGGAGCCCGAGGCCCGCGAAGCGGGCCGCCCGGGATGGAGCGCAGCGGAATCCCGGGCAGTCCCCTGACCGCTTCAGTCCTGGAGGCGGGGCTGGAAGGCCTGGGGGTGGGCGTGGAGCGGCATGGTGTCCAGCCCTTCCGTGTAGGGGCTGGACACCATCGTGTTTTGTCAGCCGTTGTTGCGGACGGCGTAGGCGTAGACGGTGTACTCCGGCAGTTTCCTCTTCTTCGGGGTGAGGTCGATGGTTTCGGACATCTGGCCCGGCTGTTCCCGTGCGTATTCTTCGATCATCGTTGTGTCAGTGCGTTCCACCTGGTGGAATTCGACGATCCATCCCTGACCGTCGTCGCTGCGGCGGCTGGACTTGACGGCTTCGTTGTCGCCCCAGATGTTGGGGTAGTTCCAGCCGCCGGAGATGACGGTCCAGCCGTCGTCGGCGCGGGCTTCGACGTGTTCGGTGCCGGTGGCGGTGAAGACCTTGAGTTCCAGTTCGGAGAGGTTTGCCGACGATGCGGTTTCGGTGGCCATGGTCGCCCTCTTTGAAGGTGTGGAGTGGGACACCTGTATCAATAGTGCTGGCGGGCGCGACGCATGGGGAGTGTCACCCGGCTAGTGGCGTGTTGCAGTGGACAGAATAGTTTTAAAGGCCTGCGAAGCAGGCCCCGTTCGGGCGAAGCGGGCCTTAGGGCCTGGAGGCGGAGCCGGAAGGACCCGGGGTGGGAGCGGAGCGGACACGCCAACGGGCCGAAGGCCCGGACCCCGTGAAACGGGGTCACCCAGGCCTGCGGAGCAGGCCGTTCGGGTGGAGCGAAGCGGAACCCGAACCAGTCCGGAGCGAAGCGCAGGACTCCGGCCCGAAGGGCCGGCCATAGCTCGGCGGGGCTCGGCTTCGCCGAGCTATGGCC
>NZ_JBFBBA010000088.1:0-10703 GCF_040682455.1 Streptomyces sp. NPDC051183
ACTGGTCACGCTTCCGACGACGCAGCCAGGCCCGAGCCCGCCGCTCCCACTACAAACGCCGAGGTCACATTCTCCAGATGCGGTTGCAGTACTAGTCAGGGACGGAGACCAGAAGAGCGCATGCGGTCACAGCAGTGGCTGGCTCCGAGGGACGCCTTCCATACGGCTGGGTCGGCAGTGCTGCGGGCGACGCTCGGGCCCGAGCTGTACGAAGCCGTACCGGCCGTCCGCCGGCGGTGTGGACCGGGTACTCCTCGGGTTCCCGGGCGATCAGCTGCTCGAACACCTGCGGGGCTCCCTTGGTCTTCAGATCGCTCAGCGCGAGGAGCCACCCAGCCGTTGAGCGCGTGGCGCACCGTGGCACGCACCGGCCGGGGCACGGACCGGGTGCCGAACCGGCGTCATCGCCGGCGGGGCGAGCGGCGCTTCCGGACGCTCGACTTCACGGACCCGCGGAGCGAGCTGACCGTCGACCTGAGCTCGGCCCCAGGGGGCCGAGCCTGCCGCTTCGTCGCCCTCTACAGCAACGGCTGCGGACCGCCGTCGCGGCCACGGGCAAGGGCGCGCGCCGAGGACCTGTCCCGGTGGCTCGACGGCGGCCGGGGCCGCGACCGGCTGTACGGGGACCGTCGTGCCATGGGCGAGCTCCGATTGCCGCGTCAGGGCCGCGCTACTGGGTGCGTCCGGGACGTATCGCAAAGGTGTAGGTCCGCCCGGGTGCTGGACGTGCTTGGGCGCTCCGGCGAGGCGGCGCCGAGAGAGGCTCCAGGCGTCGCGGGCAGCGGTAGTTTGGCGCCAGGACCTCACCGGCCGCAGGCGGTGGGGCGCACCCAGCGGGACGGAGAACCGAGCGTGGCAGGTGAGCACGGGCGGCGGCGCAGGCCGCTGCTGATCGGCGGGCTGGCGGTGGTGGGCGCCGGGCTGGCCGTCGGCCTGTACTGGTTCGAGCCCTGGCAGCTGTGGGTGGACGACACGGTCAACGAGGCCGTCCCCTCGGCCTCCGCCGCCCCGACACCCGACGCGCTGGCCAGCCCGCCCGTCGGGTCGCGGACGGTGGCCCAGGGAACCCTGATCAGCCACGAACACGCCACCACCGGCACGGTCAAACTCCTCCGTCTCGCCGACGGCTCCCACACCCTGCGCCTGGAGAACCTGGACACCAGCAACGGCCCCGACCTGCGGGTCTGGCTGACCGACGCCCCGGTCATCGAGGGCCGCGACGGCTGGCACGTCTTCGACGACGGCAAGTACGTCAGCCTCGGCGAGCTCAAGGGCAACAAAGGCAATCAGAATTACCCCGTCCCGGCCGATCTGAACCTCGCCGACTACACCAGCCTCTCCATCTGGTGCGACCGCTTCGACGTCTCCTTCGGCGCGGCCACGCTCAACCGCACCTAGGCACCCGAGCTGTTGGCCGACAGCAACGCGACCGGTCATACGGAGCTGCACGGGAACCGACCTCGGTACGGTTCCAATTCCGGGTGCCCCGGCCCCGCAGGGCTGAAGATCGTCACGAGGCGTGGCCGTGCTGCCCCATACTCACTGGCCATGACAGACGGTCACGGCACGTCCACATGTCCGCAGCGGATCGACTGGCTCGTGGAGCTGGAACCGGTGGTGGCCCGCCTCCTCGAACGGCATCTGGGCACGGCGCGGGAGTGGTTTCCCCATCAGTACATTCCGTGGAGCCGGGGCGCGGACTTCGAAGGTCCCCTGGGCGGCTCGGCCTGGCGGAGCGACCAGTCGAAGCTGAGCACGGCCGTGCGGTCGTGCGGTCGTCCTTGGTGCTGAACCTGTTGACCGAGGACAACCTGCCCGGCTATCACTACGGCTTCGCCACCACCGCCTCGCGCGACGGCGCGTGGGGGGAATGGCTGAATCGCTGGACGGCCGAGGAAGACCGGCACGCGACAGCCATCCGCGGCAATCTCCACACCGGCAGGGCCGTGGACCCGGTAGAGCTCGAACGTGCAGCCGGTTCAGCGGCGATCCGCAGTGCGAGCGGCTGATGATGCGGATCGCGGCGGACGAGAACTTGCACATGGTGTTCTACCGGGACCTGTTGCGGGCAGCGCAGGAGATCGCGCCGGGGCCCGCGCTGGCCGCGATCTTGCAGGCCGTGCGCGATTTCCGGAACGAGGCGCACGGCTTCGAGGAGCGCCGCCAACGGTTGCTGGAGCGCCGAGCCGGGTCGGAACCGTCGCTACGCGGCGCCCGCGGCCGTCAGGACCGCGACCGGCAGGAGAAGAATCCACTGCGGCAACCGGAGCAGTGGCTTCCGCCAGCCGACCGACAGTGTGACGACCAGGAAGACGACGGCGTACGCGGCGAAGTGCGCGGCCACGAACCACGCCACGATGCCGGTCGCTGACGTATCGTCCGCCAGCGCGAGGTGGACCAGGGCGGCCGCGGAGAGCACCAGGTCGGCGCTCACCATGTGCCACACGGCATGAAGGACGCGCTTGGGTTCGTCCGCGAGTCCGCAGGACAGCAGCGGGCGCACCACGTCCCGGTGGCCGCCGACGATGTGCGCCGCGGCCACACCGGACGCGGTGATGCCCGCCGCGAGAAGCCAGCCGTTCATCGGACCTCGATTCCTTTGGCTATGACAGCAGCCAGCCGGCCGGCCAGCTGAGGGTCGGGCCGTTCCCCGACGAGACCGACGTGGAAGAACACGGCTCCTGCCAGCGTGTCCAGGACCAGATCCACGGGTGTGTCGGCCGCGATCTCCCCGCGTACCGCGGCACGCTCGAAGACGATCAGCAGCCGCTCCTTCGAGGGGGCCAGGAAGTCACCGCGGATGCGCGCCTTCAGTGCCGGATCGGCGGCGAAGTCGGCGAGCAGTCCCGGGAGGGCCGCCGCGGCGGCAGGTGCCTGGAACTCGTCGATCAGGCCCCGCAGCAGTGCGGTCAGGTCCCCGGCCAGCGTTCCGGTGTCCGGGACCGGAGCATGGTCGGTGGTCGTGAACACGGCCTCGAAGACCAGCTCCGGCTTGCCCCGCCACCGCCTCGTCGGTAGACGGTGTCCTTGCCGACACCGGCACGGGCAGCCACAGCCCCGATCGATGTCGCGGCGTAGCCGACCTCGATCACCAGCAAGGCCTGGCCCGGGCACGCGTACTGGTGGTGGCCGCCTGGCGGGCCAACCCGAAGGGATGGGCCGAGAAGTACCTCATGGAGCGCCTCCTCAAGGCGGACGGCGACAGCGTGGACGCCCTGGTCGAGGTCCACGCGGCGGACCTCGCCCCCAACGGCCACACCCACCTGTTGATCGCCAGGGAGCAGGCCGCCGCCGACGGCTACGCCGACCAGCGGCAGTGGCTCGCCCTGGCCGACCGGATCCGCGACGGGCAACCGGCCGAGGCGCTTGGCGTCTACCTCCGCTGGATCGAGCCGCTGCGCGGGCAAACCGGCGACCGTACGTACGAGCGGCTCGTGGAACTACTGCTCAGCGCCCGCGCCTGTCATCGCACGCTGGGTACCGAAGCCGAGTTCGACACCTACGTGGCTGCCCTGCGCGCCGACCAGAAACGCAAGCGGAAGCTGATGGCCGTTCTCGACCAGCACGGGCTCTGAGCGGTCGGCCGGTGGACGGCCCCGGGTGTCCCTTGTGGACGAAGCGGCCCGGGTCTCCGGGCGCCGCTGGGCGGCAACGGGTCGGGCACCGGTCGAAGTCCGGGCCGGGCCTTCACCCGGTGCGCCCTCCCCTGCTTCGCTTGTCGTGCGGGGAATGAGGGGGGGCCGCGTGGACATCGGTGTGGTGACCGCTCCGCTGACAGCGGTCGCGGGTGTCGTCGGCACACTGATGTCCGCGCTGCTGACGCAGCGGGCGGCCGATCGCAGCCGTCAGCGCGAGCAGGAGCGGGCCGAGGAGTTGTGGGACCAACGCGCCGCGGCCCAGGACCTGTGGGCGTGCTACGTGGCGCTCAACACCTCGGGCCGGCACTATCTGGCCGCGCTCACCGATCAGTTGTACGCGCTGGGGCGCGACGCCGAGGCGCCCCGGGCACGGCAACGGCTCATCGGTGCGCGCGACCACCACCGGGAGGTGTACGCGGAGGCGCAGATGCGGCTGCCGGAGCGGGTCCTCGATCACGCGGCCGCCGTCAGTCACGGTCTCGGAACGGTCTACGGCATGGTCCGAAGGCTGGATGACGGAGTGCGGCGTCCGGGGGACTCACCGGCCGCCGCACACGCGGCGATCGAGTCGCTGTGGGCCCGACTGCGCGCGATGCGGCGGGAGATGCGGGCCGATCTGGGCACCTCCAGGTCGGAAGCCGGTCGTTGAGGGGGAAGAGCGGGGAACTCGCCTCCACGCCCGGCCACGGATGTGCATAGTGGGGATTCGTGGGCTGTTGGGGACGTGTGGGGGTCGTTCGCGGCCCGGAGAGGAGGATTGCCGATGAGCCGGGAGGAGAGCGGTGGCGTCGAGGGCCTGCGCGCCTGGGTGTCGGACGCCGTGGAGCGGGTGAAACGGCTGCTCCCCGGCCTCCGGACGGCCGGTCCGCTCGCACCACCCCGCGCCTACGAGGCCTCGGTCACGGAGCTCGAACAGCTCGCCGGGCTGTTGGACCACGACGAGCGACTGCGCGGCTCGGTGAACGTATGGCTCGCGGGTGCGCTGACCCTGCGGCACGCGACCGGGGGCGGTAGGGCCGCGGACCGGGAGCGGGCCGAGGCGCTGCTGCGGGCCGCCCGGGACCGTACGACACCACTTGGGGCGGTGGTGACCGAGGAGGAGCGGCGATGGGCGGCCCTTTTCCTGATCGGCCACGTCTCCCCGATCCAGCCCCAGGAGGGGTACGGAGGCGCACCCGACCTCTCCGGCTATCTCGACTGGCTCACGCGGTCGCAGCCCGCCGAGATGCTGACCGCGGCGACGGAGATCCAGGAGCTGATCAACGACATGGCGCAGCTCTCCCTGCCGATCGAGGTGATGGGTCAGCTGCGCCAGGTCCAGGACACCCTCGCGGCCCCGTCGCTGCAAGGGCTCTCCGAGATGATGGCGGGCATGGTGCCGGGCGGTTCGCCGATCGCGGATCAGTATCGGCAGATGATGGACCAGGTGTTCGCACGCGCCGGGGGCTTCGGAGCCGGTCGGCCGAACGGCGCGACGCCGCCGCCCGGCCCCCAGCCGCAGCCGCAGCCGCGGCCCAAACCGGAACCCGCGTCCGGGCCAGAGCCCGACTCGAAGCCCGGGCCGGAGCCCAAGCCGGGGCAGGGGCAGGGGTCGGAGCCCGACCACCCTGAACCCGGGCCCGGGCCCGAGTCCGGGCCCGACCCGAAGCCGGAGACCAAGACGCAGTCGGAGCCCAGGCCCGGGCCCGGGCCGGAGCCCGACCCTGAACCCGGGTCGGAGCCCGGGCCGGGGCTCACTGCCGATGGGTTTCGGAACATGGTCCGGGCCATGGACGCCGTCAACGCGGCCACCCAGGGGCTGGACCCCGTCCTGCGCAGTGGTGATCCCGAGGCGCTCAACGGCCTGCTGCGCAAGTTGCGTTCCGCACAGGACCTGCCGCTGCCGGATCCGGGGCAGACCTCCGCGCTGGAGGGCATGCGGGCGCTCCTGCTCGGCATCAGCCCGGCCGTGGGCGGCACCCGACAGGACATGTCGGCCGGCCGCGCCCACATGGGCTCGATCATCGCCCACCTGGAGGCGATCTCCGGCTCGCTGCCCAAGTCCCTGGGCGACCCCGCCGCCCTGGGCCGTGCGATGGACATCGGTTCCCGGGCGATGGAGGCGCGGGAGGCGCAGGACGTACCGGCGATCCGCGCGCTCGTGGAGGAGGCGGAGGCCCTGGCGGCGACCGTCCCCGAGAGCGATCCGCTCCGGTTCGCGGTCGACGGTGCGCTCGGCGCGGCGTACGGCGCGCTCGGGATCACGACCCGGGACCGGGAGACGCTGCTGCGGACCATGGCCCTCATGGAGCAGACGATGAACCGCGCCAAGGAGAGCGGGCTGCCGTTCGCCGACGAGCTGTCCCTCCCCGGAATGGGGGACTTCGCGATCATCCGCGCCGCCCTCGCCGGGGAGCCGATGAGCTCGGTCGGCGACCACGTGCCGCCGCCCCCGGACGCCTCGATGGAGGAGCTCCACGCCTCCACGCTCTCCCTGGTCGTGCGCGTCGGCCTCGACCGCGACCCGGCCGTGCTCGACGTCCTGATCGGCGAACTCGAACGCCTCCGGGACGGCGTACGGGAGGGCAGGGCGCCGCGGATCGCGGCCGACGCGCTGTGGCACCTGGCCGAGGCCTACGAACTGCGCGGCCGGCTCGGGAAGGACACCTCCGACCCGGCGGACAGCGGCGCGCTCGAAGCCGCCGAGGAGGCGCTGACGGCCCTCGCCGCCGACGTCCTCCTCCAGGCGGGCGCCGAGCACGGCCTGCTGGCCGCCCGCACCGGAGCCAGCCGCGGCGTACGGGCGGCCCGGATCGCCGCCTCGTACGGGAAGCTGCACGAGGCCGTGGCCGCGCTGGAGCTGGGCCGGGCCCTGGTCCTGCAGGCGGCCTCCACCTCCTCGGCCGTGCCCGAACTCCTGGACGCGGCCGGGCACCAGGATCTCGCCGAGGCCTGGCGGAAGGCCGCCGGCGCCGCGCGGGGTGCCGGCGGCACCGAGGGCGACGGCCGCGGGCCGGACGGTGCGGGCGAGGTTCCCGGTCTGCTGCCGAGCACCCTGCGCCGCCAGGCCCTCGACGCCCTCGGCTACCGCCGGGACGGTGGCCTGCTGGGCACGCCCACGCCGAGCGAGCTCGCGGACGGGCTCGGCGACGCGGGTGCGGACGTACTCCTCTACCTGGTGGCCGGGGACGACGCGGGCCCGGGCCTGGTGATCGCGGTGGGGCCGCAGCTGGGGATGGGGGCGGGCGCCCTGCCCCAGCTCTGCGACGACGAGGACGGCCCACTGGCACGGTACGTGGAGGCAGCGGCGGCACGGGACCGCGACCACGGCGACGCCGCCGTCGCCCGGGCGTGGGAAGAGGCCCTGGAGGAATTGTGCGACTGGGCGTTCCAGGCGCTCGGCCCGGTCCTCACCGGCATCGAGGAGCGCCTGGCGGCGGCCGGCGAAGGGCCGGGGCGGGAGTACGGGGACCGGCCGCTGCGCGTCGTACTGGTGCCCTGCGGGCGCCTGGGGATCGTGCCGTGGCACGCCGCGCGGCTCCCGGCCGAGGCGGCCCACGAGCGGCTCTGCCAGGTGGCGGTCATCAGCTACGCGGCATCCGGCGGCCAGTTCCTGCGGACGGCAGGACGGGCGCCGCGGGACCCGGTGGCCGCCCCCGTACTGGTGGCCGACCCGACGATGAGCCTGGGGTTCTCCGACACGGAGGTCACCGCCCTGCGGGACGCCTTCTATCCGCACGCCCAGCTGTGCGGCGCGCTCTACGGTGAGGAGTTGCCGCCCGGCACGCCCGAAGCGGTTCTGGGGTTCCTCGCCGACGGCGTCTCCCTGCTGCACGTGGTCTCGCACGGGTCGGCGGGCACCCGCCCCACGGTCTCGGCCCTGGACCTCGCGGCCGACGAGAAGTGCACACCGGCGCCGTTGACCGTGACCCGGCTGCTCGACCGGAAGGGACAACAGGAAGGTGCCGAAGGGCCGTTGGTCGTCCTGAGTGCTTGCCAGACGGATCTGAGCAGGGGTGACCACGACGAGGCGCTGACCTTGACCACGGCGTTCGCCGCCGCCGGAGCGCGGGACGTCGTGGGATCGCGGTGGCTCGCCCAGGACAGTGCCTCGGCGCTGCTGATGGCGGTGTTCCACCACCATCTGGTCGTCGACGGGTTCAGCCCCGTGGACGCGCTGCGGGCCGCGCAGCTGTGGATGCTCGACCCCGGCCGCGAGAACCCCGGCTCCCTCCAGGGCGACCTGCTCCGGGAGATGGGACGGCCGGGACTGGAACGGACCGCGCTCTGGGCCGCCTTCATCCATCAGGGGCATCCGGGTCCGGGCGCGACGAAGACAGCAGAAGGGACAGCATGAACGAGGAGGGCCGCGGACCGTCCGCGGAGCCGCTGCTCGCCCTGATCGGCGAGCACCGGGAGTCCATCCGCGCGGCGCTCGACGATGAGCAGCACGCGCTGCTGCTCACCCGGCTGACCGCGCTCGCCCAGGCACCGCCGGACGACACCATGGCGGTGCGCAGAGCGCTCCAGGGCGTCCGGCTGGCGCTGCGGCCGCTGCCGTTCGAGCATCCGGTGCGCGCCGCACTGGACGGCGTACGGCTGGTGGCCGCGCCCCCCGGGCCGGCGACCGTGACGGAGGCGCTGGCACTGATCGACCTGATGGCCGCCCCGGATCCGGCGCCCGCCGGGCCCGCCGGGCCCGCTCCCGCCGTGGGGGCCGGCGCCGACCGCGCGCCCGACCCGCTGCTGCGGGAGCCGGCGCTCTCGGCGGCCGAGGCGACCGCCCGCTGCGGTGGGGCGCCACCGCCCGAACTGATCCGGCTGCCGGACCCGCCGAACGGCGACCGCTACCCGGGGTTCCAGTTCCCCACGGGCGGCGGCGCCCCGCACGAGGTCGTCCTCGAAGTCAACCGGCTGCTCCTGGCGGACATCGATCCCCGGGGCGCCGCATCCTGGTGGCTCGGCGGAAACACCTGGCTGGGCGGGATCCCCGCATCGTTCCTGGGCCGGCTGCCCGACCACGAACTCGTCGGTGCGGCCGCCGCACTCGTGGAGGGAGAGTGATGAGCAACCTCCTGCCCGGGATCAGGTTCTTCCCCATGATCAAGAACGAACTGGACCCCAACCGTGAGGTGATCCCGGCCGGCACGGAGCTGTGGCGGGTGCACAAGTCCAGGTACGGGCCGGCCCAGTTCAACCCGACGCTCGCGGACCTCCACTTCCACGGCGGCCGCTTCGAGGGCACGGTGCTGGACCCGTACCGGAGCCTGTACGTGGCCAACAGCGCCCTGACCGCGGTCGCGGAGAGCGTGCTGCGCTCGGTGCCCTGGACGGGCGACCGCAGGCAGGTCCCGTACGCCGCCGTCCACGAGCGGACGCTGAGCGTGCTGCGCACCACGCGCGAGCTGACCTTGGTCTCGTTGATCGGGGAGAAGGACCTGGCCGCCGTCCATCAGACCGCCAACCTCCTGGACGACGAGCGGAGTTATCCGATGGCGCGGCGGTGGGCGAGCGAGATCCGGGCGCAGGCCCCCGATGCCATGGGGCTGGTCTGGCTTTCCCGCCGCAACCGGCCCCTGCACGCCATGGTGCTCTTCCACGACCGCTTCGACGACTGCCACTGCAACGCCCTGGAGGTGCTGCCGGGACGGGGCATCGCGGACCTCGGCTCCCCGGAGGGCATCGAGGAGGTGAACGGCCTGCTCGATCCGCTGCGGGCGGAAGTGTCGAAGCCCGCGACACGGTGACCTTGCCGGTCGGCGCCGGGCCCGGCACCTGCGAACCGGTCCCGGACGCCGGGCTGATGCTCCTATTGCTGTCAAGCGGCTTGGAGCCACTCGCGGTAGGCGTGACTGAGGTCGTCGTCCCTGCTGAGTCCTCTTTCGAGCCTGGAGATGGCGGTGGGCCAGACTCCGAAGTGCTGGGCGGCGGCCGTGAGGGTGATGTTCTTGGCCCGTCGCAGGGGTCGCAGATCGGCGGTGACGGGGACGGTGACCACGGTGGTCAGGCAGCGGAAGATCTCCCGGGAGATGGCCCGTTTCAGCAGCCGGATGATCTCCTTCTTCGTCCGGCCGGCGGCGGTCTGCCTGGCGACGTATTCGCGGGTGCGGGGGTCGCTGGACATGCGGACCAGGGCGATGCGGTAGAGGGCGGCGTTGGCTGCCCGGTCCCCGCCTCGTGAGAGACGGTGGCGGTTGGTTCTGCCGCTGGAGGCGGGGACGGGTGCGGCGCCGCAGAGGGCCGCGAAGGAAGCCTCGGTCCGCATGCGCTCGGGGTTGCCTCCGGCGGTGATCAGCAGCTGGGCGGCGGTGTCGGGGCCGACTCCGTAGGCGGCCCGCAAGCCGGGGTTGTGGGCGGTGGCCTCGCTGTCCAGGGCTTTGGTCAGAGCCGTGTGCTCGGCGGTCAGCTCTTTGACGCGTCGGGCGAGGTTTTTGAGGGCGGTGAGGACCGCGACGTGCACGGCGTCCCCGGCCGGTCGCAGCCGGGCCAGAGCGTCGGTGCGGTCTGTTCCCGTGAGCCGTCCGTACTTGGCGCGGATGCTCTCGGGTGCGGCGAAGAGGATGTGGGTGATCTGGTTCAAGGCGGCGGTGCGGGCCTTGACCGCGGAGCGGGCGGTGTTGTGCAGGGCCCGTATGCCGGCGACGGTGTCGTCCTTGGGCGAGCTGGAGGCCCGTCCGGAGAAGGCCGCGCGGGCGGCGGCGTAGGCGTCAATGGGGTCCGACTTGCCGATGCGGCGGCGTTCGGCCCGGTCAGGCCGGTTCACCTCGACGACGCGGTGTCCGTGCGAGCGGGCGGCACGGGTGAAGCCAGCGCCGTAGGAGGCGGTGCCCTCCACGCCGATGGCGATCACATGGCCGTGGGCGTCCAGGAAGGCCAGGGCCGCGGCGTATCCGGCCGTGGTGGTGGCGAACTTGGCGTCTGCGAGGTGGCCGCCGTTGTCGCCGATGACCGCGACATGGATGGTATCGGCATGGGAGTCGACCCCGCCGAAGCTGGGAAGATGCCCGTGAGTTGGCCGCGAAGTCGGTTGATCCGGCGTGTGCGGTCGGCGGTCAGGTCGGAGCGGCGGTCGGTGAGGATCCTCAG
>NZ_JBFBBA010000089.1:0-10305 GCF_040682455.1 Streptomyces sp. NPDC051183
GAGGCCTCCTCGGCCGCCTTGGTCGCGTCCTCGGCCTGGATGCCGGCCTGCTTCGCGTCCTCCGTCAACTGCGCGACGGTGGCGTACTCCTGGTCCCGGTTGCGGGCCGTGAACTGCCCGATCTCCAGGAACTCGCGCATGTCGTCCGGAGTGCCGCGCAGAGCGATCTTCGCAGCGGCCTGCACGTTCGGACCACCCGACGCCGCCAGCTTCGAGACGGCGACCTCGTTGTCCATCTCGCGGGCCGCGTACTGGCCCTCGTTCAGGAACTTCTCGATGTCCTCGGGGGTGCCCCTGAGCGCAGCCTTGCCCGCGTCCTTGACCCCGTTACCGCCCAGGTTGATGATCCGCGAGACCTCGACCTGGCGGTCCTCGTTCAGCGGGGCCTTGAAGCCCTTCTCCAGGAAGACGTTCAAGTCCTCCTGCGTACCGGTCAGCGCCTTCTTGGCCGCCGCCCGGACCGCCGGTCCGCCGATGTTGAAGACCCGGCTCGCCTGGACGTAGTCGTCCTCGTACTTGATGCCGTTCTTGGCGTCGAGGAACTTCCTGATGTCCTCGTCCGACCCGAGGAGCGCCTGCTCGGCCGCCTCCTTGATGCCGGCTCCGCCGGCCACCCAGTAGTCGACGACCTGGGACCGCTCGGATCCCAGGACGTCCGCGTCGGTCGGCTCCACGGCCGCGGCGGGCATCGCGCCCAGCAGGCCCGCCACGAGCGCCGCGGGCAGAACCAGTCCGCTGACGACGTATCGACCGGATATGCCCCGTCGCCCGGGGCGGTCGGAGCCGGGGCTCTGCGCCCCGGTGAAGATTGTGCGCCGTCTCATGCGGCGATCCCCCTTGTTGGTGTCGCCCGGGCACGGCTGTCGCCCGGCCTCAGGACCGTACGCACCAACTCCCGTTTAAATCAAGCGTGGCTGATAAGTGTTCAACTGTGGTTGAGCACGTGATGGCAGCCGGGGTGCAGGGGCTAGGCTGCGCGTCGCAAGGGGATACGCAGACAGACAGGGTGAAGATGTTCGAGCCGGCGCAGGAGAATCCGTACCCCGACAGCCACACCCTCGGCGAGGGTCCCGAGCCGCACCCCCTGCTGCGGCCGGTACTGCCGCTGCTGGGGCGCTGGCACGGCCGGGGACAGGGTCAGTACCCGACCCTGGAGCGGGACTTCCGGTACGAGCAGGAGATCACTTTCAGCCACGACGGCCGCCCCTTCCTCCGGTACGAGGCACGCGCGTGGCTGATCGACGAGGCCGGGGCCCCGGTGCGCCCGGCCGGGCGTGAGGCGGGATGGTGGCGGGTGACGCCCGACGCGTCACTGGAGGTCGTACTCGCCCACCCCACCGGCATCGTCGAGACGTACGTCGGGCAGGTGTCCGACGGGGAGATCGAGATCGAGACCAAGGACGTGGCCCTGACCCCGCTGGCCAAGGAGGTCACCGGCACCCGGCGCCGCTACACCCTGGGCCCCGGGGAACTGACCGTCGTCCACGACATGGCGGCGGTGGGGCAGCCCCTCCAGCACCACCTCACCACGCACTTGAGGCGGCGCGCGTCCTGATCCGCACGTCCTGATCCGCACGTCCTGATCCGGGCATCCCGATCCGGGCGTCCCGATCCGACCGCAGCGTCAGGAGGTCGGGGGCCGGCCGTCGGCCCACGGGCGGGCGGCTTCGAGCTGGGCGGCCACCTGCAGAACGGTCGCCTCGTCGTGCTGCCTTCCCACGAGCTGCACGGCGAGCGGCAGTCCGTCGCTCCCGCGGCCGGCCGGGACGGAAGCGGCCGGGTTGCCGGTGACGTTCCACAGGGCCGTATAGGCGATCATCGGGAACGAGCGCAGCATCGCGGTGATCATGCCCGCACCGTCCAGCACGCCGACTGCGCGCGGGCGCTCAGCGATCGTCGGGGTCAGCAGCAGGTCCAGTCCCGAGCCCGAGCCGTGGCCGGAATCGGGGCCGGTTTCGGGGCCGGATTCGGGGCCGGATTCGGGGCCGGTGAACACCCGGTTGGCGCGCACCGCCAGCCGCTCGCCCGCGCGGACCGCCCATTCCACCGCCGCCTCGGGCGCCAGTCGCGCCACCCGCAGCGTCTGGCGCGTGCGCCGCTCCAGCAGCTCCGGCCGCTCCATGGCGGCGGCCTCGGAACGTACGCCGCCGCAGAACTGCGGCAGGAACGCGGCCGTGGTGTCCGGGTACCGGGGGTCGACCTCCCGTACGTCGTGGCCCAGTTCGCGCAGCACCCGGGCGGTCTCGCGCATGGCCCGTACGTGTTCCGGGTGCGGACGTACGCCGCGCACCGCGGGCTTGGCCGAGCAGCCGATCCGCAGCCGGCCCGGCGTCGTGGCGACGGCCCGGACGAGGCTCGTCCCGGCGGGGCGGGCGGACCAGCGGTCCCCGTCGGCCGGGCCGCTGAGGACGTCGTAGAGGAGGGCGCTGTCCAGCACGGTGCGGGTGAGCGGTCCCACCGTGCCCAGGGCGTACCACAGGTGCGGGTGCGGGGCGGTGGAGACGCGGCCGCGCTGGGGTTTGAGCCCGAACAGGCCGCAGCAGGCCGCCGGGATGCGGATGGAACCGCCGCCGTCGCCGCCGAGCGCGGCTCCCACCAGGCCTGCCGCCACCGCGGCGGCGCTGCCCCCGCTCGACCCTCCGGTCGTGCGCGTGGTGTCCCAGGGGTTGCGGGTGTATCCGTGAGCGGCGGACTCGGTGAACGGCCACTGGCCGAACTCCGGCATCGTCGTCTTCCCGATGATCACCGCGCCGGCCGCCCGCAGGCGCCGGACCGCCTCGGCGTCCTGCGCGACCGGCGTCCGGTTGGCCGCGCCGCCGAACGTCGTGACCTCGCCCGCGACGTCGAGCTCGTCCTTGACCGCGATCGGCACGCCGAGCAGGGGGCCGTCCGCACCGGACGCGCGTGCGGCGTCGCGGGCGTCGGCCTCGGCCAGGGCCCGTTCCGCGAGCACCACGCGGAAGGCGTTCAGGCTCGGATCGAGCAGGGCGATGCGCCGCAGCGAGGCCTCGGTCAGCCGGCGGGCGGACACCTTTCCCGTGCGCACGAGCTCGGCCTGCCGGGCGACACCTTCGAACATCAGCTCCGCGTCTTCCATACCGACTGGTCGTACCCGGTCGGCCTGCACGGGGGTTCGATCATTTGCGATCTCTTTGCCCAGCCGAGGGACGGAGCCGCCGCGAAGTACCGGCCCGCGCCTTCGGGCTAATGTGCCGCCGGGCGCGTGAGGCGGGCGGGAGCGCGTGGTACCTCGTAGGCACCACATCCGGGAGGCCGTCCATGACCAGGCGCTCCGCGCGCTCCCCCGCGCAGTCCGCACGCGGGTCCACCGGCCGGCCCGGGGCGGAGGGGCGCGCCCGTATCCGTACGGCGGCGCGGCGGGCCCGCGCCAGGCCGTACGCCCCGTCCGCGGGGCGGGACCGGGGCGTCCCACCGCACGTGTCGCCGATCCTGTGGACGGTCGCCGCGTACGCCTGGCGGCTGCTGGTGGTGGGAGCCGCCGGGTACGCCGTCTTCGCCGCACTGGGCCGGTTCCACGAGATCGCGATCGCCGTCTTCCTGGGCCTCGTCGTGGCCGCGATGCTCCGGCCGGTGGCGAACCTGCTGGCCCGGCCGCTCCCCCGGCCGCTCGCCGTTGCGTGCGCCCTGATCGGCAGCATCCTCCTGGTCCTGGGCGTACTGGCGCTCGTCGGCGAGGCGGTGGCCGGCGAATGGGACACGCTCGTCCGGGAGTTCAGGGACGGCCTCGACCGCATCCAGCTGTGGCTGGAGCGGCCGCCGCTGCGGCTGGACCCCCGTCTGCTCAGCGACGTGCAGGCCAAGATCGGGTCGTACCTGTCGAGCCACCGGGCGATGCTGCTCAGTACGGCCGTCAGCGGAGCCGGCCGGGTGGTGCAGGTTGTCACCGTCGCCGCACTGGGCCTGTTCTGCGCCGCCTTCTTCACCCACTCCGGGGACCGGCAGTGGGGCTGGTTCTGCGCACAGCTGCCGCTCGGCGCGCAGGAGCCCGTACGCGTCGCCGGGCGGGCGGCGTGGCGGACGTTCACCGGATACACCCACGGCATCGTGCTGGTGGCCGCCACCAACGCCGTCCTGGTGGGGATCGCCCTCTTCGCCCTCGGCGTGCCGCTGGCCGTGCCGCTGGCGCTGCTGGAGTTCTTCGCCGCGTTCATCCCGCTCATCGGATCCCCGGTCGCCCTGGGCGTGGCGGCCGTGGTCGCCCTCGCCACCAAGGGCCCGCTCGTCGCGGCCCTGGTGGTCGCGCTGATCGTGGTCATCGGACAGATCGAGGGCCATCTGCTGCATCCGTTCGTGATGAGCTGGGCCGTACGCCTGCACCCGGTGGTCGTGGCGCTGTCGGTGATCGCGGGAGCCGTCGCCGCGGGGGTGGTGGGCGCGGTGGTGGCGGTCCCGCTGGTGTCGGTCGTCTGGTCGGTCCGGCAGGCGCTGCGCGGGGCCTTCGCCAAGGCGTGACGGAGCGGCGATGACCGGCGCCAACTTCGTTGGACCATATGCCAGTTGAAGAACCCCGCGGAGGGGTACGATCCGTGCCGTGGGGGGACATGTGACACATGGACGGGGCTTTGCCCTGCGTACCTGCGGCTGCGTACTGGCGGGCTTGTCCGTGCTCGCGGCCTGCTCCGACGGCGGAGAGGCGGAGGGCCGGCCGAGCCCGACCCAGGCCTCGCCCGCCACCTCGGCCTCCGGCTCCGGCTCCGGCTCCGGTCGTCCGAGTGCCTCGCCCAGCGCGACCGCCGGCGCCACCGCGCCGCTCGTGCCCGCGCTCGACGAGGCCAAGCAGCCGAAGAACGCCGCCGAGGCCCGCGCCTCGCTCGGCCGGATCATCGCCGACCAGGACGTCTTCGGTCCCGATGTCACGCGCAGAGTGCCCTTCGAGAGCGATTCGCGCCTCTGGCCCGTGCTCGGCCAGGACTGCGCCTGGCAGACCTCCGGCCTGCCCGCCGACGTCCTCGCCACCAGCACCCGTCACTTCCAGATCGCACCCAAGGAGGGCCAGGGCCGGCTGAAGCTCGACGTGACGGTGACCGTGCACCGCAACCGCGAGGAGTCCGGCTGGGAGACCGCCCGCGCCATGGAAGAGGTCCTGCGCTGCCCCGACCAGCGGCTGCGCGCGAACGAAGAGGTCAAGGGCCTGTGGGGCGGCGCCCTCTACCTGGGCGAGCAGATGAACGGCTGGACCGAGGACTCCTTCAACGAGGTCGGCAAGTACGTCGGTGAGGAGGGCGGCGGGCCCTACCACTACATCTGGAACCAGGCGCAGTTCGGGCCGGTCACGGTGGCCGTCACCGGAAAGGGCGCGGCGGGCTTCACCACCGAGACCATCAACTCGCTCGTCGTCCAGGGCACCAGCCGCATGATGCTGAACGCCAAGCAGGAGTTCGGAAAGGCGGCCGGCTGATGGAGACACTGCACCCTTCGGACCCCTCGCGGATCGCCGGGTACCGCCTCCTCGGCAGGCTCGGGGCGGGCGGCATGGGCGTCGTCTACCTCGGGCGCACCGATGACGGTGAGCTCGCCGCGGTCAAGGTCATCCGCGCCGAGTTCGCCGACGAGGCGGACTTCCGGGCGCGTTTCCGCCGCGAGGCCGACATCGCCGCCCGGGTGGACAGCCCCTGGGCCGTACGGGTCACGGGCGCCGACCCCGATGCCGCGGAACCGTGGCTGGCCAGCGCCTTCGTCCCCGGACCCTCCCTCGCCGAGGCCGTCGCCGCCCACGGGCCGCTGCCGCTGCGAGCCGTGCGCGTCCTCGGCAAGGCATTGGCCAAGGCTCTGCGGGTGATGCACGAGCAGGGCCTGGTGCACCGGGACGTCAAGCCCGGCAACGTACTGCTGGGCATGGACCGGCCCCGGCTCATCGACTTCGGGATCGCCCGGGGCGGCGATCACCCGGCTCTGACCTCCACCGACGTCATCGTCGGGACCCCCGGATTCCTCCCGCCCGAGCAGGCCGGCGGGCTCGGCGCCGAACCGGCCGGCGACGTCTTCTCCCTCGGCTGCCTGCTCGCGTACGCCGCCACCGGCCGACTGCCCTTCGGCAGCGGCGCCGTCGACGCCGTGCTCTACCGCACCGTCCACGACGAACCCGACCTCGGCCCCGAGGTCCTGGCGGATCCCGAGCTCACCGCGCTGTTGCGCACCTGCCTCGCCAAGGAGCCGGACGCACGCCCCACCGCGCAGGAGATGGACGGGGCGCTGAGCGAGGACACGCCGGACGCGGGCACCGCCTGGCTGCCCGACCCCGTCGTGGCCACCATCGCCGAGCGGGCCGCGGCCCTGCTCGCCCTGCCCGGCATCGACGAGACCGTCGCCGACCCCGCCGCCTCCCCCGCCGCCGGCAGCGGCGGGCAGGAGCCCTCCCGGCGCCGGTTCCTGGCCCTCGCCTCCGGCGGGGCCGTACTGGCGACCGGCGGCGGCCTCGCGGCGTGGCTGGCGCTGCGCGACGGCGACAAGGCGAAGCCCCCTGCCGGGGCGGCCCCCCGGAAGTGGGTGATCGGCGTACACGCGGACCTGTCCGGCCCGCAGAAGTCCGCCGGGCTGGCCCAGGAGCGCGGAGTGCGGCTGGCCGTCGACGCCTTCAACTCCCGCAAGGACAAGCCCTTCACGCTCAGCGTGGTCACCGCCGACGACGCCGGGCAGGCCGACCGCTCCGCGGCCGCCGCCACCGGACTCATCGCCGACCGCGACGTGCTCGCCGTGATCGGGCCCACCGTCAACGCGTCGGTGATCCCGTGTCTCGAACTGTACGGAGAGGCCGCCGTCCCGCTGATCACCGTGTCGGCCCTGGCGACCACCTTCAGCACCACCGACCGGCGCAGCTTCTTCCAGAGCTGCCCCCTCTTCACGGCCCAGGTCGCCGCCGTCAACATGCAACTGGCCCGGAACCAGGGCGTGCGCCGCCTGGGCGTGCTGTGCGACCGCGACGGCGACAACGACACCTGGCAGGCGGTGCTGCTCGCGGACCGTACGCTGAGCATCTTCGCGCCCGACGCCACCTCCTACGGGCGGGTCGTCCCGCGCGGCACCCGGGACCTCTCCCCCGTGGTCACCGACATGCTCGCCCACGGCATCGACGGCATGTTCTACGCCGGTACGCCGACCGGCGCGGCCAAGGTCGCCGTGGCGCTCGCGGGCGCCGGATTCAAGGGGCCGCGGGCCGCCGACTACTCCACCGCCGGGGCGGAGTTCCTCACCGCGGCCGGTCCGGCTGCCGAGGGCTGGCAGTTCCTCACCCCGTACACCGGCCCCGAGGCCCCCGAGATCGCGGACCTGGCGCGCGCGCACCGGGCGGCGTACCGCACGGCCCCGGAGATCTGGACGGCCGAGGCCTACGACGCGACCGGCCTGGTCATCGACCGGCTGGCGACGGCCGCGGGCGGCGGCGCCCGTCCGGCCCGCGCCGACCTGCTGACCGCCCTCGCCAAGGGCACGTACCGCGGCCTGACGAGGGAGTACACCTTCGACGACATGCGGCAGGTCAAGGGCAACCTGTACTTCCTGCACCGGGTGGAGGGCGGCCGGATCCGCTACGCGGGCCCGATCGCCCAGCCGACGGCGGCGGGATAGCGGGCGCATGCGTCCCCTGATCCCCGCCGATCCGGCCGCGATCGGCGGTCACCGGCTGCTCGGTCGGCTGGGTTCGGGCGGCATGGGCACGGTGTACCTCGGCCGTTCCCCGGCGGGCACCCTGGTCGCGGTCAAGGTGATCCGCGCCGACCACGCGGCGGACCCCGCCTTCCGGGCGCGTTTCCGCCGCGAGGCGGAGGCCGCGGAACGGCTGTCCGGCCGCTGGGTGGTCCCGGTGGTCGCCGCCGACCCGGAGGCGCGCGAACCCTGGCTGGCCACCCCCTTCATCCCCGGGCCCTCACTGTCCGAGGCGGTGGAGGGCTACGGTCCGCTGCCCGCCCGTACGGTACGGGTGCTGGGTGCACGGCTCGCCGAGGCGCTGGCGCAGGTGCACGCCACCGGCCTGGTCCACCGCGACGTGAAGCCGGGCAACATCCTGCTGGCGCCCGACGGGCCGCGGCTGATCGACTTCGGGATCGCGCGGGCGGCCGGGGCGACCACCCTGACGGCCGTGGACGCGGTGGTCGGCACTCCGGGGTACCTGCCGCCGGAGCAGGCCCGGGCGGGCGGACCCCCGCCGGGACCGGCGGGTGACGTCTTCTCCCTCGGCTGCGTGCTGGCGTACGCGGCGATCGGGCGCGGCCCCTTCGGCGGCGGCCACGCGGCCGGGGTGGTCTTCCGTACGGTGCACGACGAGCCGGAACTCGACGGTCTGGCACCGGAGTTGCTGGAGGTGGTCACCGCCTGCCTGGCGAAGGACCCGGATGCCCGGCCGACGCCGGAGCGGTTGCGGGCCCTCCTCTGCGACGAACCGTACGCCGCCGAGGTCCGGGACTGGCTGCCGCCCCCGCTGCCGCGCCTCATCGCCGAACGCTCCACCCGGGCACTGGAGTTGCCCGCCCCCGAGCCCACCCGGATCGACGCGCCCGCGCAGGCCGCCGGCCGCTTCAGCCGCAGGAGGCTGCTCGCGGCGGGCGGAGCGCTGGCCGTGGGCGGCGGTCTGACGATCGCCTGGTTCAATAGGCCTCCGTCCGGCGGCGGCACTCCGCCGCCGGGCGACGGCCTGCCCACCCTCACGCTTGCCCTCCAGGCCGATCTGACGGGGCCGGGCAAGGCCACCGGCCAGGCTCACGAGCGGGGCATGCGACTGGCCGTGGCCCGGCACAACGCCCGGACGGACTCCCCGTTCCGACTGGCCCTGCGCGTCGCCGACGACGGCGGGACGGACCCGGCGCGCGCGACGCGGACGGCCAAGGAGCTGGCCGCCGACCCCTCGGTCGTCGCGCTCACCGGGCCGACCTGGGACGCGGCCCTGCCCGAGGTGGCCGCCGCCTGTCTCACCGCGGACCTGACGCTGCTGCTGGCGTCGGTGAGCGGCCCGAACACCGCGCAGACCCAGTGGCGGACGCTGGGCGCGACCTGCCCGGCCGGCGACAGGCTCGCGCTGCCGCCGCTCCACTATCTGTCGCGGGTCCAGCCCTCGCACCGCACGGCCGTCGTGGAGGACACCGAAGCGGGTGAGCCCGCGTGGCAGCTCACCCGCGTCATACAGCAGACGCCCCCGGCCCAGGGCACGGTGAGCATCCACCGGATCCCGGCGGGCGGCTCGGACTTCGCGGGCGCCGTGCGCGCCCTGATCGAGGCACGCGCCGAGGCCGTCGTCTTCGCCGGCACCTCACCGGAGCGCGCGGCCCGGCTGGCCCGTGCGCTGACCGAGGCGGGGTTCCAGGGTCCGCGCATGACCATCCAGCACGCGATGGAGCCCGCGTTCCTCAGCGCCGCCGGGGCGGCGGCGGAGGGCTGGCTGTTCAGCACCGTGTTCACGGATCCGCTGGCCCTGCCCGCCGCGTCCGAGTTCGTCGCCGCCCACCGCGCCGCGTACGGCGAACCGCCCGCCCGCTGGGCGACCGAGGCGTACGACACCGTCGGGCTGCTGGCGACGGCCCTGACCGGCCTGGACGGGGAGGGCCGCGGCCGCTCGGGCCTGTCCCGCCGGATCTTCCGTACGACGCATCAGGGCCTGGCCAAGCCGCTGGCCTTCGACACCAGCACGCACGTCCTGACCGGCGAACGCGGCGCGTACCTCTACCGCGTCGCATCCGGCGCGTTCCGGTTCCTGGGCCCCTATCCGGACGTGTTGTCCGCGACGTGAGCGCAAGTCACCTCACCGATGGCTCCCCTGTTGCCATCGGTGAGGTTCCCGCTTCCGGGACCGTATGCGCGAGCCCCATAAAAATCAACCTCGGTTGAGTGTGATGCAACGGTGGTTGATCGATCTCGATTCAGTCGCTACCGTCTCCCCGAGACATCAAGATCACATAAGGTTGATGATCTTCGATCCGTTCCCGGGCAGGGGACGGACACCCACTTCTTCCACCCAAGGAAAACCATGGCGATAACCCGTGCCCGCAAGGCACTGTTCACCGGTCTCGTCGGCACCGCCACGGTGCTCACCGCGGTCACCACGCTCGGCGTCGCCTACGCCGGCCCGCAGACCGCCGGCGCCACCACCGCCGGTGAAATGCCCTCCGCCATCGAGGACTTCGCCTACCCCGACGCCGCGAAGATCCAGGCCGAACAGCAGATCATCCTCAAGCGCGGTGACGGCCACATCACCCTCACCACGTGCGAAGGCACCCCCGACATCACGGTCAAGTCCCGCACCGGCCAGAAGCTCTACTGCTTCGACGTCAACGCACCCAAGGGCTACGTGACCCTCGA
>NZ_JBFBBA010000090.1:0-9760 GCF_040682455.1 Streptomyces sp. NPDC051183
AGCGCCACTGGGATTACACCCGACCGACCTCGCGAACAGCGGGACGGATCCCGCCCACGTCACGGCAGGGCGAATGTTGCCTGATGCGGCACTAGGAGCGTGGGTCAGCAACGAGCAAGCGACCGAGCGTGGCTGGATGAGTGACGCTTGTCTGGTCCGTGTTTCGCCGCGCTCGGCGGTCGGGCTGCCAGCGCGGAAGCCCGCCCCCGGAGGGCGGGCGGCTGCTCGCGGACACGGGTCTTGAGCACGGTCATGCTCCGGCTCCAGCCGATCCGCTCGGCGATTGCCGTCGCCGGCATATCCGGCCACTGCTCAAGCAGCTCGCGGATCTGCGGCTCGACCGCGTCCACGATCGAACCCTTCGGAGCCCGCTGGTACTTCGGCGGCGCGTCGCTCGCCACCACCCGCCGCACCGTGTTCCTGGAGATCCCCAGCTTCCGCGCGATCGCTCTGACCGGCATCTTCTCGGCCCGGTGCAACCGCCGGATCACGGCCCAGTCGTCCACGCTGATCACCCATCCTCCCGGCCTGGCCCAACGAGCCAGACCGCCGGAGGGGGTCAACTTTCAGGCTCTGTCTCACATCCGGTGGTGACGTACTGCGACGATCGTCACGCGCAGCGATAGACCCAGTTCGGCTCGTCGTGCAGGGCCCCGGGTCTCGGATTCGCAGGATGATCCGCAGCCGGCTTGGATAGGCGTCCGCCCCAGTCGACCAGCCCATTCTCCGATGACGTTCCGTCACCACCGAATGTGGGACAGAGCCAACTTTCATGTGTCGATCCCGGTCCACTTTTCAGACGACGCCCACAGACGGCGTCCTGCCGGCCACCACCGCAGTGCTGTCCGTTCTCGTGAACATCCGACGCGGGCGCTGCCTCCCGAACTGCTGTCGAAACGCTGCTCTGCGACATGAACAGAGCCACACTGAAGTTTGACCACCCGCCGAGAGTCCCGCCCGAGAGCAGCGGGAGGACCCTCGGCATCCATGATCAGGTGTGCGCGCGAGCCGAGTCCTCGGCGGCAACGCGCTGCTCCAGCCTTTCGAGGCGCCGGCGCAGCTCTGCGGTCTCTTGCCGTGCTTCTGCCAGGAGCCGGTGGAGAGCCTGAATGCATACGATCGCCACTCCGTTGGTGTCGGTGCAGCAGATCGTCCTGTCGTTCTCGCCGACCCCGAAGGCGTCCCACCAGTCCTGCGCCATCGGGCCCAGGTGCCGGACATGATCCGGATCCCAGTGATAGCGCCACGCACTCACCGGCAGCGCCAGAGCCGCTTCCAGCACCCGGAATCCGTTCACCGGCTCACCGTCGCACACCGCGCCCCCGGTCGCCTCGGCCGCGGGGCCGGCCGCGGCCGCCGGACCCGTACTACGACGGGCCACAGCGAACCGCGCCAGCCAAGCACGCACTACTCCCACACCACCCCGACAACATCCCGCTTCAATGCCCGATCTGACTAAATGCCGACGACGGGGACGACAACGCCGGGGATGCGGGCTGCGCTGCCGTGGGGAAGGAAGCTGCCGTGGGGTTGGAAGCGGCTCTCTGCGTGGGGGGCGTCGGGCAGCGCACTGCCCGTGTAGAGGGCCACCGGGTTCCCCTGCGCATCAACAACGACGATCTCGCCGGGGATGCCTGTACCGCCGGTGACCGTGATCTCCGGAGTGTCGTTCACGTACCGGATCGTCAGCGTCCCGGCGCTCAGGGCCTCCTCCGCCTTCGGAGGAGCTTCGGCCTCCTCGCCGCCCGGATCCGAGATCAAGCGAACGCCCTCGCTCGTTGACGCTTCCTCCGCAGACGCTTCCTTCTTCTTGACCACGAGACACTCCCTCTGTAGCTAGCCGACTACGGTGCGTCCCATCCTCCATGAGGCGGCACACCAGCGCAGCACGGCCCCGCAGAGAGCCCCAGTGCCCGACCTGCGTTGTCAAACTTCAGTGAGAATGGTCAACCTTCGCTGCGACAGGACATCTGGCCGACCCGTACGTCCTTCGTGCGCACCCTTCCAGAGTGCTCCCCCGCGATCGGGCGTGCGGCCGTGCCGGTCACGATGGAAGCGGAGCGTGATGGAGGGCGCGGGTGCCGGCCGGGGTGTCACGCTGCCGGGTGTCACGCCGGAGGAGCCCTGGAGCGGGGGTTCGGGCCCGCGTGTCCTGTGCCACCGATCCTTGACCGATTGCCATCGAAGTTGAACCACTCCACGGTTCGTGCCATCGAACCTTGACCGCCCTGGTCAGACGGCTCAGGGCTTCGCAGCCTGCTTCGTACCGTCGGCCGACTCCGGTGTTTCCTGGTCGCTGGAGCTGAACTGCTCGCCGATGTTGTTCCACATGAAGCCGTCCTGCCAGCCCGGCTTCGAGACAGCCCAGCCGAGCAGCGCCGCGAGGACCTTCTCCTGCGAAACGGTCATGGTCTGGAAGTGCTGCTCGGCCACGCCGTTCCGGTATTCGAGCTGGTAGGTGTTGTTCTCGCGCA
This sequence comes from Streptomyces sp. NPDC051183, assembly GCF_040682455.1. Lineage (NCBI taxonomy): Bacteria > Bacillati > Actinomycetota > Actinomycetes > Kitasatosporales > Streptomycetaceae > Streptomyces > Streptomyces sp. NPDC051183. The sequence continues at coordinate 2,475 of NZ_JBFBBA010000090.1, forward strand.
GCAGGACCTGGATGTACCAGTCGCCGGGCCGTTCCCCGTCCGCCCGCTCCACGACCATGTGGGCGTTGCCCCGCCGCAGGTTGGCCAGCATCGTCCCGATGGCAGGCTTAGTGGCGCGCTTCACCACGTGGCCACGCTCGTTGGTCGCAATCAGCATGGCCAGATCATCCAGCAGGAGGCTGACAACGCCCCGTGAGGCCCTGACCAGGGCGGTCAAGGTTCGATGGCACGAACCGTGGAGTGGTTCAACTTCGATGGCAATCGGTCAAGGATCGGTGGCACAGGACACCGCGCCGCCATCCCAAAAGATTCAATTCGGACATTCGGCGGTGCGGTCCTTCCCGTTGCCCGGCGAGCGTGACAGGCGGGCGTGACACCTCCGGTGTGACGCTGGGTGAGCGTGACATGTTCTGTGGCCACCCGGCTCACAACACCCTTCGCGATCCTGGCCACTGGGAAAACAGGCTGCTACCACATAGGCCAACAGGACATATGGGGGCATTTTGCCCTGACCTCACAGCCGGGTGTGAGGCGGGCTGTGAGGGGTGTTGTTGTCGCTCCGGGTGACTCACAACAGGCACGGGCGGCTGCACGGGCACTGCCCGCAGCTGGAGCAGCCGGCGCACTCCAGGCAGAAGGCGAGCGGCCACTGCCCGGGGCAGGAGCAGATCGGGTTGTGGTTGGGGTCGTCCTCGCCGGGGTACCGGGTCTCACCGAAGGGCGGCTCCGTCCAGGCGTCGACCGTCCCGTCGGCGCGCAGTTCCTCGTAGTGGTGGCCGATGGCGCTGTGCTCTTCCCAGACGGCGACGACCTCCTGCTCCTGGCCGTGGTTCATGCCGGGCTCCCCGCGGTGAGCGCGCGGGTGAGGAACGCGGCGAGATCGCCGACGGCCTCGGCATCGGCGGCAGCGAGCCGGGCCACGAACGGCAGCTGGTCGACGTCGGTGCCGGGGACGAGCTGGGTGAGGGCGGCGAGCAGCGCGGCGTGGGCGAGGACCGGCGGGTGCAGCAGGCCGGCGGCGGCTTCGCGGGCGGCCGGGTCGGTGTAGTGGCCGCGGTGCGCGGCGGGTGCGCGGGCGAGCCAGGCATCGATGTCCAGCTGTACGTACGACCCGGCGCGGCGGGTGAGCTCGTCGCGGGCGGCCTCATCGCCTTCCCGGGGTTCGGTCTGCTCGAGGGTGCCCCGCTCACGGAGTGCCTGGAGCTGGTCGGCGCGGGCGGCGACTCGGGCCGCCGCTCGCTGCTCGGCCTCCCGGGCTTCGGCGGCCGCGGCTTCGGCGGCGAGCTCCTCCTGGACGACGGCGTCCTCGTCCGGGTCGTACGGGCCGCCGACCCGCACGAGGAACTCTGCGATGCGCCGCCACTCGGCGAGCTCGGCCGCGCGGCGGTCGCTGTGGTCGGCGGCCTCTTCGTGCCGGCGGTCCAGGTGCGCCTCCAGCTCGGCGTCGGCGAGGGCCTGGAACGCCTCGCGGTGCGTCATGCCCCGGGCGCGGCGCCGGACCGAGGAGCGGCCGATCTTCGCCGGGTCGATGGGCGTGCGTGGGCTTTGGGCGCGGGCGTCGGGGACGCGGCGCGGCCGCCGCCAGCCATCGGTCGTGCTCATCAGCTCTCGCTTTCACCACGGAAACGAAAAGGGAGCCCGCCGCCCAAGTACACGACGGCGGGCTGTCATTCCAGGTTTATAGCAGGGGTGAATTCCTCGTAGCTAAAACGCGATATCCAACCGCTCGACTGCCTCGATTCGTACCTTCAGGCCCGCGCGTCCGCCGCCTTCGACGCGAAAATAGGCGTCCGCTATGGCCTCTGCGACGCGGTCATGCAGCTCGCTGTCCGTCGCGCCGGTGTCCCTGGCGGCGAGGATCGCGGCGGCGTGGGAGGGTGATACGGCGGCCTGGATGTCCCGCATCCGGCCCGCGTCAGAGCCTTCCGAACCGAACCCGAAGTATGCGGTGATCGAGATGACGAGCCCCGCCGAGGTGGCCGCGCGCTGCCTTGCCTGCGCTCTGACCTGCGGTTGCCACTCCGCCTCGGTCTCCTGCTCCAGGGCGGCCTGGAGGCGCTTCTGCGGCTTCTTCGTGGCTCCGGAGAGGTAGCGGTCCACCGTCTTACGGGAGACGCCCAGGCGCTCCGCCAGGGACTTCGAAGTGCCCTCGCGCGTGTGAAGGAATTTCATCCGAGCGTGCGCGGATTTCGGCGCGGGACGGGTGAACAGGGTGCGCTCCGCGCGTCGCAGGCCGTCGAGGATCTTGTCGCGCAGCAGGGCCCGCGCTGCGGTGTTGTCGTTGCTCATGACTGTATGAAAAGCGGCCTGGCCTGTGGATGCGGGACGACGAGGCGCCAGTCCGCTGTCCCCCCGGGCGCTGCCGGAGAGGGGCTCGTCGGCCCGGGTTGCCTATGGGCAACCGGAAGTACGGGACACGCCCACTGCGGTTGCCTGGAGGCAACCGGCGGAGAGCGCCCCGCCCGCTGGCTGCCGTCTACTCGCCGGCCCCGGTCTTGGTGGCTGGCTCGGAGACGAGGCAGTCCCGGCACTCGGGGACAGCGGCAACCATGTGTTGGAGGCCGCCGCAGTGCTCGCACCGGGGGTGTGCGGTGGCGTCGCCGAGTTCCTCGAGGATGGCCTGGAGGCGGCGCACCCCGTAGCCAGCCTGAGAGATGGCGACTGGGGCCCACTCGGACGACATCCACCGCAGTGGACCGAGAAGGGCCCGTGCGAGGCTGACGGCGGCGCTCGCGGCGTACGCCCATCCGTTGGTCGCTGCCGTGGGGTCGGGAGCATCCTCGTGGGGAAGTCCGACCGACCAGGGCGGCACGGTCATGGTGAGGGAGCCCAGCCGGTCGTCGACGAAGCCGAGTTCGAACCAGGCGCGGCGGGCCTGGTCCTCGGCCAGGGGCCACGCCCAGGGGCCGGTGTAGTAGGCGCGGGCGTGGCCGGGGCCGGCGATGGATTCCTCGTAGCCGACACCCGCAGAGCGCCAGAGCAGGGCCCATAGAGCGGCGGTGCGCAGCTCGGCGTCGTGGCTGCTCCAGCCCAAGTCGTCGGGAACGTCGATGCCCAGGGCGGCGAGTGCGGCCAGCAGCTGCTTCTCAGTGGCGTACGGCGGGGTCATGGTCCTGCCTTCGGGGGCTCAGGGGCGGCACGGGCGACGGAGGCGCGGCTGGCGGGGGCTGCCGCCGAGCGGAAGGGGCCAACGTCCCGATGAGCGCTCGGCACAACGATCCGGATGCTCCGCAGTCACCTGCCCGGCCAGCGAAAACGGCTCTCGCGCTCGATCCGGTACCCGGTAGTTTCGACGTACGGAGTGCGGCCTCGGCCATCAGGGCCGCGACGGGGGCCGCACTCCGACGCCCCGTACGGCCTGCCTCGACGTGCCCGTTCTGCGCGGTCCCAAGAGGCTGGGGCGCCGCCGCACCGGCTGCAGGTCGCTGCGTCGCGTACAGCCGCTCGCGGAGGTACAGCAGGGCTGCGGTGTCCGCGACGGCGGCCAGGTCAGCCAGCAGCTGTCCGGTGGGCTGCTACACGCCGCCCTCAATGAGTGTGATGCCAGCTGGTACAGGCACGACGGGGCCGACGTTCGTGTAGTGGCCGTTGACGAGCGTGGCCGAGTAGGCCCGTTGGGGCGGGTCTCCGTCATCCTCGTAGAACAGCAGGCTGTCCCCGGCGCGGGCCACCTTCTCCCAGCCGGACGAGTCGCCTACGTCCACCAGGGGCCCGACGGTGCCGAGCCTCGCCGTGGCTACCCGGAACTGCCATCTGCTCTCCCTGACATTGACGCCCGTCATGCTGAACAGAGAGTCCGCGGTGCCTGCCAGAGGCCCTAGCTGTTCTATCCATGCAGGTTAGTGACGGCTGCTTAAGCACCCGCGCTGATTGCCCTCGCCTCGGAGGGGGACGGTGCGGATCGGCCCGTGCTGTCAGGCGCGCCGGTGTTGGGGGGACAGGCTTTCCGCGAGCGTCGCGATGGTCTGAGCAAGTGGTGCGATCAGGTCCGGGGGGATGTGGTCGAGGACGCGAGCACGGGCGCTGGCGAGGTGGGCGGGCTGGGCCGACCGCATGGCGTGCAGTCCGGCGTCGGTGAGGACCGCCTCGTTTCCGCGGCCGTCCTGGCCGTGGCGTTCCTTGCGAACGAGTCCGTGCTTGGCCAGCCCGTCGATGACGCGTGTGATCCGGGAGGGGGTGAGCCCGGAGGCGTCGGCGAGGGCGGACATGCGCATGCGCATGTCCGGAGCTTCGCTGAGGAGCAGCAGGGCGGCGAACTCGGTCATGGTGACGCCTGCACGGGCCATGTCTTCCTCCAGCGCGCGGGGCAGTGCGTGGACCAGGCGGCCCAGGCTCTGCCAGAGGAGCAGTTCGTCGGGTGTCAGCGCAGCGGGGTGAGCGTCCATCCGTCCAGGTTATTTGACGAAGCAAGCAACTGGAGTGATAATTGCTTAAGCAAGCAAATAGAAGGCGGTTGCACGATGTCTCCTACGACAGCACCTGAAGGGTTCGCACCAGCCCATGCCGAGGTCAACGGTGTGCGGCTGCACTACGTGATCGGCGGGAGCGGGCCTGCGGTTGTCCTGCTCCACGGATGGCCGTTCAGCTGGATCGAGTGGCGGGCGGTCATACCACTGCTGGCCGGGCACGGCTTCACGGTCATCGCACCCGACCTGCGAGGTTCCGGGGATTCCTCCGTACCGGACGGGCACTGGACCAAGCGGGACGAGGCCGAGGACCTGCACCAGCTCCTGCGCCACCTCGGCCACGACCAGGCGTACCTGGTCGGCACGGACGTGGGCACGATGACCGCTCACGCCTGGGCCCAGGCGTACCCGGACGACGTGGCCCGGCTGGTGCTCAGCGAGGCATTCCTGCCCGGTTTCGGCCTGGAGGAGCACATGAACCCGGCTGCTGGCGGCTCATGGCACTTCGGGTTCCACGCCCAGAGCGACCTGGCGGCGATGCTCACTGAGGGCAAGGAGGAGGCGTACCTGTCGGGCTTCTGGTCGCTGATGAGCCGCGGGGGAATCACCGACGCCGACCGCGCCGACCTGCTGCGCGCCTACACCGCCCCCGACGCGATGCGCGGCGGGTTCGAGCACTACGCCACCCTGCTCGAAGACGGGCGGAGCGCGCGGGACGCCGCCCGCCTGGACATGCCGGTCCTGATCCTGAACGGCGAGTTCGGACTACCCCAGCAGATCCTCCTTGACGGGGCCCGGCGGGCTGCGAGCGACGTGCGTCAGGACATCGTCCCCGACGCCGCCCACACCTTCGCCGCTGACAACCCCCGCTGGACCGCCGAGCGACTCGCCCGCTTCTTCACCAGCACCCCTGCCGCCTGACGCACTGCCCGCACCACACCGAAAACGGAGCACCACCATGCAGATCCTCGTCATCGGCGCCACCGGCTACGCCGGCCGCCGAGTCTCCGCCGCCCTGGCCCGTGCCGGACACACCGTTCTGGGCCTGGCCCGTGACACGACCACACCGGCCGCGCGCGACCTCGCGGTCAACGAAGTCACCGCCGTGAAGGGGGACTTCTCCCAGCCCGACACCTGGCGCGGCCACCTCGACGGCACGGACGCGGTCGTACACCTGCTGATGGACATGAGCGACCCGGTCGGCGCCGACCAGCGCCTGTTCGCCGAACTCGCCGCCGCCCAGGAACGCGACGGACGCCGCCGCCACCTGGTGTTCACCACCGGCATCTCCTCCTACGGCCGCACCGGACTGCCCCTGATGGACGAGAACACCCCCGGCAACCCCGGCAGCCCCATCGGGTTCCGCTTCTCCCTGGAGAAGGAACTCGCCGCCAGCGGCCTCGCCCACACCGTGGTCCGCCCCGGCTTCATGTACGGAGGCCCGGCCACGACCTCCATGACCGGCCAGTGGTTCGCCGCCGCCGAAGCAGGAACGCCTGTCTTCTACGGCGACACCACCAAGCGCTGGAGCTGGATCCACGTCGACGACCTCGCCGACGCCTACGTCCGCATCCTCGACAATCCCGCAGCCGTCGACGGCGAGACCTTCGTGATCGCCGATGACCAGCGCCTGACCGCCCTGGACATGCAGTACAGCGCCGTACGGGCCGCCGGCTACACCGGCGAGATCACCCAGGACAGCGCCGAAGCCGGCGGCATGATGCAGATGGCCGCCGACCAGGACGAACTCGTCACCAGCGCCAAGGCCCACCGCCTCCTCGGCTGGCACCCCCACCACCCTTCCTTCACCGACGCTCCCCACCGGCACTACCGTGCCTGGAAGGCGGCACAGCCCACTCACTGAACAGGCCCTGACCGGCTGGCGTCCCGACTCCGGCCATCACCCCACCACACGACGGCCTCCCCGCCACGGCCGGGTGCGCGAGACATCACTCGCGCGCCCGGCCGTTCCGCTGCCGTCCACCGAACCAGAAGGACCTGCATGGCCCACCGCAACGCACCCCTGACCGAAACCGGCCGCCTGCGCCTGGCCCGGTGCGTCGTAGAAGATCATTGGCCGCTTCGCCGTGCGGCAGAGCGCTTCCAGGTCTCGCCCACCACAGCGAAACGGTGGGCCGACCGCTACCGCGAGCAGGGACCCGCCGGGATGACGGACCGCTCCAGCCGCCCGCACCGCAGCCCGCGTCAGACACCGACCCGCACAGAGCGGCGCATCATCAAAATCCGCATCCTGCGACGCTGGGGCCCAGCACGCATCGCCTATCACCTGGACCTCAATCCCTCCACGGTGCACCGAGTGCTCAGCCGGTATCGCCTCGCCCGCCTGTCACACCTGGACCGTTCCACAGGACGCATCATCCGGCGCTACGAGCACGCTGCGCCAGGCGACTTGATACACGTCGACATCAAGAAGCTCGGCAACATCCCCGACGGCGGCGGCCACCAAGCCCTGGGCCGCCAAGCCGGCCGCAAGAACCGCGTCGGCGGTGGATACAGCTACCTGCACAACGCCGTCGATGATCACTCCCGCCTCGCCTACAGCGAGATTCTCGCCAACGAGAAGAAGGAGACCGCATCCGCGTTCTGGACCCGAGCAGAGCACTTCTTCCGCCAAGCCGGGCTAACCGTCCAACGCGTCCTGACGGACAACGGCTCGTGCTACCGCTCACGCACCTGGGCAGACACACTGGCCAAAGCAGGGATCACCCACAAGCGCACTCGCCCCTACCGCCTGAGGGACCTCGCGTTTCCCGGACAGGGATCTGCTGGTCAATTCATGCAGCGAGTCGCAATTCTTCGAACTCGGCGTGGACTTCGCCAGGGGGCCGGTAACCCACCGCCGAGTGAAGCCGTTTGCGA
>NZ_JBFBBA010000091.1:0-9717 GCF_040682455.1 Streptomyces sp. NPDC051183
GGGCCGTCTCCGAGATGGTCTTGCTGGACCGGAGCGCGATCTGGACCGCTTCTTCCTTGAACTCCGGCGAGTACTTGCTGGGTGGTGCCACGTCGTGCCTCTCGTTTCCTTACACAGGGATCCTATTGGGTCCCTGTCCGGAAACCTCGGGGCACCTGAGCCCCCAAACCAACGGCAAAGTCGAACGCTTCAACCGCACCCTCCTCGATGAATGGGCCTACGCCAGGCCATACCTCAACGAGCAGGATCGACGTGACGCATTCCCTGCATGGCTGCATCACTACAACCACCACCGGCGGCACACCGCTTTGAAGGGTCTACCTCCCGCCAGCCGCGTCCCCAACCTCACGGGGCAGTACAACTAGCCGCTGGACCGCCTGTACGGCCCCCGAGCGAAACGGGGGCCGTACAGGCCGTCCAGCGAATCGGGGCCGCTCCGGATGTCCGATTGATGCTCTTCGGCCGCGCCGTACCTCGTAGTTGCCCCCACTCGCCCCCACCTGGCCACGTCCCGCCGACGGGCGCGGGGCGGGCGCTGCAGGAGCCCCCGGTGCTTACGGGCGCCGACGGGCGGCTCCCCCGGTCGGCCGGGTGGGGTCCTCGTGGTGACCGGGTTCGCCACGAGGCCCGGGCCGATCGCGGCCGGGCCCGGGGTGTACGTGCGGGGGCGGGGTCCCGACCGTCACGGGTGCGTGCGTGCGGGGGCGGGTGCGGGGACCCGGAACTCCGCCGGGTAGCGGGCGGAGTGCCAGGCGTCGGTGTGGCCTTGGCGCGCCCCGGCGTTGTCGAGCACCCCCGTGCCGCAGCTGCACACCACGATCGGATCCCACGTCCACGAATCCACGGGCACGACTTCCTCCAGGGGGTGCGGTCTACGATGGCGGCCTGGGGTCGGCCCCGAATGCCGCGGGGCCGACCCCAGGTTGGTACCGGGGGTTATCAGGCCCCCAACGCCGTGGCCTCGGGCCGGGCGGTGTCGGCCGGCTGGTCGACGGTCACCGGCGCGACCACGCGGTCCAGGAAGGCGCCGATCAGCGCGACCGGCACCTCCCCGGTGAACGTGGCCGTCCATCGTGTCGGCGCGGCCGGGATGGCCCGCGGCCCGTCCCCGGCGGGTACGTCGAAGCCGACCGCCTCGACCCGCCACAACACGTCCGTGTTCGCGTACTCGATCGACTCCGGCTGGAAGAGCAGCCGGACCCGACCGTTCGGCGCGACCACCAGGACGTTGGCCGCGGGGTCGCTGTGCGACTCCCACCCGGCCGCGGCCAGGATGTCGAGGGCCTCCGAGGGTTCGCCGTCGTCCGTCAAGAGCGTGGGTGCATACGTCGTCACGTGAATTCCGTTCCATCGCGTCCGGCGGGAATTCCCGTCCACCGGTTCCGGGCGACCAGGAACGTAGCTCGACTCCGGACGTAGATCAACGGCCTTCAAAAAGAACAAAACCGCCCCGGAATGGTGGCGGTAAAGGACCCGGGACGCATCTCCCTTGACGCGGCAACGCCGCGCCGGCCTGGCCCGTCACCACAGGTGGATGGCCTACGGCCGTAAGGACCGACAGCTTCACCAGGTTCATGCTTCTAACAGGTTCGTCGGCAACGGTTTCCACCCGTGGCCTGCTTAAATTTTCCACCCGTGCCCAACCCGAAGGCTGGTTTCCTTCGCCTGACACGGGGGTTCCTCGGCCTTGGGGAGGAAGAGTTCTGTGGGTAGCGGTGGGGTGTTCAGCTTTCTGAACGTGCTGGGGTGGGTGGTCAGCGTTTGATGGGCCGCGGATGGCGAGGACGGCGAGGGCGAGGAGGGCAGGTTCGAGGATGCGGGAGGCCATCTCGACGTAGGTGGAGGGCAGCCGGAGTACGCCGGAAACAGGCAATAGAGCCTTGAGGGGTGCTCCGTACGGGTGATGCCGCGCGTTCAGCGTCCCAGCAAAACGCCAGGTCGTGAGGGTACTGCGCGTCTCGGGCCGCACCATGTGAGTTCCATACTGGCGAGGGCTCGGGAGGATGCCGTGCATGGCTTCGGTGGAACGTACCGCGTACCCGCGGTTCAAGCGCACGATCACTTCCCGCGAGCTGCACGAGTCGTTCACTCCGGCCACCGCCGAAGTGGCGTGGGCGCGGGGCAAGTCGCGTACGGATGGGCATCTGCTGGCGCTGGTAGTGTTGTTGAAGAGCTACCAGAAGCTCGGCTACTTCCCGGACCTGGCCGAGGTGCCGCCGCTGGTGGTCGGGCATGTGCGCGGTCTGCTGGAGCTGGGCGAGGGCGTGGAGCCCAGTCATGACTCCGCCCGCATGCTGCGGCACCACCGCACGGTCATCCGTGAGCGGCTCGGTGTGTTCTATGACCAGGAGAAGGCCCGTGAGGTGGCGGCAGCAGCGATCTTCGAGGCCGTGCAGACCAAGGACAATCCAGCCGATCTGATCATGACCGCCAGCCGCCACCGCCTCGAAATGACCATCCGCTTCACCATCTGGAACCACATCACCGGCAGCACCGGCCTGCCCGCCACAGCCTGAACCACAGCCCCCTCAGGGCCTCGAGACACCCTGAAGCACCATCAAACGATCATGACGCCGACAATGTGACAACGCCCTGTGCCGCGATCCTGGGCCGGTTGCGGAGGTCGAGCGTCAGACCGGCCGGGATGCGCTGGAGCAGGTCCCGTGCCTCGTCGACCACTGCGGCGAGGCTTCCCGTACGGAGCCCGAACAGCACGCGCTGGTGCCACTGCGGCACAGGGTGGAGGGCCATCGCCACCGACGTGACCACGGCGGGACCGCCTTGCAGGAACAGACCGTTCACCGAGGGCCCCGGCCCCTCCTCGGCACCGTCTCCGACCGGACCGGGCGCGCGCGTGCCGACCAGGCTCCCGTCCGGGAGCACCAGTTCGAGCGCCCGAACCTGCGCCGCCATGTCCCGGTAGGCGCCGGTGCCCAGGCCCCGCTGGAGGATGTTCCCCACCACCGAGGTGTCGGCCCCCGCCCCGGTGGCGGGTGGCCAGCGGCTCGAGCCGGCGCCGGCCAGGTACCGGGCCAGGCTCCCGAAGGTCACCCCTGGTTGCACGGTCGCGACCCCGAGCTCCTCGTCCAAGTCCACCACCCGGTCGAGCCTGGACAGGCACAGCAGGGCTGCCTCGCCCGGCCGCGGGCCGGTGGACCCGTACCCCCAGTTGCGCCCCGTACTGACCGGATGTACCGACAGTTTCCGGCGGTGGGCGACCCGCAAGCAGGCGGCCACCTCGTCACGGTGTCCGGGCAGCAGCACGCAACGGGGCCTCGCGCCGCCGGGGAAGGTGCCCCGTGCGATGCGGTCCCCTTCCTCGGCCGCGGTCGCCACGTGCTCCCGGCCCAGCAGGGAGCGCCACTCCCGCACTGCAGCAGCCCACTCCGCCTCCTGGCCCATGCCGGCGACCGTACCGTCGCGGCTGCCATCGGTCGGCGCGCCGTACCGGCCCGGCCGTGCGGACCGCGGGGCGAGCGTCGGTGTCTCCACGCTTCACACGAGGTTGTTCGCCATGGCTTCGACGTACTTCTTGATGGGGTGGTCACGCAGGGCGTCGCCGGCGGGGGCGAGGAGGTCGGCGGTGGCGCCCTTGACCCGGTCGCCCAGTGCGCTCGTCAGCGGCATGGAGGAGCGGATGCGGCCGCTCGCGTCGATGTAGTGCAGGGTGTCGACGTGGGTGTAGGCGGGCTCGGGCGGCAGTTGCGGGACGATGTCGTTGTTGTTGACGTAGCGGTGCAGTCGGTCTTTGAAGCCCTTGTTGCAGGAGGCGGCCAGGAGCCGGTCGCAGGTGCGGGGCTGGCCGTAGGTGTAGATGCCGTCGGCCTGCAGGCGCGGCTCCTCGAGGTACATGCGGCAGCCGGCGAGCATCGCGAGTGCGCCGCCGAGGCTGTGGCCGGTGAACCATACGCTCTGGTCGTCGTCGCGGAAGTCCGCGAGCGCGTCCCTGACGGTGGGGAAGACCGAGTCGAGGGCCTGGCCGAAGCCGTAGTGGATGTAGCCGGTCCCGCCCGGTCCCGGCCACGGGGGTGTGGTGGCGTCCGAGAGCCAGTCCCGGATCTGTGCGGGCTCGGTGCCCCGGAATCCCGTGATGATCATCTTATCGCTGGCGATCGTGTACGCCTGGGTGTCCTCCAGCGGGAACGGCGGGGTGAACCGGGTGTGGTGGTGACGCACCCGGTCGAAACCCCAGCCTCGGGCCTTGGCTTCGATGGTGGCCTCGTCCTTGTAGGCGAGGTCGGCGGCCTGGACCATCCAGTACGCGAGCTGGGGGCTGTGCTTCCTGGCGGTGTGGTCGATCGTCGACGGTACGGACACGGCTTCTCTCCCGGCCATGGTGGGTGGTGCGTGAGACCGTCCGCGGAGCATCGCACGGACGGATGCCGCCCGGCCCGGTCGCGTGCCGGAACACCGGCCCAGGTCGGCCGGGCAACCAGACGCTAGCCGGGAGCCGGTGCGGTTCCCGGCTCCCACTCCCCCGACCGGTGCGCAGGAACGATCCCTCGTCACCCGAACGGACCGGGGCCGGCCACGGGCACGGCAGCCCCACCCGTACCCGCCCGGATCTCAGGACGGCCGCGCGCGGCGGTCGCGGTGCAGGTCCAGGGTGGCGCAGTGGAAGGACCCGCCGAGGGCGTGGACGTTTTGGAAGGGCAGCGGCAGGGGCGTGAAGTCGAGCTCGGCGAGCAGGGTCTGGAGCGGCGTTGTCACATTGTCGGCGTCATGATCGTTTGATGGTGCTTCAGGGTGTCTCGAGGCCCTGAGGGGGCTGTGGTTCAGGCTGTGGCGGGCAGGCCGGTGATGTGGTTCCAGATGGTGAAGCGGATGGTCATTTCGAGGCGGTGGCGGCTGGCGGTCATCAGGTGCCGGTGGGGCCGGAAGTGGGCTGAGATCCCGGTGAAAGCGGACAGGAATCGCCGCGCTCCGCCGACGCTGCGGAAGCCTTTCATCGCCCGTTCGCGCTGCCGGGTGGGCTGGTGGGAGTTCTCCGCCCGGTTATTGATCCCCTTGTGAGAGCGGTGTTCCACCGAGGGCATCACCTCACGGTGCGCGGCCCCGTACGACTTCAGTTTGTCGGTGACGATCACCCTCGGGACCTGCCCGGTGGTGGTGAGGAGCCGGCGGAAGAACCGCCTGGCCGCGGCCTTGTCACGCCGGTTCTGGACCAGGATGTCCAGGACGTTTCCGTCCGCATCGACGGCACGCCACAAGTACTTCTGCACCCCACCGATCTTGACGAAAACCTCGTCGAGATGCCACTTGTCGCCGGGCTGCGGGCGCCGGCGGCGCAGGGCGTTGGCGTAGGCCTGGCCGAACTTCAGGCACCAGCGGCGCACCGTCTCGTAGGAGACGATCACGCCCCGCTCGAGCATCATCTCCTCCACCTCACGGAAGGAGAGCGGGAAACGGAAGTACAGCCACACACAGTGCGAAATGATCTCCACCGGGTAGCGGTGATTCTTGCACGACGGCGCCCCAGACGACACGAGCGGTTCCCCTCCCCGGATAGACAACCCGAAGATCATCCCAGACCGCCGCCGACAACGTGACAGCACCGCGCGGCGGGCAACGATCTGAAGAGCGCACCACCCAGCTGATCAGCCACACTCAAGCCCCCCGTGCCGCACCCAACCGGCTAGCCCGCAGGCCAATGTGGGTTCGGCGTGCCGTCATCGCTCATGTGCGCCCGTCGCCAGATTTCGTTCCAGTGGAACGGGGTCTCCGGCACGAACCGGTGCCGCTGCCCGCACGGACATGGCGCCAGCGCCCGCGCGCACCCACGGCACAGCTCGACCCAACCGTGCCCGGTCGAGCTCAGCACTCGTGGTCCCTCATCCCCACAAGCCGGGCAGCCGGGCGGATCAGCACCGTCCAAAATCGCGTTCTGCCGCCGGACGTACTCGGACAGACGCAGCGACGGGTGGCGAAACGGGTCTTCGAGCCAGGCCCGGTCGGGGCTTTCCCACCAACTCTGCAGCCACCACGGCCGAGGGTTCGGTACAGCCCGCCGCCCAGCCTGCTTCTCAGCCCGGCGCTGCGCTGCGTACTCGTCTGCCCGCACGAGCCACAGCACCCGCGCCTCGTGCAGTTCCTCCACCGCCCGCGCCAGCGCGTCCGGGTCCGCCTCCAACCGACGGGGGATCGCCGCGCTGAGCGTGAGGTGGTGGTATGTCGCCCGCAAGCCGTAGGGAGCAAAAACGGTGAGGCAAGTGCGCAACGCGCTGTGCCGCCGGTGGAGAGGGAGCCGGGCGTCGTGCACGCGAGCTCGGTGGGTCACGAAGCTGGTCATGATGTAGGCACCAGGTCCAGTGCCCGTGCCAGGGCGGCAGTGACGGCGGCAGCGTGTGCCGGCAGGTGTTGTTCAGCCCAGGTTTCGGCAAGGCTGAGGAAGTCCTGCAAATCCTGCTGGGCGCCGGTGACGAGCGTGCCTATCTGGTCTACCGACAGCTCGATCACCGGGCTGCTGTCCGTCTCGTGGGCGTCGAGCGTCAGCCGGACGATGTCGCCAAGACGTTCAGCCGTCGAGGACGGATCGTGGCCGAAGTAGGCGCAGCCGGTGCCGTTGAGCACCTCCAGCCAGTCGCGCCAGGTCTCCAAGCCGTTGCAGCAGCCCGGCTCGACGAAGACGATGTCGGTGGCGTTGTCGGTCACCCGGAAGCCGCCGGCGGCGAACAAGTCAGGCATGGTGAGCAAGCCGTGCAGGAAGGCGCCGAGCGGGTCGGTCGGGCACGGCCCGTGCTCCTCCTCCGGCTCGAAGTCGTTGCAGTCGGCGATCTGCATAACCGCCGTGCCGACCTCCGCCGGAGTGAGCTCCCCGTTCAGCACGAGGTAGCCATATGACTCGTGCTCGCGAACAGGCCAGAGCGCGAAGTCGTCGGCTGCGGAGATCTCCAGAACGGGTTGCATCACAATCACATGGGGATGATGCCGGACCCACTGCTACACCGCCACGAGCTTTCAGCTGGCATCGGGCTCGGAGCAGGCCCACTACCTGGGCAGTTTCGCGGTGCGCTCCGGGCAGGCGGCGCTGACATAGCGCTTGGCAGTCTGCTTGCGAGGGGGCAGGCTCGGGGTAGCCCACGGACTTCGGGTCGGCCAGGCCGCGGTTGACCTCGTCGCGGTCGAAGAGCGCCGGGTTGTACTTGTGCAGGCCCCACTCGCGTAGTTCGCGGTACCGGGTCTGCAGCCGGAATACGCCGGAAAGGTGCCGTAGGCCCTGGCGCTGCCACCAGCCGATCGTCTTGCGCGCGATGGGCAGTTCTGGGTAGTTGGGATGACAGGCAGGCGAAGCCTCTGGCAGATGGGTTTTCGACCAAGAAATCCGTCTCCACCAGAAGCTTTGCAGGACGGCCAACACCACGGCCCACGCCGCCCTCAGCTACCGCTGTACTGACCACCTCACGAGATTCAGGAAGGCGTCTTTTTCGCGTTGTTTCGCAAAGTGATCTCCCACCAGGTCGCGCCGCCCGCCTGGCCCGGCACAGGCGTGGCCTCCTCGTATAGTGCCGTGCGTCCCCGGAGCACCGCGAGGTGTACGGGCAGGTGCTGCTCGGGCACGGCGAGCGCGTACCCGCCGGCGTCGTCCGTCGTCGTGGCAACCGAGCGGGTGGACTCGGTCCGGGCCCGGACGGTGAGGTCCGGCAGGCCCCGGCCATCTTTGCCGACCACCCGGCCGTGGATGACCAGGGCACCCTCCACGGGCCGGGGCAGCGGGACCGCGATGCGCCCCGCCTCCGTGAGGGATGTGTACCGGCGCCGGGTGAGTTCCCGCTTCCAGCCGTGCGCCGCGCGGGCCGTGGGCGACTCGGCGCCGTCCCGGGCCTCCAGGCGGGCCAGGTCGAAGGCCAGTCCCTCGGCCTGTTGCGCGTCCGCGTCTGCCGCCGCCAGCAGAGCGGCTACCCGCAGGGCATCGGCGGCACCGGTGATCCCGGCCAGCTCGTCACCGAGCGCGTCGGTCTCTTCGTCGCCCCGCCCGTTGCCTTCCTCCTCGTCCTGTTCAAGGATCGCGCCGATCAGCCGCACGAGATCGAGACTGGTCCGGACGTGAGTGCAGGGATCTTGGGAGGTGAGCTCCAGCTCGCTGCTGTTTGAGTGGTCCACGACGACCTTCCCGGCGGCAGCCACGCAGTGGGTGCTGTGGTTGAGAACCGTGGTGTTCAGGGCGCCCATGGTGTAAGCCGAGAGCGAGGCTTGCCCGGGTGCCTCGCGGAAGCGGTTGCCGGTGGCTCGCACGGACCAGCCCAGGAAAGTGTTCGCGTTGCGGGACTCCAAGTCGTCGGCCGTGCGCACCTGGTTGTCGCAGGCCATCAGGTCGTCACCAGTGACAATCGCGACCGTGGTGGCCACGCGCTGCGCCCCCCGGGAATCAAGGGACACCTGATTGTCCGAGAAGAGCAGTGGTCCGCTCACGGGCTGAGGTGTGCCTTCCTTGGACACGGCCGCTGACAGTGGGTACCGGCCGACCAGGCCTGCCGCGTGCAGCCGGAAGCCGGCGTCGCCCGCGTTCCGTGCCGTCGCCAAGCCGAGCATCAGGACCGCCCCGCCTCCGACGATGGTCAGCGCGGCTGTCAGCCGGGCCGCGGCCGGCGCGGGGTCCTCGCCGGCCAGCGGCAGCCACCTCCGGAACGCGTCGGCCGAGCTCGTTCCGGCCCGGACAGGCTGGACTTCGTCCCGTACCTGAATGGCCGGGATCGCCGTCCCGGCCAGCATGTTGTCGCTGACCGCCGCCGGGCCCAGGGCCCACAGGAGAAGAGCCCGGCCGCACGGGTGGGAGACCAGGTTCCGCTCGATCCGGGCAGCCGGCCGGGTCGGCGAAGCCCACTCATCAGACGTATCCGATGTGTCCGGGACGGCGTACGGGAGGCAGATGCCGTCCCGGGGCCCGGGCAGTGGGCGCCGGGACCAGCGACCGTTGCCCTCGATCCGGTTGTCCCGGACGACCAGCCCTTCGACGGCGGCGGCATAGAGGCCGCACACCGCGTGATCGTGGTCCGACCCATTGCTGGCGATGAGGTTGTCGCGCACGAGGAGCCCGCGTACCCGGTCCAGGGCGATCCCACCGAAGCCCGTGCGCAGGGCGGCGGCCGGATCGCGGGCCGCACGGACCTCGATGCGCAGGCAGTGCTCGATCCGATTGTCGTCGATGACCACGTCTTCCAGTTGGCAGGCTCCGCGGGTGTCGCGCGGGCGGCGCACACTGGCGATGCCGTTGCCTCCCATCCTCAGGACGCGGTTGCCGGTGATGCGGAGGCCGGTGACGGGTCCTTCGGAGACCGGCACGGGCGGCTCGCCATCGCCCAGGTCCGGCGGGGGGTTGTCGTCGTCCCCCGGTTCCAGGTGCAGGCAGCCGCTGTCGTCGACGACCACGACGAACGGCGGATGCCGCACCGCCCGCGCGAGCACGGCGTACCAATCCCGGGAAAGGAGCTGGAAGTCTGCTGCCCCGACCCACACCACGCTGCCGAGCGTGATTCCGTTGCCGTTGCCGGAGTCGATGACATTGCGCCGGATTTCGGCACTGTCACGTTGTCCGGGCGTCTGGGATGATCTTCGGGTTGTCGGTGTCCGGGAGGGGTGGGGGTTCGTGTCGTCTGCGTCGCCGTCGTACAGGAACCACCGTTACCCGGCCGAGATCATTGCGCATTGCGTGTGGCTGTACTTCCGCTTCCCGCTCTCCTTCCGCGAGGTGGAGGAGATGATGCTCGAGCGGGGCGTGGT
>NZ_JBFBBA010000092.1:0-9155 GCF_040682455.1 Streptomyces sp. NPDC051183
ATCCGCCGCTACATCATCTGGCGGAACAAGCACGCTCAAGATGAGCGCCTCCGCTACGTCGTGAACAGGGCGAACGTTGCCTGATGCGGCACTAGAAACGCCGGACGGCACGGTCTTCGAGGCCGACACAGCAGCTGAACTCGGAACCGGCGACTACGTCGTGGGCGACGACGTGGCCTACCACCGGTTGGCGCTGCCCGCAGTACCCGACCCGGCTGTGTCGGCCCACCAGGGCGTGTGGACTGCGGTACTGAAACGGCTCCGCGAGTCCGAAACGCAGACCGCGCTGCCCTACGACCTGCTGGTCCACTGCCACTCGAACCTGTCCTTCCAGGCAGATGCCCTGCAAGGCGACCTCCGGCCGGGCGCGGACGTGGCGCTCATCGCCCGCCTTCGCGAGTACGACGTACCGGTCGAGGACCGCGCGACGGTGTGGGCGGAGGTCACATGGCCGAGCGGCGGCAGCCACACCGTGCTCCTGAAACCGAAGCCCGGCGGCGACTACGCCGGTAGTTTCAGAACCACCGCACCGGGCTTGTACACCGTCCGGGTTCGCGCGCACGGCGAGACTCTCCACGGAAGTCCGTTCACCCGCGAACAACTGCTGACGGCCCAGGCCGTCGTCGGTGGCGCCGGAACGCCAGGGCAGGAGCCGGGCGACGACCGGCTCGTGGAGCTGCTGTGCTGCCTGGTCTCCAGCGGCGCGATCGGCCCCGCCTTCTTCGAGCAGTGGGGCATGGATCCGAACCTTGCCCGCCGCTGCCTCGCGCGCCTTTGTCGGGAACGCCCCGACCAGCCGGGCGACGGCTGATCCCGCCTACGTGGAGGCCGAACTTGCCGACTGCGAACAGGTCAAGCTGATGCGGCTGCGCTACACCGGCGCCGTCGGCAGGTGGGGCTTCGCCCTCTACTACGTCGGCAGTGACCGCTACGAAGGCTCCATCCTGCCCACCGGCGGCCTTGCCGGCACCCCCGAAGACGCCCTCGACTGCGCCTGCCAGCTCCACCTCGCTGCCCTCGACATCTGACAGGACACCACGCACGACATCGGCTCCGGGGTCAACCCCCGAAGGACTTCGAGCGCAGACCACTAAGGACCGCCGGGCCCGTCACCGCCGCCACCAGACCGACGAGCACCAGCACCCCGGCCACGGCGACCACGGCCGGCCACCAACCGCACCAGGCCGACACGGCCACCGCAGGCACCGCCAAGCGGACCGCCGTACGGGCCGCACGCGGCCAGCAGGACCACCTCCGGGCCCCGGACACGACCGCGCGCAGCGCCCCGCCCGTCTCCTTCTCGTAGGGGCCCGGGTCGGCGGCGAGGTCGGCGGCGGTCCGGTCACGTCGCACCTGCGTCCCCGCGCACCACCAGGTGGCCGACGAGGACGGATCACCGGGCTTGAGATCCCGCCCGGACAAGAAGCGCACCAGCAATGCATCGGCGGCCCGCGTCGGCGGCGCCCCCGCTCCGGGCCGCCCCGCCTTCTCCTTCTGCCGCTGCTGCGCGAGCGCCCCGGCCGCCGGGACTCCGATCATCACGGCCGCAAGAGCGGCTTTGCCCGGCTCCGCCTGCGCCCACGCCCACAGCTCCCCGTACACACACCCTCCTGAATCCGGACACACCAGCCCGCACCCAGACCAACGAGACTCCTGACAGCAGGAAACCCCCCTGCGGGCGATCCGCAGGGGGGCTGATAGGCAGGGTGGCGGCGTCAGCCGGTCAGGAAGAGCGCGGCCTCGGCGGCCGTGGCGGCGACTCCGACAGGCACCCATTCCCCGGACTCGACGTCGAGCTCCAGGAGGACGCGGGGGGCGTCGGGGGCGAGGTGCGCGGCGCGGCCTCGGGCGGCGGCGTCCAGGGGTTCGGCGCGGCGGCGGCCGGTGATCTGCCGGTCGGATGCGCGCCGCTGGTCGCGTCGGGCCGCCCACTGCTTCAGCGGTTCCTCGCGCTCGCCCACGGCCGTCCTCCTCTATCGCCACTGCGCCCCCGGCAGCAGGTTCCCCGGTTCGTCCAACCATGGTGTCTCACCCTGGGGTGTGACCGTAAGGCCGAAGGAGTCGAGACCGGGGCGGCCTTGCTCCTCCCACCAGGCGCAGGCGGCTTCTACGGCGTCCCACAGGCGTCGGGGCCCGTGCTGGTAGACGGTGCCCGGCCCGTCCTCCTCCGGCCAGCGCACGGCCGCCCATGAGCGGTCGGTGCGGGAGTAAAACCAGGCGGCCCGGGTGCCGTCCTCCTCGCGGAAGACGGTGTGGGTGATGTGGGGTACGGCGAGGCCGATGACGAACTCGGCGTCGGTGTCGGCGAGCTGGTCGGGCTGCACTGCCGTGCCGGTCGAGCCGGGCCAGGTGGTGACGTAGTCCTCGTGGGCCGGCCACACGGTCCGGTGCGACCGGGCCCGCATGAACTCGATCCCCGCCCGGAAGCGGCCGGACGCGGTGCCGTCGCCGTACGCGGTGAGGCGCAGCAGCGCGTCCCGGTTGCTGTAGTGGGTGCCGTAGGGGACGGCGATGATCCCGCCGGGGCGGACCTGATCCATCCAGGCCCGGGGGATGGAGCGGACGCCGAACGTGCACAGCACCCGGTCGTACAGCCCTTCCCCCGGGTGACCGGCGAGGGCGTCACCGGTGAGGACCTCGGCGTACAGGCCGAGCCTGCACAGCCGTTCGCGGGCGGCGGCCGAGACGGCGTGGTCCACGTCGATGGTGACGACGTTCTCGGCGCCGCAGCGGTGGGTGAGGAGGCCGGCGGTTTCCCCGGTGCCGGTGCCCGCGTCCTGGACCCGCATGCCGGTATCGGCGTCCAGGGCGGCGAGGAGTTGGAACACGACGGTGGCTGCGAGCTGGACGACGTCGCCACGCGTCCCGGGTCAGTGCCGCGATGGTCGCCGTCGTCCCACTGCGTGACGATCGACAGGTCACTGTCCGCGTACCCGTACCAGGCCGCCGGATCCGTACGCCGGTCGACGGTGACGGCCTGGGCCACCGCGGCCTCGCCGCCGGGGAGAAACGGCCACATCAGGCGCGGCAGGAACTCGGCACGGTCCACGGCGGCGAACGTGGGCGCCCAGTCGGAGGTGAGGGCGCCGGATTCCATGAGGCAGCGCCCCAGCTCGGTACGGCTGGGGCGCTGCTGGTGTGCGATGGCGGTCATGGCTACCTGTGCTTCCCGCCGCCGCTGGGGGTGCTGGTGTCGGGGTTGGACGGCGGCGGCGGGGGCGGGGTGGAGATCGGCGCGGACCCGCCGCCGTGGCTTCCGCCGCCGCTTCCTCCGCTCCCTCCACTGCTCCCGCCGCTCCCGCCGCTTCCGCTGTTCTTGCTCATGATGGTCTTCCTCTCGTCGGTGGTGCGGTACCGGCCGGGTGGGGTGCCGGGCCGGCGGCCCTGCGCGCGGGTGGACCCGTCGCAGGGCAGTCTCAGGGGTTGGCGATCCGGTCGGTACGGCGCTTGACCACACCGAGGGTCTCGGGCTTCGTCGTCTCCCACCGGGTGGCGAAGTTCCCGGTGTAGACGGGGCGCAGCACCCACACGGTCCCGCTAGCGCGGACGTCGGTGACGATGGCGGCGCGCCCATCGGCGTCGGTTACCTGGTCGCCGACCCAGGCCAGGGGCCCGCTCACCGGGCGCCTGCGGGCATGTCCGGGGCGAGGTGGCGCAGGGGTTCCAGCTCCCGGGGGTCGGCCGTCCACTCCCGGCCCGATCCGTCCAGGGGCCGCATGTGGGCGGTCCGGCTGATGGTGCGGCCGGTCGCCTTCGAGGTGCGCACGAGCACGGTCCCGACGGTGCCGGTACGGCCGGTGGCAGGGTGGATGACCTCCCGTCCCACAAGGGGGTGGTCGTTGTTGTCCCGGACCCACACGTTCGCGTCGCTCAAGATCACGTCCGTACCTCCTACCGGTGTCGGCTGAGGGGTGGGAGTGCGCCCCGCTGCTAGGCCGGGGCGCACCCCCGGGGGGATGTGCTGTGGGTAGTCAACCGGCTACCGGGGCGGGCAGGCTTGGGGTGTACCGGACTTTGTGCCGGACTTTCCTGACCCGGTACGCCTGAAAGTCCGGGGCGCCTGCCTCTACCGTGCGAAGTGAGGCCACGGCGCGGCGACAAGAGGGGGCTGCTGATGTCCGAACCGGCGGAGGAGCAGACCGTGTTCGCCGGACTGGTGGACGGGTTCGGGTGGCACAGCCCGGCGACGTTCATCCGCGTGTACGCGGCCGTCGCGCGGCGGATCGGTGAGCGGGAGGACGTCACCGACCGGCAGGTGCGCCGGTGGCGGGCGCCCTCGCCGCCGTGCCCGCAGCCGGGCCGTCAGCGCGTCTTAGAAGCCATGTTGGGCATCCCGTTGGAGCAGGCGGGGTTCCGGGTGCCGGAGCACCGCCGCAACCCCGTCACCGTCCCCGTGCCGGTGCTGGACCCGATCCCCGAACTGCGTGAAAGGCGGCCCGATTCCATGGAGCGCCGAACCGTCTTGGCCGCTGTGGGCGGCGCCGCCCTCGCCGTGACCGGGATCGGGGCGCCGGCCGCCACCGCCTACGACGGCCCCCGTGTCGGTACGGACACCGTGACCGACCTGCGCCAGGGCCTGAGCGCTCTCTACGGGCTCGACGACCGATTCGGCGGCAACACCGTCGGCCCCCTCGCCGCCGCCCACCACACCCGAATCCGGCGCCTGATCGACACCGGGTCCTACCCCGAGACGATCGGCCGCCAGCTGCGGCTCATCTCCGGCGAGACCGCCGAACACGTCGGATGGCTCGCCTTCGACGCGGGCGACCACACCCGGGCCC
Source organism: Streptomyces sp. NPDC051183 (assembly GCF_040682455.1). Lineage (NCBI taxonomy): Bacteria > Bacillati > Actinomycetota > Actinomycetes > Kitasatosporales > Streptomycetaceae > Streptomyces > Streptomyces sp. NPDC051183. The sequence goes on from NZ_JBFBBA010000092.1 coordinate 4,782, forward strand.
GCACGTACTGGAGCCAGGCTCAGGACACCGCCACCGAGTTGCGTGACGACTCCCTCGCCGTCGTCGTGCTCGCGTCCATGTCGCTGTTGGAGTTGCGCGAGCAGCAGCCCCGCCTCGCGCTGGACCACGCCCGGCGGGCCGCCTCGCTCGCCGCTCCGTGGGCGCCGCCGTCGCTGCTGTCGATCCTCGCCACCCGCGAGGCGCGGGCGCTGGCGATGCTGGGCGACTCGGCGTCCGCGCGCTCCACTCTGGCGAACGCGGCCCGCCTCTACGAGAAAGACCGCGGGTCCCGGCCAGCGCCGGACTGGACGACCTTCCACGGGCCGGCCGAACTCGCCGCCGCGCAGGCCGAGCTGTTCACCGCGGCCGGACACCACCGCGCGGCGGTGTCGTGGCTGCGCCGCGCCCTGGAGCGCCAGGAGACCACCTACGCCCGTAACGAGGTGCTCCAGCGGGCCGGACTGGCCGGTGCGCTCGCGCGTTCCGGCGAGGCCGACGAGGCGGCGCACCACATTGAGCAGGGCGAGGCCCTGCTCACCGAAGTGTCGTCGGGGCGGGCGCGGGAGTCTCTGGCCGTGGCCCGTCGCGAACTGCATCGTGTCCGTCCCGCCTGATGAGGAGCCCCGTGGAGTTCACCACCGTCACCGTCACCGCCGCCGCCGGGCGGGAGCTGGACGACCTAGCCCCCGTCTACGAGGCCGTGTTCGCCGAACCCCCATACCTGGAGGGCCCCCGGGACGTCGCCGAGTTCCTTGAGCGCTACCAGCGCGAGCACAAGACCCCGGGCTTTCGCCTGGTCCTCGCCCGGGACGGCGGCGAGCTCGTCGGCTTCGCGTACGGCCTGCCCCTCGCGTCCACCACCGGGTGGTGGTCCGGCTTCCTGGACACGGAGCTGCCAGAGGACTTCACCCGCGAGGACGGCCGCCGCACGTTCGTCGTGATGGAACTCGCCGTCCTCGCCGACCGGCGCGGCCACGGCATCGGCCGGGCCCTGCACACCGCGCTGCTGGACGGAGTGACCGCCGAGCGGGTCACCCTCACCGTCCGCCCGGAAGCGCCGGCCGCCGCCTGGTACGAACGACTCGGGTACAGGCTGGTAGGCCTCACCCAGCCATGGGAGGGCGCACCCGTGTACCGGTCGATGGCCAAGACGCTGTTGGGCTAGCTGAGGAGCGGGAGGCGTCCATAGGTCGGCGACCGTGACCATGATGCCGTGCTGTCACAACTGACCCGGAAAATCGGACATCCGTTACGGTGCGGCGTCATGGTCACTCAGCCTGCACGGACCGCCGCCTGCGATCTCTCGGCTTCGTGACAGTGGTGTGAGAGACAGCGAGGGTTTGGGCGTTGGTGCTGGTCAGGGTCTTTTTTCGGGGCAGATCTCACTGTCGTGGATGTGAGAGGTCGGGGTGATTCCACTGTCACGGGGCGGTATTCGTGCAGGTGGCGCACTGGCATGAAACCGAGAGATCGCACGCAGGCCACCCACCACCCCTGTCACCGGCCCGTCTGGGCCGAGCACGCCGAACGCACCGAGACCTTCCTCGGCCAGCTCGGCACCACCCGCAGGACCGAACGCGCCCGACTCCAAACCGACTACGACAGGGCCGCCCGCGTGGTCGCCGAGATCGACGCGGCCGCCGCAAGCAACGAGAAGGAGTCGGCATGAGGATCTCGGCAGCCCAGAGGGCCAAGAACGAGAACCGCATCAGGGCCGCGATGGACCGGCTCCTGCGCGGCGAGATCCCGCCCGGCGGGAAGTGCGACGTCAAGACCCTCGCCCAAGAGGCCGGTGTCGACCGCACCGCGTTCTACGGCACCCGCCCCTACGCTCACCTCCGCGCCGAGTTCGAACGCCGCTTGCAGGCACTCCAGCAGGCCGGCGAGACACCCGACCCGCGCGAGGCCCAAATCGCCCGCCTCAAGGCCGAGAACGCGAAGCTCAAAGAGCGACTCGCGGAGGCGGAACAGGGCAACGCCGACCTGGTCGAGTTCCGCGAGCAGGCCCTGGCCCGGCTCGCCGCCCAGCACGAGGAGATCGTCCGGCTGCGGGAGGCCTCCGCCGCGGACACCCGGATCGCCCGCCTCCCCGCACCGCGGACCACGGTCATCGGGACCTGCAGTTGAAGCCCATCGGCGGCGAGAATTCATGCGACACCGTTCTGGGCCGCCTCGGATACTGTCCCACCAGGAGAAGGAGGAGGTCATGGCACTCGTCAGGAAGGGCTCGCGGCGCATCAGCGTCGACGGCGTCACCTACCGATGGACGGTCCGCAGGCGGGCGACCTACGCGCGCGGCCTGGCCTGGCGGCCACTGGCCTACGCGGTCGAACAGGACGAGACGCCAGGCGCCACGCTGCTGGTCACCACGAACCGGCCCCACCCAAGCAACTGGCTCGGCATCCCTGCCCGTGCCGTCCTGCCAGCGGAGGTGGCTACCGCGATCCGCACGGCCCAAGCCGGGGGATGGACACCGGAGACGCCCGGTCCGCTCTTCCAACTCGACCAATCCGATGGATTCACGCCTGCCGGCTGACCCGCTAGGGAGTGAGCTGCGTCACGCCAGATCCGTCGGAATGCAACACATGCAGATCTCGACGTCACGAACACGGCGTCGGAAGCCGACCTGTTCAATGACCACACGGTTCATCCGCACACGGGCTCTGCGGACACAAGCCGCAGTTGCGCGATGTCCCTACTTCAGGCAGGTGTCGACACCACAGTGATCGCACTCTGGCTTGGCCACGCCGGCGTCCGCTCCACCGACGCCTACGTCCACGCCGACATGACCATCAAGGAGAAGGCGCTCTCTCTGACTGCACCGGTCACCGCCCGCCCCGGCCGCTACAAGCCCACCGACAAGGTCCTCGCGTTCCTCGACCGCCTGTGAGTCGTGAGCGGAGCCGGGGGTGACAGTGCGCTTCGATAGCCTGCGGCGGTGGCTGATGATTCGTTGAAGTTCCTGATCGATGCCGATCACGGGCAGTTCTATGTCCAAGACCTTGAGCCTTATGACGCGTGGATGGCCGAGCATGCGACGGACCCGGACCTACCGCCGGCTGGCTGGACCGACGAAGCGGTACACGTTCACCGCATCGGGGTGGAACCGCACTCGATCTCCGTCGGCACCGCACGGGATGACATGGTCGAATCGCTGATCACCGTCCGCACGTCCGCACCAATGATCGAGTCGGCGGCTGAGCACATCGTGGAGGTGGACCTGGCTGCCCCGACTGGCCAACTCGCCGTGTCCAGCCCGGGAGTCCACCCGGAGGACGGGCCGAGCATGACCGTTCCCGCTGGGCTGTTGCGAGCCCGGGTCTCCTACATTCCGTCTGACCCACCGGCCGTCGACACCACCGGCGGCCCCGGCGATCACTTCCTCTATCGGATCGACCTCTGGCCCGCCGACCAGCCATGCGGGCTGGTCGTCCTCAAGCAGGGCCCGAATCCCTGGGCAGGATAGATCCTCCCGCCGTCGACTATGCCGAGCAGAACAGCCGCCGCACAGCCCACGATCAGGCTTGCCGACAGCCTTCTCGGCGTAGTCGCGGTCTCGGCATAGGTCGACCTATGCGGATATCCGCATAGTTGGATGAGTTCGGCTACCTCGACCTGGACAAGCCCGGCGCGAAGCTGCTGTTCCAGGTTTTCACTGAACGTGAGGAGCGACGCGCGATCGCGATCGCCTCGAACGCCCCGTTCTCGGAGTGGAAGCAGACCTTCACCGACCCCCGGCTTTGCGCGGCGATCGTGGACCGGGTGACCTTCAACGCGCACATCATCGAGACCGGCACCGACTCGTTCCGCCTCGCCCAGACCCAGGAGAAGCGCCGCCGGGCCTGACCCGTTCCAACACCGAGGCCGGCGCCCCAAGGGGGCACCGGCCTCGGCCATGCTGAGCCCGCCCGCTCTCCGCGCGACCGAGCCAATGCCCGTTCTCGTCGTCCACCGCGGCTCGGAGAATCCGTCGGTCCCGGATCGAACACGGGTCGAGATCCGCAGAGTCGACGCACCTGTCAGGGGCACGCCGGTGACCGGATCCGATGGCCCAACGCTACCGCTCCGGCCCCCACCCCCGGCCAGCAGAACCACCCGATCGTGGTGGAGCCAAAACAACTTGGTACCAGGGGCGCGAACCCGCTTCTCGCACGCCCCCAGCACCCGCTCAGTGGAGCCAAAAGAACTCCGAACTCTGGTCCCAAAAGAAGTGCTTACAAACAAGTCCATCCCCCAGAGCAGGCACATCCCCTGCCCCAGTCCCCCCAGAGCAGGCGCATGAACCGCCCCGGGTTCCATAGAGATCTCAGACTGTGGTTGTGACCTGGGGTTTCGTGAGTTCGGTGTAGTAGTTGGCTTCGTATTCGACGGGCG
>NZ_JBFBBA010000093.1:0-8901 GCF_040682455.1 Streptomyces sp. NPDC051183
ACATTCCGAACCCGGAAGCTAAGCCTTTCAGCGCCGATGGTACTGCAGGGGGGACCCTGTGGGAGAGTAGGACGCCGCCGAACAATCATTGTGGGGAAGCCCCGCACCTTATGGTGCGGGGCTTTTCTGCGTTTACGGGCAGGTGTGCGGTCTCCTGTAGGGTCAGGGGGCATCGTTCGACATTTCTACAGTCACAGTGGAGGCCCCCGGGTGGAGGTCCAGGAGACTCGGGTTCAGACTGACCGAATTTTCACCATTCCGAACATCCTGAGCATGGCGCGCCTCGCCGGCGTGCCGCTGTTCCTGTGGCTGATCCTCGAGAAGCACGACGGCTGGGCGCTGGCCGTTCTCATGCTCAGCGGGGTCAGCGACTACCTCGACGGGAAGCTCGCGCGGCGCTGGAATCAGATCAGCAGCCTCGGGAGACTGCTGGATCCCGCTGCAGACCGGCTCTACATCCTGTCCACGCTGTTCGGTCTGACCTATCGCGGCATTCTGCCGATCTGGCTCACCGCGGCCCTGCTGGCCCGTGAGCTGATGCTGCTGGTCATGGTCTGGATCCTGCGCCGACACGGCTATCCGCCGCCGCAGGTCAACTTCCTGGGGAAGGCGGCGACCTTCAACCTGATGTACGCCTTCCCGTTGTTGTTGCTCAGTGACGGCTCGGGTTGGTTGGCCTGGACGGGGTCAGTTTTCGGATGGGCGTTCGCCGGTTGGGGTACAACCCTCTACTGGTGGGCAGGAATCCTTTACGTGGTGCAGGTCCGCCGACTCGTGAAGGCGGACGCCGCGGCCGATTGAGCCTGCTCGGCGCCGGACTGACGCGTTGCCCAGTCACCGTCCGGGGCGGGCGAAGTCGGCGAGAACGTCGTCTCTCAAGGAGGACTCTTCCGACATGAAGGCCGTCGTGATGGCCGGTGGCGAAGGCACACGTCTTCGCCCCATGACCTCGAGCATGCCCAAGCCGCTCCTGCCGGTGGCGAACCGGCCGATCATGGAGCATGTGCTCAGGCTGCTCAAGCGGCATGGGCTCAGCGAAACCGTGGTCACCGTGCAATTCCTGGCATCACTCGTCAGGAACTACTTCGGTGACGGCGAGGAGCTCGGAATGGAGCTCACCTATGCCAACGAGGAGAAGCCACTCGGGACCGCCGGCAGCGTGAAGAATGCCGAGGAGGCCTTGAAGGACGACACGTTCCTCGTGATCTCCGGCGATGCGCTCACCGACTTCGACCTCACCGATCTCATCAAATTCCACAAGCAGAAGGGCGCACTGGTCACGGTGTGCCTGACGCGGGTGCCGAATCCGCTGGAATTCGGCATCACCATCGTGGACGAAGAGGGGAAGGTCGAGCGCTTCCTCGAAAAGCCGACCTGGGGCCAGGTGTTCTCGGACACCATCAACACCGGCATCTACGTGATGGAGCCGGAAATCTTCGACTACGTCGACCCGGACGTCTCGGTCGACTGGTCCGGCGACGTCTTCCCGCAGCTGATGAAGGAAGGCCGCCCGATCTACGGCTACGTCGCCGAGGGCTACTGGGAGGACGTCGGCACCCACGAGAGCTACGTCAAGGCGCAGGCCGACGTACTCGAGGGCAAGGTCCAGGTCGACATGGACGGCTTCGAGATCTCCCCGGGCGTGTGGATCGCAGAGGGGGCCGAGGTGAGCCCGGACGCGGTGCTGCGCGGGCCGCTCTACATCGGGGACTACGCCAAGGTCGAGGCCGGCGTGGAGATCCGCGAGCACACGGTCGTCGGGTCGAACGTCGTAGTCAAGAGCGGCGCCTTCCTGCACAGGGCCGTCGTGCACGACAACGTGTACATCGGGCCCCACAGCAATCTCCGCGGCTGCGTCATCGGCAAGAACACCGACATCATGCGCGCCGCGCGGATCGAGGACGGGGCCGTCATCGGTGACGAGTGCCTCGTCGGTGAGGAATCGATCGTTCAGGGGAATGTGCGGGTCTACCCCTTCAAGACGATCGAGGCGGGCGCCTTCGTCAACACCTCGGTGATCTGGGAGTCGCGCGGACAGGCGCACCTGTTCGGCGCGCGCGGAGTCACCGGCATCCTGAACGTCGAGATCACCCCCGAGCTGGTGGTGCGGCTCGCCGGCGCCTATGCGACCACCCTCAAAAAGGGTGCGATCGTCACCACGGCCCGTGACCACTCCCGCGGTGCGCGAGCGCTCAAGCGGGCCGTGATCTCCGCGCTCCAGGCCAGTGCCATCAACGTACGGGACCTGGAGAACGTACCCCTGCCGGTGGCGAGGCAGCAGACCGCCCGCGGCAGCGCCGGCGGCATCGTGCTGCGGACCTCGCCGGGGGTTCCGGACTCAGTGGACATCATGTTCCTCGACGAGCGCGGGGCGGACCTCTCGCTCCAGCAGCAGCGCAAGCTGGACCGGGTGTACGCGCGCCAGGAGTACCGGCGTGCCTTCCCCGGGGAGATCGGTGACCTGCAGTTCCCGGGCAGCGTCTTCGACGCCTATACGGGTTCCCTGCTGCGCCGGGTGGACATCACCGGGGTCGCCGACTCCGGGCTCAAGGTGGTCGTGGACGCCTCCAACGGCAGTGCCGGGCTGGTGCTGCCGAGCCTCCTGGGCAAGCTCGGGGTGGACGCGCTCACGGTCAACCCGGGGCTCGACGAGTCCCGGCCCACGGAGACCGCCGAGTCGCGGCGGGCCGGGCTGGTGCGGCTCGGCGAGATCGTGGCCTCCTCGCGCGCGGCCTTCGGGGTGCGCTTCGACCCGGTGGGCGAGCGGATCTCCCTGGTGGACGAGCGCGGGCGGATCATCGAGGACGACCGGGCGCTGCTGGTGCTGCTGGACCTGGTGGCCGCGGAGAAGCGCAGCGGCAAGGTGGCGCTGCCGGTGACCACGACCCGTATCGCCGAGCAGGTGGCGGCGTACCACGGGACGCAGGTGGAGTGGACGACCACTTCGCCCGACGACCTGACCCGGGTGGGCCGGGCGGAGAACACCATCTTCGGCGGGGACGGCAGGGGCGGGTTCATCGTCCCGGAGTTCAGCAGCGTCTTCGACGGGGCGGCGGCCTTCGTGCAGCTGATCGGGCTGGTGGCGCGCACGCAGCTCACGCTGAGCCAGATCGATGCCCGGATCCCGCGGGCGCACGTGCTCAAGCGGGACGTGCCGACGCCGTGGGCGGTGAAGGGGCTCGTCATGCGGCGGGTCGTGGAAGCGGCCGGGGACCGGCAGGTGGACACCACCGACGGGGTACGGGTGGTCGAGGCGGACGGTCGGTGGGCGCTGGTGCTGCCGGACCCGGCGGAAGCCGTCACCCATCTGTGGGCCGAAGGTCCCGATGACACGTCCGCGCAGGCACTGCTCGACGAGTGGGCCGGCGTGGTGGACGGGGCCGGGCACTGAGTGCCGGGCGCGGTATGACGTAGGGACCCAAGTCCCGCGGGCCGGGTCGGGGGATGCCCCGGCCCGGCCCGCCGGACGGGTGCATTCGGTGTGGGCGGCGCCGACATGCGACGATGTGCGGCATGTCGCAGCCGCCCCACAACCGGAGTTCGGCGCCGCCCGCGCGTCCCGCGCGCCCGGACGCTTCCATGTCGCTGCTGACGCACGTGATGGATCACAGCCTCGACGAGGGCTACGCGGAGGCGACGGCCCGGCGCGAGGCGGAGGGCAAGGCCGGACTGCCGCGCACGCTCAAGGCGAAACTGGCGCTGGCCGCCGGGCTCGTGCTCGCGGCCGCGGTCGTCACGCTCGGCGCGGCGCAGGCCCAGGTTGCCGCGCCGGTGCTGGCCAAGGAGCGTCAGGAGCTGATCGACCGGGTGCAGCGCTCCGACCAGCGTGCCGACGCCCTGGAGCGGGACATCGAGCGGCTGCGCGACGACGTGGCGGACCGCCAGAGTGCGGCGCTCAAGCAGCACGGCGGTGATCAGGGACAGCTGGTGGCGCTGCTGTCCGGGGCCACGGAGGTCCGCGGGCCCGGTATCAGGCTGGTGATCGACGATGCGAAGGGCGCCTCGTCGGGCGGCGGTGGCAAGCCGCGCGAGAGCACCGGTTTCTCGGACACCGGGCGGCTCCGCGACCGGGACATGCAGAAGATCGTCAACGGGCTGTGGCAGTCCGGGGCGGAGGCCGTCTCGATCAACGGACAGCGGCTGACGGCGCTGTCGGCGATCCGGGCCGCCGGTGACGCGATACTGGTCGACAACAGGCCGCTGGTGCCGCCGTACGAAGTGCTGGCGGTCGGTGACAAGAAGCGGCTCGGGACCACGTTCCAGGACTCCGCGGACGGTCAGTACCTGCATGTGCTGCAGGAGAGTTACGGGATCCGCTACACCTTGTCCGCAGCGGACGAGGTACGGCTGCCGGCCGCGTCGAGTCTGACCGTGCGGACAGCCACAGCAGAAGAGCCGAAGAAGGGTGCATCGTGATCGCGGTACTGGGCCTCGTGGCCGGAGTGGTGGTCGGACTTCTGGTCCGGCCCGAAGTGCCGGCCGTCGTGGAGCCATATCTGCCGATCGCCGTGGTGGCGGCGCTGGATGCGGTGTTCGGCGGTCTGCGGGCGATGCTGGACGGCATCTTCGTGGACAAGGTCTTCGTGGTGTCGTTCCTGTCGAACGTGGTCGTGGCCGCGCTGATCGTCTTCCTCGGTGACAAGCTGGGCGTGGGTTCGCAGCTGTCGACGGGTGTGGTGGTCGTCCTCGGCATCCGCATCTTCTCCAACGCCGCGGCCATCCGCCGGCACGTCTTCCGGGCGTGATGGGGATGAGTACGCATGGCACCCCGCCGCAGGAGCCGAACGTTCCGGAGCAGCCCCTGAGCGAGGCTGCCGAGCCCGCGCAGACGGGGCGGCAGCGGCTGGCGGCCGGGCTGTGGCCGCCGCGCGTGAGCCGGGCCCAATTGATCGTCGCGGTGCTGCTGTTCGTCCTGGGGCTGGGGCTGGCCATCCAGGTGCGGTCCAACAGCGACTCCAGCGCGCTGCGCGGGGCGCGTCAGGAGGACCTCGTACGGATCCTCGACGAGCTCGACGGGCGGACCAAGCGCCTGGAGGACGAGAAGTCGAAGCTGGAGGACCAGCGCAAGGAGCTGGAGAACAGCTCCAACCAGGCCGAGGAGGCCCGGAAGCAGACCGTGGAGAAGGAGCGCCAACTCGGCATCCTGGCCGGTACGGTGGCTGCACAGGGGCCCGGCATCACGCTGAAGATCACCGATGCCAAGAACCAGGTGCGGTCGGACCAGCTGCTGGACACGCTCCAGGAGCTGCGGGCCGCGGGTGCCGAGGCGATCCAGATCAACGGCGTGCGCATCGTGGCCGGCTCGTACTTCTCGGACGAGAGCGGTGGTGTCGGGATCGACGGTAAGAAGATCACACAGCCCTACGAGTTCAGGGTGATCGGGAAGCCGCAGGATCTGGAGCCCGCGCTCAACATCCCGGGCGGTGTCGTGCAGACGTTGGAGAAGGAGCAGGCCACCGTCGCCGTCACACGGTCGGCGAAGATCGTTGTGGATGCCTTGCGGGCTGTGAAGCAGCCTGACTACGCTCGGTCGTCATCGTCGTGATGCGGGACGGACGAGCGGACCGGCCGACGCGGGCGGATGCCTGCGGGGGGTCGGCGCGCCGAAGTCGCGGTGCGTGGTGGAAACTGTCTGGTGGTTACGGACGTTGTGAGAATGTCCGGGTCGGCAGGTGTTGCATTCGGAGTTCGTCCTGCCCCACGGGCGGGTCTGTTTCGGTCAAGGGGAATCGCCCGTGAAGTTGTTTGAGAAGTTGTTCGGCAAGAAGAACCGTGAGGAGAGCGGTGCGGCCAGGCACCGCGCGGGGCACGGAGATGCGGAAGGGCAGGGCGACCGGCCGCTCTTCCGGGACGAGGTCGGCGGGGCGGGTGACATTTCGGGCGCACAGGGCGCGTCGGCTGTTGACCCTGCCGGTACCGGACGCATAGGTTTCGGTGAACCATCAACCTCAAGTACGGGTGGAGGGTTTGCCCCCGACCCGTATGCCACCAATGCCTCCGCGGGGCACCCGCGGCGCGAGGAGCCGTCCATGTCGGCCGAGCAGATTTGCAGCAGGTGCGGGCACCGCAGCGATGCGGCCAGCCGATTCTGCTCCAACTGCGGGGCGCCGCTGCGGGCGGGTCTGACGCCGGAGCGTGCCTCGGAGACCACGTCCACCATCTCGATCTCGGGCCTTGAGGCCTACGAGGCCGAGGTGTCGGGACAGCAGCACGTGTCGTCCTCGCTCTCTCCCGAGGCCCAGGCCGCGGTGGAAGCGCTGCCTCCGGGTTCCGCTCTGCTGATCGTGCGGCGCGGTCCCAACTCCGGAAGCCGTTTCCTTCTGGACGGCGAGCTGACGACGGCCGGCCGGCACCCGCAGAGCGACATCTTCCTGGACGACGTCACCGTCTCCCGGCGCCATGTCGAGTTCCGCCGGAGCCAGGACGGCGGCTTCACCGTCGCCGACGTCGGCAGCCTCAACGGCACGTATGTGAACCGTGAACCGATCGACTCCGTCTCGCTGCACAACGGCGACGAGGTGCAGATCGGCAAGTACCGGCTGGTCTTCTACGCGAGCCTGCGGGGCATCTGACCCTGTCAAGGGAAGGTTCCATGCTGCGTACCCCGACCGGCGGTGCCCCGAAGAGCGGCACCGCCGGCACCGCCGGCACCGCCGGCACCGTCGGCCCGGCCGGGCGGCTGGTGAGCATCGGCACGGTGCTGACCATGCTGCGTGACGAGTTCCCCGAGGTCACGATCTCGAAGATCCGCTTCCTGGAGGCGGAGGGACTCGTCGAGCCCCAGCGCACACCTTCCGGATATCGCAAGTTCAGCACCGACGACGTCGAGCGGCTGGCCCGCATCCTGCGGCTCCAGCGCGACCATTACCTTCCGCTGAAGGTCATCCGCGAGCAGCTCGACGCGCTCGCACGCGGTGAGCAGATCCGCATCCCGGCGCCGACGGCGAACGGGGAAACGGTTGATCCCACGAGCCCTGCCGCCGTCTACGGGGAGGTCGGCCGAGAGCGGCCCACGGTCGCGCGGGTGGGCCGGGCCGAGCTGATGGCCGCGGCGGACGTGGACGAGGTGCAACTCGTCGAGTGGGAGTCGTACGGGCTGCTCGCGGAGGCGCCCGGCGGCGGATTCGATGCCGAGGCGGTCACGGTGGCCCGCCTGGTGGCCGATCTGGGGCGATTCGGGCTGGAGCCGCGTCACCTGCGGGCGATGAAGGCTGCCGCGGACCGGGAGGCGGGCCTGGTGGAGCAGGTCGTGGCCCCGCTGCGCCGGCACCGCAACCCCCAGACCCGGGCGCATGCCGAGGCCACCATGAAGGAGCTCGCGGGGCTCTCCGTACGGCTCCACGAGGCCCTCGTACAGACGGCTCTCGGGGTCCGGCTGCCCTGAGCTGCGGGAGCTCGGGGGCTCGCCGGGGGGAGCCTCGGGGGCACCGTGGGGGAGCCCGACTACCCAAACCTGCCGGGCAGGTCCTAGGGTTGCTGTGTGAATGAGCTCGACGTTGTGGGTGTCCGGGTGGAAATGCCCTCGAACCAACCGATCGTGCTCCTGCGTGAAGTGGGAGGCGACCGGTACCTCCCCATCTGGATCGGACCAGGGGAGGCGACCGCCATTGCCTTCGCGCAGCAGGGGATGGCCCCTGCCCGGCCGCTGACGCACGACCTGTTCAAGGACGTGCTGGAGGCGATCGGCGAGGAGCTCACCGAGGTCCGGATCACGGATCTGCGGGAGGGTGTCTTCTACGCGGAGCTCGTCTTCGCCAGCGGGGTCGAGGTGAGCGCGCGGCCTTCCGACGCCATAGCGCTGGCCCTGCGGACGGGGACGCCGATCTACGGCAGTGACGGCGTGCTGGACGACGCCGGAATCGCCATTCCGGACGAGCAGGAGGACGAGGTGGAGAAGTTCCGCGAGTTCCTCGACCAGATCTCGCCGGAGGACTTCGGCACCGGGCCGCAGTGAGGTGTTGCCGGTGAGGCGGCGCGGTGGGACGCCTGCCTCGTCGGCCTCGGCGTCCTCCGGGCGTCCTCCAGGAAAATTCAGCCCATTCGAGTAGCCTTTCCCCGCAGCGGGGTACGGGAAACCACTCTCAGGGTGATTATCACTCGGCGTGCCGAGTGTGGCGATCGTTGACGCACCCCTGGTGACTGCCTACCTTCGAGGTGGCAGGTCAAGGACGGAGGGTCGGCGTGAGGATCACGGGCGACGGTACGACCGGGGGCACCCCCGCACGGAGTGACGGTGGGCCGTACCCGCTGCACGGCAGTGCGGTGGGGTCCGCGCGCCGTCAGCCGGATTCGACGCCGGTCGGGCCGGTGGGCGGCGAGCCGGCGCCCGAGCAGGTCGGATACCGGGGGCCGACGGCGTGCGCCGCGGCCGGCATCACGTACCGGCAGCTCGACTACTGGGCGCGGACCGGCCTGGTGGAGCCGAGCGTGCGTCCCGCGTACGGGTCGGGCACGCAGCGGCTGTACAGCTTCCGCGACGTCGTCGTCCTCAAGATCGTCAAGCGCTTCCTGGACACCGGGGTGGCGCTGCAGAACATCCGCACCGCCGTGCAGCACCTGCGCGACCGCGGTTTCTCGGATCTGGAGCGCATGACGCTGATGAGCGACGGCGCCACCGTGTACGAGTGCACGTCGCCGGACCAGGTGGTGAGCCTGCTCCAGGGCGGGCAGGGCGTCTTCGGCATCGCCGTCGGCGTGGTCTGGCGGGACGTGGAGAACGCCCTCTCGCAGCTGCACGGGGAGCGAGTGGACACCGGCGAGACGGTGGTCGGGCACAACCCGGCCGACGAGCTCGCCGCGCGCCGCAACCGGGCCGTCTAGGGGGTGTCTGGCGGATCAGGGCCGGGCGGCCGCGCACACGTCTCAACACCACACACAACGGGACGGAGGGCGGGGGCCGGC
>NZ_JBFBBA010000094.1:0-8617 GCF_040682455.1 Streptomyces sp. NPDC051183
CACTCCAGGCCCGTTTCGCAGCCTGTACTTTCCCACCCGCCGCCTGCACGAACTCCAGACCAAGAACCGCGCCGACCAGCAGGACGCGGACTGGCGCCGGCTCTACGGGCGACGCTCGGGGGCCGAGGGCACCATCGAGGAGTTCGCGGACGGCCATCGCGGACGCCGGTGCCGCTACCGCGGCCTGGCCAAGACGCACGTCCAGCACGTCCTGACAGCAATCGCGATCAACGTCGAGCGGCTGAGTCTTCAAGAACCCGCCGACAGCTCGTACCGGCCCCGCCCTCCCACAGCATTCCAGCAGTACCTCGACGCACGCGACTTACCCCGGCCGCTGTGGTGGCGCCAAGGGAAGTGACGCCCGTCCTCAAGATTCCCGACAGAGTCGCTCACTGCGTGGGAGCCGGCGGATGCATCTCGTGCTGTGTGATCGGTGCGAAACGCTCGTTCCGGAGCACGGTCGCCTCTGACTGGTGCTGGTAGCTCGTCATCGAGTGATCCGAAGGAGGATGCCTGCCAGGGTGAACGCGGCGAGGTAGGTCATCGCGGTCTACGTAGCAGGTGGCGACATGGGCGAGCAGGGCGGTAACGCTCACCCAAGTACCGTCAACAGCCCACCCAGTTCCGCAGCCTGGTCTACACACTCTTCCACGAGCCGCAGTACTCAGGTAGGTGGACCCGCCAACGATCTGAGCCCCAGGCCGGTGGTGCCCTGACCGGCGACGACCCGGTACATCTGCCGGGATCATCACTGCTGCGCGAGCAACACCGCGTTCCAGACTGCCCAGATCAGGGTCAGTGGGAGGAAGACGGGGAGGAAGACCCCGCCGACGATCCGGAAGGGCGGCTTGCCATGGCCCTTCCAGCGGTGGAACATCGCGGCCAGTCCGAAGAGCACCGCGACCAGGGTGGCGGCGACAGGGGCGACGCCGAAGGCCACTTCGTCACCTCCCCGGCGGATGAACATGCTGCAACCGAATGCAACGATGCCAAGTCCGATCACGAAGCAGCAGCTTCCCGTGATCAGACGCCCTGCACGCGCCATCCGGGACAGCGGCTCCGGGGTGTCGGTCGATGCAGGGGGCACGGTCGTCCGCTGGGGTGCGCGCAGCGGCATGGGCGTCGCTGCGGTGATCGTGGGGGCGCCGGCACGCAGGATGGCCAGGGTGCTGTCGACGGTCGGACGCTCTTCGGGGTTCTTGGCGAGGAGGGCGGTGATGAGGGAGGCGAGGAGGGGGTCGGCGTGCTGCATCGGCGGGGGCTCGTGGAGGGCGACCGCGGCCATGGTGGCTGTGGGGGTCTCGCGTCGGAACGGGGAGATGCCCTCGACCGCCTCGTAGAGGGTCGCACCCAGCGAGAACAGGTCGCTGGCGGCCTGGTCCTGGGTGCCCTGGAGGCGTTCGGGGGCCATGTACTCGGCGGAGCCGATGACGCCTCCGGTCGCGGTGAGTCTGGTGTCGGTCTCGTGGACGGCGATACCGAAGTCGGTGAGCAGTACCTGGCCGTCGTCGGTGAGCATCACGTTGGCCGGTTTGAGGTCGCGGTGCACGATCCCGGCGGTGTGGGCGGCCTTCAGCGCCTTGAGCAGCGCGGTCGCGACCTCGCCCGCGCGCGGGCCGGGCAGCGGCCCGTGCGTGCGCAGGTGCTCCTCCAGGGACAACCCCTCGACCAGGCGCATCACGATCCAGGGAGTGTCGTCTTCGATGACCACGTCATGGACGGCGACGATGTGCGGATGATCGCGCAGCTTGGCGGCGTTGCGGGCTTCACGCGCGGCCCGCACCACCCGCTCATGATGTTCGGCACCGGAAGCGGAGGAAGCCTGCTGCGGCAGCCACACCTCTTTGACCGCCACGTCGACGGCCAGCATTTCGTCGTACGCCCTCCACACCCGACCGAATCCGCCTGAGCCGAGTTGTCCGACGAGCCGGTAGCGCCCGCCGACGACCCGCTCCAACCCCTCCTGAGCTCCCAACGCCCCACCCTCTCAGCGAGTTCACCAACCCTGACAGTCCTGACCAGAGCGACGTGTCGCGCATCAGACTTCCACATGCGCAGGTGGTCGATAAGCCCCTTGGACACGTAGGAGAGTGCAGTGCCGCGCCTACCGCAGTGCCTGGTGGAGCAGAAGACAGGCCCCCTTCCGTACGTGCCGGACATGCCTCACGTGTCTCATACCTTCTCGCGACGCGAGATGACGTCGCCGTTCGGCACGCGATGCCGGCAGCACGTCGGATCCGTGGATCGACAGACCCGCATCAACCGGATCGTGCAGGACCCCACCCACACCAGCCCCGTGACCTGCGAAGTCAGGATGAAACGATCTCGGTTCTACTCATGTGCGGTTGACTGCCACGGCTTTGGGCGTGTCTGAGCGGACGGTGTGGAGCTGGCTGTCGGTGGCCCGGCGTGAGGGGCGCTTGTCGGCTCGGACGCCTGCGCGGGTGGGTGTGAGCGCGGATGTCCGTGCGCGTCTGGCGGAGTGGGGTGGGAATGTTGCCGCGGTCCGCCGTGAGCTGGTCGCCGGTGCCCAGCGCTGTGTGGTGAGCAGGGCCGGGTTCGAGTGAGTCCGGCGGAGAAGTGGTGTTCCTCTGTATGGCTGGGCGCCGGCCTTCGTACAGTGGTGGGGGCCTTTCGTATCGATGGGCTTTCGCCAACAGGGGGTCCGTCTTGCGTACACGTTTTGCCGCTGCCGCCGCCACGCTTGCCTTCGGCGCTGGCACGCTCGCTGCCGCACCCGCCGCCGGCGCGGTCGTCCCGGACAGTCAATTCGACGTCTACTACGGGGAGACGTACACCTGGGGCACCATCAAGTGGTACAACCGTTCGGTTGTAGTGGAAGGGACGCACAAGTCGGTCAGCCCGACGAGCTGTCGTGGTACCACGGTCTACACCCTGGACAGTCAGGGCCGGCAACTGAGGGTGGACTGGAGCAGGTACGCAGTGTGCGGTGACAGTGCCCGATTCACCATGACCGTCCCCGCGGACGTTCCCGGCGGAGCGGCGTTCGTGCGAGTCTGCCTCGACAACGGCCGCACCGACCCCCCGGTCACGGCCCTCGCCTGCAAGCGCTACGGACGCCCCTGACGGGCAGGGCACCAGCGGCGCCCGGAGCGCCGCTGACGGCGATGGCCCGCCAGTCCCGTTCCGGGGTTGGCGGGCCCGCCGTTGCCGGGCCCAACTCGCCTGGTCGGGAGCCCGGACCCACATGCGGTACTCCGGAGGAATTGTCAAATTCTGTGGACCGACCGAACAGTCCAATGACCGGTCGATCAAGCGAGCGGCTTGCGGTAACGAACATACTCGTTCTGTCTCCGGAACCCCACGCTCTCGTAAAGATCGTAGGACCGGTGCGGATTTGCCGTGCCCGTGTACAGCCTGGCCGTCGTTGCACCCTGCTCGCGAAGGCTTCGCAGCCCTTCCAGCAGCAGGATCCGGCCGATTCCGAGGCGTCGCTGGTCCGTTCGGACGCTCAGCTCTTCCACCTCGCCCACGGTGTGGTCGTGGCTGCGGATGGAGCAGAGGGCCACGCCGAGCATGTCCTGCCCGTTCCACGCAGCCCTCCAGCATGCCGGGTCGGCGGTGTCGACAAAGTCCTGGAAGGACCATTTCTGAGTGAAACCGGTGTCCGCATACGAATCGACGACCGTCCTCCAGGCCGCACGGTAGTGGCTGGTCCCGATCGGCCCCGTCCGTATCCCGGCCGGGAGTTCGCTGCCCGGCTCGGGCAACTGCTGCAGATCGCTCAGCTCCAGCTCGACCAGACTGAAGACACGTCGGTAGCCGGCTGCGATCAGAAGCGCCGTGGCGTCCTGCTCGGAGACCATGGCGTTCGCACCGATCACTGCCGTCCGCGCCGTGCCATGGTCTTCGACGAGCTGGCGGATCCGCTCTTCGGCCCAGCTCAGCATGGCTGACCCGATGCCCTGGTCGCGATGCTCGGGCAAGAGGTAACCGCGGTGCAGGTAAAGCCACGTATCGTCCCGCTCCTGCCTGTGCGTGCCGAATTCCTCGTCCGCGCAGGTCAGGCCGCGTGCTGGTACTCGTGGATCACGCCGCCGAGACGATCGTGGCGCCGTATGTCGAGGCGGGCGATCTGCTCCGGTTCGGTGATGGGCGATGGCAGTGCCCGCAGCGGGGCGGCGCTGTGGAGCGATCGGTGGGTGCGGTGGTCGTTGTAGTGCCGCTCGTAGGCGAGTAGCGCGTGGCGCAGGTGGCGTTCGTTCCAGATCAGGGTCCGGTCCAGGAGTTCCCGGCGCAGGCTGAGTACCCATCGCTCCATGACCGCGTTCATGCGCGGCATCCTGATGCCGGTCAGGGCGGTCTGGATGCCGGCGTCGGCCAGGATCGCGTCTATGGGGGCGGGGTACTTCGCGTCGCGGTCCCGGATGAGGAACCTGGCCCTGGCGCCTGCGTCCTCCAGGTCCATGACGAGGTTTCTGATCGCCTGGGTGACCCAGAGGTGCGTGGGGCGGGCGGTGGTGCCGAGGATCCGCACGCGCCGCGTGGCGTGCTCGATGACGGCGAGAACGTACTGCCGCTGCCCGGTCAGGGTCACGGTCTCGATGAAGTCCATGGCCAGCAGCGCGTCGGCCTGGGAACGCAGGAAGTCGGCCCAGGACATCGAGGCGCGGTCGGGAGCGGGGTCGATACCCTCCGCTCTGAGGATCTCCCACACGGTCGACGCAGCCACACTGATGCCCAGCAGAGCGAGCTCGCCGTGGACTCTCCGATAGCCCCAGGACGGATTCTCCCTGACCAGGCGCAGGACGAGCCGACGGATCGAGGCGCAGGTGCGCGGACGCCCCACGCGCCGGCGGCGGCCGGCTGCGGCTTGGCGCTGTCGGATCAGGTCGCGGTGCCACCGCAGCACCGTGTCCGGCCGCACAACCAGGCGCAGCCGCTGCAGAACCCCACGCGGCAGCCGTGCCAGGAGCGCCCGATCCTCCGGCGCGAACTGCACCCTCGCCGAGCCCAGTTGCCGCTGCAGCACCGCGATCTGGTGACGAAGGGCCAGGATCTCAACGTCCTTGTCACGATCGCTCAGCGGCAGCAGACGCAGCACGGCGAACGCGTTGGAAACCGTCAGATACGCCAGTCGAAGCAGCACAAGCGATCATCATGCCCTGGCATCCAACATCCACTCCAAGCACCCGACCTGCACGGATGTGGTATCCGGCACGCACAGGATCGCCGACCTCGAAGCCCAGCTCATCAAGTCCGTCTGACCGCCACGGCTCTCCGCATCTCGGCCGCCGGCGGCCGAGATGCCCTGCCAGGCCCGGTATCCGCTCGGACGGATCGGTCCTGTTACCTTCTCCCGCCGGCATTCGTCATAGGTGTGACGGCCAAGTACAAACGGTCGCCACACCAACGAGTGAATCGAGAACCGGATGCTGACCAACATCATGTACGTGACGATCTACGTCACCGATCAGGACCGCGCGCTGGAGTTCTACACCGAGGGACTCGGCCTGGAGAAGCGGCTCGACTTCCCGGGGCCCGACGGACGCTTCCTCGCCGTGGGCATGCCCGACAGCCCGGTGCAAATCATCCTGTGGTCGCATGCGCCGGCCGCGGGACAGCCGGGCGGCGCGGGCGCGCCCGGTCCGCTGATCCTCGAATCCGAGGACTTGCGAAAGGATTTCGAGATCATGCGCCGACGCGGCGTCCTCTTCGAAGAGTCCGAGCCCGTGGACTACCCGTTCGGGGTTCGCGTCGAGGCTGTGGACCCGGACGGTAACCGAGTCTCGCTCCGTCAGCAGCGAAAGCCGTGACCGCCCAGCCGTCCGGCCTCGTGACCGAGGCGTTCGAAGCCCAGCGCGACCGGCTGCGCGCCGTCGCGTTCCGCGTGCTGGGCTCGTACGCCGATGCCGAGGACGTGGTCCAGGAAGCCTGGATGCGCCTCGTCCGCCAGGACGAGGCGACCATTGACAACCTCGCAGGCTGGCTGACGACCGTGGTCGGCCGCATCAGCCTGGATCTCCTGAGATCCCGCCAAGCCCGCCCCGAAACTCCGTACGGGCAAGAGTTCGAGGACCTCGTGGTGGTGCCCGACGACCTCCCCGCGCCGGACGAGCAGGTGGCACTGGCCGATTCGGTCGGCCTCGCCCTGCTCGTCGTGCTCAACTCGCTCACCCCGAGCGAACGCCTGGCGTTCGTCCTGCACGACATGTTCGCCGTCCCGTTCCAAGAAATAGGCCAGATCCTGGGCAAATCCACCGACGCCACCAAGATGGTCGCCAGCCGTGCCCGCCGTAAGGTCCAAGCCACGGACCAGCCGGCGGGCCGCAGCCGCGAGCACCGAGCGGTCGTCCAGGCATTCGGCGCCGCCGCCCTCAGCGGCGACTTCGAAGCGCTCCTGCGTGTCCTCGACCCGAACGTGAAGCTGACCGTCGACACCCCCGATGGCGTGGTCGTCACCCTCGGCGCCACGAAGGTCGCCGGCGGCGCCCGCATGTTCTCCGGCGAGGTCGCCCGCCAACGGCACGTGCTGGTCAACGGCATCCCCGGCCACATGTCCTGGAGCCCCGACGGAAGCCCACTCTCCATCATCGCCTTCAACGTCATCGAAGGCCGGATCACCGGCATCCACATCGTCGTCGACCCGGCCAAGCTCGCCTCGATCGATCTGCCCACCCCGGACTGAGTGGGTCTCGTCAGGGGCTGCCCGTGTATGTGCAAGTCATCCCGGACCGACCGAGCATGACGAGCAGGCGGCTCGGATTCGGGTCGATCCTCGGCGGAGCCAGCTCACGTCGTCGAGGTCATCGGATGGTCGGCCGACCCGCCACTGGCCACGCAGATCCTTCAATCGAGGCCCACGGGGCGTAGAGGCTCTCGCACAACTTCTGCACCAACTGCGGCGAAGAGCAGCACTGGGGAAATCCGGGATCGGCATCAGCCCGCCTTACCAACATCATCGCGGACATGTAATCTACGTATCAGCGCAGGTCAGAGTAACTGCTCAGCTCCCCGCAGTCGGTAAACGCGACGTACAAGGCGCGCTTCTGACCCACCGTGCGGTCCAGACGGAACCAGGCGGGCATCTCGGCGACGAAGGCGTCCGCGTCCGGCCAGGCCGGCGGGACGTGGACCTCGCGGACGGTGTCGATCAGGTCGGGGAAGCGGCCCTCCCGGCGAGCCTGGGCCAGCCGCGAGGACAGCCGCCGGTACATCGGCGGCGTGTGCGGCAGCACGCCCTCGGCCGCGAGGCGGTACATCACCTGTCGCAACGTGACCTTGAGTGGCGCTTACCCGTCGACGATCTGCCGCGCCCGCTCCACGACGAGAGGCCACCGGACCCGTTCACGAGCCATACCGGTACATGTACCCCTGCGCGCGGCAGCCGGCCCCCGGGATCCACCCGCACGTCCTGCGGCACGGTTGCGCGATGTCGCTGCTGCAGGCTGGCGTCGACACCACGGTCATCGCCCTCTGGCTCGGTCACGCTGGCGTCCGCTCCACCGACGCCTACGTCCACGCCACATGACCATCAAGGAGAAGGCGCTGGCGCTGACCGCGCCGGTCACCGCCCGGCCGGGCCGCTACCAGCCCACCGACAAGGTCCTGGCCTTCCTCGACCGCCTGTGACTATGCCGAGGCACCCTCAGTACCTGTTTGTGACCCGTCCATGACAGTCGGCCCGCGAAGTCTTCATCCGGACTGTGCAACTCGGGCCATGGTTCATAGCATCTAGGCATGCCAGAGATATGGATCAGTCTGGATGCTTCGGACCGATGGAGCACCTGGGTGTGGACCGGGTTTCTGACGTTGGTCTGGGCAGGAGTAGCGGCCGCGATCATGCTGTCGGCAGGGCCGGGTTACTCGGAAGCGGAGCGCTGGCTGTGGGCTGGAGTGATCAGCGCGTTTTGGCTGGCCGGAGCATTCCACCTGGTCAACCGCGCATACGGCAGAACGCTCCTGTCGTCTGAAGGGCTGGAGTTCCGTACGTTCGTCAGCCGACGGTCGATCCCGTGGGGTGAGATCACCAAGATCGAGAGGAAGAGTCATCAGACACGTGGAGGGTTCTGCTGGGAGCTGCGCGCCCACCGTGTCCGTGGTCGGTCGGTCGCGATACCCGGCACCTTTTCCAGCCGTGAACGTGACGTCGACTTCGAGCGGAAGCTGGCGGTGCTGCGGAAGTACTGGATCGGCTCTCGCGAGGCGAATGCGCTCGCGAGCGGTCGGATCACAGTGGATGCGCTGAGCACGGGTGGAGGTCCCGGGGCTGGGGGCGAGACGGTAGGTGAGGTGGGGGGCCGTCTGCGCCGCAAGCCGCGTCTGCTGGTCGCGGTGTTGGCTGTTGCCGTCGTCACGGCGGTCATCGGGGTGGTGGCGTTGCCCGCGCCGTTTCAGATTCTTCCGTCCTCGCTGGTCGGGATTCCTGTCATCGTGTGGTTGATCCACAGAGATAGGCGAAGTACCCCTGGTTGAGGGTGGGAAGTGATCCGGGCTGGTGACGCGGGCTCAGGCTGCGGTGGTCAGGGACGGCACTGTCACGTTGTCCGGGCGTCTGGGATGATCTTCGGGTTGTCGGTGTCCGGGAGGGGTGGGGGTTCGTGTCGTCTGCGTCGCCGTCGTACAGGAACCACCGTTACCCGGCCGAGATCATTGC
>NZ_JBFBBA010000095.1:0-8115 GCF_040682455.1 Streptomyces sp. NPDC051183
CGCCCGTCGAATACGAAGCCAACTACTACACCGAACTCACGAAACCCCAGGTCACAACCACAGTCTGAGATCTCTATGGAACCCGGGGCGGTTCAGCGTGCCGTTCGGATTGGCGACCACCGTGTCCGTCTCGGTAGTCGACGCTGCGACCGGAACCGGCTTGCCGGTCCGCTTCGCCTCCGCCAAAGCGGAATCCTCAGCCCGCTCCCGATCGCTGATCGGCCGTGCAGACGGCGGCTGCACGCTCGGCGCCCCCGGCTTGTCCACCGCCAGGGCGCCAGGTGCGGCCCCAATTGTTGTCACGGACAGGGCCAACGCGACCAGTCCCGCCAATGCGACTGGTCGGCCAGTCACTCGCTTGCTGCCTTGGATGCCCCCCACGGCAAAACTCCCCAATGTGGTTGTGATTGCAACTTGGCGCGAACGCTAACAGCTCCCCCCGACAAGCCCTTCCATGGCCTTTGGAGTCAGTATCCAAAGTTCCGGCAGATTGTTCCGAAATGGGATGTCTCGCCGTCTGTGATCGCCGATCCGCCGCGCATGCTAATAGTTAAATTTCGGTCACTTTTTGAGATCTTGCAGGTCAACGATGGTCAACTTGTCTGAATTGCTCCGCGTGTTGCGAACTGTCAACAAGTTACGATCCACGCCAATTGATGACTCGGCGACCGTGGGGGGCATGCCGTGCAGGCACGACCTGAACTACGTTGGACGAGGAGACGATCGGCGGCAAAACGCCGCATATTCGTCACCTCCACTGTTGTACTTTCGCTAATCGTGGGGACCGGGACGGCGGAGGCCGTCGACTGGAAGCCCAAGGACCCGCGTCTCTGGTCACCGGGCGCCCTCAAGAAGACGGAATCGGTCCGCGGGAAGAACGCCCCGAAAACCGGAGCCTCGACCTCACGCGTCGGAGGGGCTGCTGCGTGGGTCCCGAAGGACGTGTACTGGCCATCGGCCACTAGGGCCGAAGTGGACTTGGGCGCGCCCGCGCCCGCCCCTTCAAATGGCTCGCTCTTCACCGCTCCCGCCCGCTCCGGGAGCCCCGTCGCACCGCCCGCCGACCCAAGGCGCGCCGGTGACGCACCCGTGTGGGTCGCCCCGTCCTCGGACAAGGGCGCACCTCGCAGCGGCAAGACTGCTGTGCAGCTCGCGGACCGGACGGTCGCCGAGAAGGTCGGCGTCCAGGGACTGCTGGCCTCCGTTCGGCCCGCCGAGGGTGTGGCCAAGGGTGGTCCGGTCAAGGTCTCCGTGGACGTCTCGCACATCGCGGGCTCGTTCGGTGGAGACTGGCTCTCCCGCGCCCGGCTCGTCACGCTGCCCGAGTGTGCGCTGACCACCCCCGAGCGTGCGGAGTGCCGTACGCAGACCCCGCTGGCCACCGCCAAGGACGGCGACCGGCCCGGCCTGCTCAGCGCCGAAGTGCCTCTCGCGGCGGGTAGCGGCCTGCGCCTGAGCAGTGCTTCGGGAGCTGCGAGCGGGGCGACCGTGTTCGCTGCCGCGGCGGCTCCGGGGGGCTCGGCGGGTACGTACGCCGCTACCAGCCTGGCGCCTTCCGGGTCGTGGAGCAGTGGCAGCAGCACTGGTGGGTTCTCCTGGTCGTACCCGATAGCCGTGCCCGAGGGCTTGGGCGGCACCAAGCCGGGCATCTCGCTCTCCTACAGCTCCCAGGCGATCGACGGCCGCACGGCCGCGACGAACAACCAGTCCTCGTGGATCGGCGAGGGCTGGGACTACTCGCCCGGCTTCATCGAGCGCCGCTTCAAGCCGTGCGCCAAGGACGGTCAGACCGGCTCCGGTGAGCAGTGCCTGGCCGGTGAGAACGCCACGTTCTCGCTCGGAGGCAAGTCCTCGGCCCTGGTGAAGGACGACACGTCCGGCACCTGGCGGCTGGAGGGCGACGACGCCTCGAAGGTCGAGCGCCTGACGGGTGCGGCCAACGGCGACAACAACGGCGAGCACTGGAAGGTCACCGCCCCGGACGGTACGCAGTACTACTTCGGCGTCGGCCGCAAGCCCGGCAGCTCCACCGCCCCGGCCACCAACTCCGCCTGGACCACCCCCGTCTACGGGAACAACGCGGGCGAGGAGTGCAACCAGTCGACGTTCGACGCGTCCTGGTGCCAGCAGGCCTGGCGCTGGAACCTCGACTTCGTGGTCGACCCCCGCGGCGGCATGACGACCCACTGGTACGACACCGAGACCAACCACTACAAGCGCGGCGTCTCGGCGGCCAACCCGGCGGGCACGATCACCCCGTACATCCGCGGCGGCAACCTCACCAAGATCACCTACGGTTCGAAGGTGTCTGACGCGGACACGGTCAAGCCGACCGCCCAGGTCCTCTTCGCCACCGAGGAGCGCTGCCTGCCCGACGCCGGCTTCGACTGCGCGCCCGCCAAGCTGACGAAGGCCAATGCCGCCAAGTGGCCGGACGTTCCCTTCGACCAGAACTGCACGGCCACCGGCACCTGCGAGAACACCTCCGCCACGTTCTGGAGCACCAAGCGCCTCACCACCATCACCACACAGGTCCTGAGTGGCACGGGCAGCTATGAGAACGTCGACTCCTACGCACTCAAGCACCAGTTCCCCGACCCGCAGGACGGAACGGCGCCGGCCCTGTGGCTCGCGTCGCTCACCCACACCGGATACGACGGTGCGACGAAGCTCGACACCCCGCCCGTCGTCTTCTACGGCAAGCTGCTGAACAACCGCGTCGACTCCAGTGGTGACAACAGGCCCGCCCTGAACCGGCACCGCATCGTCCAGATCAAATCCGAGACGGGCAAGACCACCGACGTCGGCTACGCCGACGCGGAATGCACCCCCGGCGGCGGCCTGCCGTCGTCGCAGGACTCCAACACCAAGCGCTGCTACCCGGTGTACTGGAACCCGGACTTCAAGAGCCCTCTGGATCCGACGCTGGACTGGTTCCACAAGTACGTCGTCACTCGCGTCACCGAGATGGACCCCTTCGGCGGCTCCCCCCTCCGGGAGGTCCGCTACGAATACGTTGGAGCCGCCGCCTGGCACCGCGATGACGAGGAGCTGACCGAGGACAAGTTCAGGAGCTGGAACCAGTTCCGCGGCTACGAGCAGGTCATCACCCGGGCCGGAACTGCCCCGGACGTGGTGTCCAAGACGGCCAACTTCTACCTGCGCGGCATGGACGGGGACGTCAAGGCCGATGGCAGCAAGCGCGCCGTCACCTTCACAGGGCTCGCCGGCAACACGATCCCTGACTCCAGCCCCCTGGCCGGCTCGCTCCGTGAAAGCCAGACCTTCACCGCTGACGGCGGCGAGGTCGTCTCCATTTCACAGTCCGAGCCCTGGCTCTCCGCAGCCACCGCCACCCACAGCCGTGGCGCCAAGCTCCCCGCCCTCACGGCACAGATGCAGCGCGGCGGCTCCAGCCGGAACAGGGCACTGCTCGCAGACAAGACCTGGCGAGAGACCTCTCAAACCGCAAAGTACGACGCCTACGGCATGCCGGAATCCGTTCAGGACCACGCGGACGGCCTGCCCGACACCTGCACCACTACCTCGTACGTCCGCAACACAGCCGCCTGGATGCTCGACAGGGTCTCAGAGACGGTCCAGACCCAGGCCGCCTGCGGAATCGCCGCTACCGAGGCGAACACCCTCGTCCGCAACCGCGTCTACTTCGACAATCAGCCGTTCGGCACCCTCACCGGACCCGGGCAGGCGACCAGCACGGAGGGGCTGGACCGCTTCGAGTCGGGCCAGCCGAAGTACACCGCCGCCGCCAGCGTCACCTACGACGCATACGGCCGCACGACCAGCATCACCGATGCCGGAGGCGCGAAGACGACGACTGCGTTCGAGCCTGCCGCCCCCGCACGCGCGACCACCCTCAAGGTGACCAACGCCAAGAACTGGACGACCACCTCGACGCTTCACGCGCTGCGCGGGCTGCCGGTCAAGACGGTCGACCAGAACAACCGCACCACTGAGATCACGTACGACGCCCTCGGCCGTACCACGGCCGTCTGGCAGCCCGGCCGCACGCGCGACCAGAACGCAAGCAGCGTCTTCAGCTACGACCTCACACAGACCGGTACCACCTCGGTCACCAGTCAGGTGCTCCGCTCCGATGAGTCGTACGCCACCTCCATCGGCATCTTTGACGCGATGGGGCAGCAGATCCAGGTTCAGTCGGATACGCAGAACGGCTGGCCGGGCGCCCGTCTGATCACCGACACCACCTATGACACCCGAGGCCGCGCCTCGACGACCACCAACACCTACATCAACAAAGACTCCGACCCGGTGAAGACCCGGTTCATCGCCGACAAGACCACGGTGCCCGGCCAGAACACCACGCTGTACGACGGCATGGGCCGCCCGGTCACCGGCATCTTCTCCTCCGAGGCGCAGGAGCAGTGGCGCAGCACCACCGCCTACCCGGGCGCCGACCGCGTCGACACCATCCCACCCAAGGGCTCCACCGCCACCAGCTCGATCACCGACGCCCGCGGCCGCAAGGTCGAGCAGCGCCAGTACAAGACCGGCACACCCACGGGCGACTTCGACTCCACCCGCTACGCGTACAACGCCACCGGAAAGCTGGAGCGGATCACCGACCCGGCCGGCAACACATGGACGTACGACTACGACCTCCACGGCCGACAGATCAAGGCGGTGGACCCGGACAAGGGCACGTCGTCGACGACGTATGACGCGGCTGACCGCCCCGTCTCCAGCGTCGATGCTCGTGGCACCTCCATCTTCACCAGCTACGACATCCTGGGCCGGCCCACCTCTCGCAACCTGAACGCGGTCGACGGCCCGAAGCTGGCCACCTACGACTACGACACGCTGCTCTCGGGTCTGCCGACGGCGTCAACCCGATGGGTCGACGGCAAGGCGTGGCGCCAGGAGATCACCGGATACGACATCGGTTACCGCACCACGGGCACCAAGCTGACTGTTCCGGCAGGGGAAGGGGCCCTCACAGGGACGTACGCCACATCCACCTCGTACGAGCCCATCACCGGGACAGAAGACATCACCGAAGTTCCGGCAGCGGGCGGCCTGCCCAGGGAACGCCTCTACACCAGCCGAAACATCAACAGCCTGCCCGTCGGCTATGGTTCGGACAACGTCGACTACGTCAACTTCACCGACTACGACGAGCTCGGCCAGGTGCAGCGCACGACCTTCGGCGACATGCCGAAGCAGGTCAGCGTCACCAACATCCAGGACCCGGCCACCGGCCGACTGCTGAGCACCGAGCTCAAGAAGCAGGACTCGAACACCGCAGTCGACATCACCGACTACACCTACACCCCAGCCGGCGACGTCACCTCAGTAACGAGCACCCAGGGGGCCGTACGCGACGCCCAGTGCTTCACGTACGACTACCAGCACCGTCTGATCGAGGCCTGGACCGACACGGGCACCACCACGACCCAGCCCGGACCTTCCGTACCCGGAATCGGCGGCTGCACCACCACACTGCCGCAGCCCAGCACGGTGGGTGGCCCGGCTCCGTACTGGCAGTCGTTCACCTACGACGTGACCGGCAATCGCAAGACCCTCACCGATCACGATCCGACAGGGGACGCGTCCAAGACCAGCGTCACCACCAACACCTACCCGGCACCGGGGTCTCCGCGCCCGCACACGCCGACGTCCACGAAGAAGCAGACCGGATCCGGCCCGGCCATCTCCAAGGACCTCACCTACGACAACACCGGCAACACCCTCACCCGCCCCGACGCCGGCGGAGCCACCCAGACCCTGACCTGGACCCCCGAGGGCAACCTCGCCTCGGCCACCACGGGCAGCGGCACTTCCTCGTACCTCTACGACGCATCGGGCAACCGCCTGCTGCGTAGGGACCCGGGCAAGACCACTCTGTACGTCGGCAGCGACGAGCTGACCCTCGACACCGCCGCGAACAAGGTCACCGGTACCCGCTACTACGCGACACCCGGCGGCACGACGATCGTCCGAACCTCGGACGGCAAACTCTCCTATGTGGCGGCCGATCACCACAACACCGGCAACACCGCCATCGACGCCGCCACCCTCCAGACCCAGCGCCGTGTTACCAAGCCCTTCGGGGAGGACCGCGGCGCCACACCGAGTTCCTGGCCCGGCGAACGAGGCTTTGTCGGCGGGACCCAGGACAAGACCACGGGACTCACCCACCTCGGCGCCCGCGAATACGACCCGTATGCTGGTCGATTCCTATCCGTGGACCCGTTGATGGTGGTGGACGACACCCGTCAGCACAACGCCTACCAGTACGGCAACAACAGCCCTCTCACAGCATCTGACCCCTCCGGCCTCCGCAGCGAGGAATGCGGCACCCTGTACAACTGCGGGTCCAAGGGGACGATGACCCTCACCAACACCGAGGACATCAGTTACCGCGACGATGACGGCAGTTGGCTCGCCGGAACGCAGCACCTTGAGGGCAACAGGGGAAAGAGTCAATCGGGCGCGAACCACAGCGGTCCGCCGACCGTCACGTCCCCCGACGGGAACGTTTATGTCCTCCCAGCAGTCAACCTGGGGGAATTCACGGAGCTCTATCGCACCGCCTACCTCAAGCAAGTTGCATTTTGGGGTGAGCAGAACGACCCCAAATACGACTGGGATATGCGGATTAAGGCCCTACTCTCAGCGTGTAGCCAAATGATGGACCGTGGGTGCGACCCTGCTCAGTTCATCTATGCCAATGCCAAGTCGACCGTCGAAAATTACGGCGTGTTCGAAGGTGGAGGCATGAATAGGCCTGCGCTAGGGTCGAGCGCAAGGGCAGGGGCGGCAGGCGGCAACTGCGGCAAGTGCTTCCTGGCCGGTACAGATGTTCTCATGGCCGATGGCACCACCAAGGACATTGAGGACATCCAACTCGGCGACAGAGTCTGGGCTGCTGATCCAGAAACCGGAGAATCCGGGGAACGGGAAGTGACCCGCCTGATCGCCACCGAAGACGACAAGCACTTCAACGCACTCTCCATAGCGACCGATGGCGGCATCGAAGAACTCACCGCCACCTACGAACATCCCTTCTGGTCCCCCTCGGTCAACGCCTGGGTGGAGGCGCGAGATCTCGCTCCCGGGTCTACGCTCCTGACCAACCAGGGCAAGGTCGTCATTGTTACGGCCAATAAGCCCTACAGTGGGCACGCGCGTACGTACAACCTCACCGTTGACGACCTGCATACGTACTATGTGCTGGCGGGTGAGACTCCTGTACTCGTTCACAACGCATCCTGTCCGACCTTCACTACGGGAAAGCCAATCAGTGGCCCACTTCCCGACGCTGGGCAGACATCCTTGTACGCTCTCGTGAAACCCTCGAGTGGCGAATTGCTCAAATGGGGAATCTCCAAGAATCCCGTCGGCCGCTACAAGAACTCAGACTACGAGGGTGGAGCTCGGATGGTAATCCTCAGGAATTACGACTCTCGACAGGATGCTCTTGATGTAGAGCGGTATATGACGGAGAGGCATCCGGGGCCGCTGAATTTTGAACCACATAGAGGATCTGTGGCGCCTACCCAGTCCTGGGAGAAGGACTTGCAGCATGTAACTGGCGGCGGGTTCTTCAGGGATCGCGACGGTTGGTAGACGCTCTACCTGCGTGAACGCTGGAGGTGGCATGTCATCAAGTTCGTACACCGTGGAAACGGAGAGCGGCGAGTCGTACGAGGGAATCTCGGAAGACCTGCTCTTCGAGTTGATCGGCGAGCTGAGTTATCCCGATAACTCATTCCTTACGATCGAGTCACAGGGGTCCGGCGATCAGTGGTACGTCGTCGTGACTCTGGATTCAGATGATCGGCTTGAAGTGGAGTATCGGAACCCAGAGAGACGAGAACATCGAGTCGTTCCCGGTGGAACAGCATCAAAGGTCGCAAGCGATGTGACGATCTGGGTTTCCTCGGTCGTCCACCGCTGAGGCGCTGTTGAGTTTCAGGGAATTGATGGCAAACGCATGAAGAGCCCCGCTGGGAGATCCTGGCGGGGCTCTTCACGTGGCAGGGCTGATTCATAGTCTTGGCTGTGAGGAGAAGCGGCAGGTCACAGCCGTGTGGCGGACCTTCAGTTTGGACACGCCGGACGCAACGAAGC
>NZ_JBFBBA010000096.1:0-841 GCF_040682455.1 Streptomyces sp. NPDC051183
GCACGACGGCGGAGCTCAAGCGGGTAACGGGAAGGTCGTGCCATGACTCGATCCTTTCATGAAATCGAGTCTCCATTCGACACGGGGCGGTTCAGCATCCCCGTACCCCGTGCCAGACTCGGAAGGAGCGGAGTCATTCGGCTGGAGGTCCCAATGGGACGCCCCGAGGCTCCGTGATCGCCCTTCAGCACGGTCACCTTGTCAGGGCGTGTTATCGCGCGTCCTGGATCCACAGGGAGGAACTCTGCGATGACGACGGCCAAGATCAAGCGGGGGCTCCCGCCACGCGTTCACACGACGATGGACCTCGGCGACGACCACGCCATACAGATCCTCGAGTTCCCTTCCGGGATGCGGGCGGTCATAGAGGGCGGGCGCGCGGTCGACCACCGTCCCTCCAGTCCGGGCAGGGTTCAGGAGCCGCCCGACGCGGGGGAGCAGTCGGGCGGCGAGCGCAGCGGCGACGCCGGGGCGGCGGTTCGCACCACGGACGAACAGGTCTGGTTCAGGGAGACGTTCTGCAACGGCGCCCAGGCCTGCGTACAGGCGTGGGACTGGGCGGTCGTCACGTCGCACGCCGTCCGCAGCGGGACCGGGATCGGGTGGGTCGGTTCGGAGGGAACGCGCAACGCCACGCTGGCGGTCGACGCGTACGACTGCATCTGCGTCGGCCCCTTCTGCATCGGTGGTACCGAATGCTTCTGGGTCGAGAACTGGCGCGGTCTCATCGTCCCGAACCACTGGCTCTCGGCGACCACCACCAACTCCGATCCCCGAAGCCTGCGGTGGCGGCTAGAAGGAGCCGGCGGCGACACGCAGGTCAGCCTCGCCGCCAAGTACT
>NZ_JBFBBA010000096.1:940-7329 GCF_040682455.1 Streptomyces sp. NPDC051183
AGACCGCGGACAGGTCAGCCTCGCCGCCAAGTACTGACCGCGGACAGGTCAGCCTTGCCGCCGAGTACTGACCGCGGACAGGTCAGCCTTGCCGCCGAGTACTGACCGCGGACAGGTCAGCCTTGCCGCCAAGTACTGACCGCGCGCCTCAGTCGAACCACCTGTCCCTCGCCAGCTCCGCCGTCCTCGACGGGTCCTCCAGCAGGGCCGCGACCTCGAAGCGGCGGGGCCATTGGCCGGCCGCCCAGGCCAGGCCGGCGGCGACGCCTTCCAGGGTGGCGGCGTGGATCACACCGTCCGGGGTTCGGCGCCAGTCGAGTTCGGTGTCGGCCGCGCGGAGTTCCTCGTGCTCGATGTACGTCGCCGGGGTCGCCGGGCCGAGCAGGGCGTGGACCGCGGGCGGGACCTCGTGTTCCTCGCCGACCGTCGTCACCTCGGCGTCGACCGCCTCGCTCAGGCGCCGGACCTGGAACAGTTCGGCCAGGTCGGCCGCACGGGACGGGGCGACCGGGAGCAGGGGCAGGCCGGCGGCCAGCGGCAGCAGGTCCGGGGCGTCGGCGACCAGGGCCTCCGCCGCGTCCACGACCACCAGCGCGCCGTCCACCACCGCGCGCAGCTCGTCGGGCAGGGTGACCTGCTTCGGGTCCAGGTCGGCCAGGGCCGTGTACAGGGCGTGCAGCTGGGTGCCCGAGACCTCCCGGGTGGGGTCGGCCAGGCGGCCGAGCAGCTCGGCGGCGCCGCCCGGCTCGTCCAGGAGGGCGGGGACCGACGTGCGTACGCCCAGGGCCCGCAGGACCTGCTCGTCCTCGAAGCCCGTCGCGTCGGCGGAGTCGTACAGGCCGATCAGCAGCGGGTCCGTGCCCGCGGCCCGCAGGCCGGCCGGGCGGCGGCCGTCCAGTACGGGGTGGTCCCGCAGCCACCACGCCGTGTACGACCGTACGGTCTCCGTCGTCCCGTCCGGCAGCAGCACCCGCACCGGCTGGGTCAGCGCGTCCCGCAGCGGCGGCCGGGCGAGCAGCGCGGGCGGACGCGGCGCCGGCCAGGGGGTCGCCGGAGATACGTGCGTAGGTGTTGGACCGGTCTGCGGTGATCCTGCTGGCGTCGTAGCGGCCGACCTTGGACAGGGTTTCCGTGGCCAGGTCGTAACAGGCAGCGAGCCGGGCGTAGTCGGCGGGCTCACCTTGGTCGGCGCAGGCCTCGGCGGTGGCCAGGAGGTCGGGGAGCGCCTCAATCAGTTCGGCATGGAGTCCGCGGTTGAACTGCGCACGTGCCTGGCGGTACTGGGCCATCAGGCGATTCGAGGTCGGGGCCGATGTGGGTGCGGGTAGCAGTGCGAGGGCCTCGTCAAAGCGCTCGAGGGCGAGCGCAGGTACGGCCAGGCCGACGGCGAGGAGGGACCGGCGTTTCATCGGATCCTCCCCGGAAGTGTCCGTGCGCTGAGCGTTAGCAACTGTAGTGGCCCGGGGTGGGGTTACGCCGAGAAGTGTGGCAAGTACCCCCGGAGGGATGACGAGGGCATCGGCGAACCGCTTGAGCATGTCCAAATCGGTCGCAGGCCGGTCGGCGGTCTCTAGGCGGCTGACGGCCGAGGCGGAGTAGCCGGTCGCCTTGCCGAGGTCGATCTGCCGCCAGCCCTGCTGCTGGCGGGCCCAGCGGATCAGGCCCCCGACGTCGCCGTCGCCAATGAACTTCTGGGCGCGCGGAGAGTTCCAGTCCGGTACCTGAGCACGCATGGCCGCCCCCTCCGGGAACACCGGACATCAGCCTGCTCACGGTAGCCGGACGGTGACACCCGGTCGAGGCCGTGTGCGCAGCACGCAAACGGCTTGCGCACGGCGGGAGTTTTCTCGGCATCCGACCGGGCTGGCGGTGTCCTGGTGAGGCACCACCCGCCGGGCACCGCTCGGCGGCAACCATCTGTACTTCCGTATGGAGGGAGTCGTCATGGACGGCCAGAACGCACACCTCACCACCCCCATGTCCTCGCAGCCCGAGGAGGAGCTCGTCGAGCTCGGCGGCCTCGTGGCCCTGACCCAGGGTCAGGGAGGCGGCCAGAGCGAGGACAAGCGCCGCGCCTACAACTGCGCCTGACCTACTGCCTCGTGCGGTGCGGTATCCCGGATCCCGGGGTGCCGCACCGCACGACCGGTCATGCCGGACCAGGAAGGGGTTCATCGTGATCTTCGGAGGGTTCACGCGCGGCTGCGGCGGGCTCCGGCCGGCCGGAGCCACATGTCTCGGCCCGGACGGACTGCTCTGGCAGACCGGAACGCCCAGCGCCCGGTTGTTCAGGACACCGGACGGGGTTCAGGTCGCGGTACCGGGGTGGTGCGGCGCCGCCGAAGCCGAGCTGCGCAGCTTGGCCCGTCGGCCGCTACCCGAGGACGTCTCCTGGCGCTGGTCCGGCGTGTACGCGGTAGTCGAGCAGCACGAACAGCACACGGTGGTCCACGCCGATCCAGCTGGAGCGCTGCCGCTGTACGCCACCAGGTACGAAGGTGGATGGGTGTGGCTCCTTTCGAGGGACGGCCCCACCTGTGTGAACTGCGACTTGAGGCGTGCCCGAGTGATCGACTCGACCACCACAGCGGGTCGCGCGGTGACCCGCACCTCCATCCTGTCGATCTTGGCCCGGCGCGCGGGCGTGACCTGCTGGTTTCGAAAGGATTTCCACGACCGGCAGTCGAACCGAACCGGCAAATGACCAGCTCAGCCCGTCCCTCGAAAGGAGCCACACCCTTCTCCGATGACGTTCCGTCACCACCGAATGTGGGACAGAGCCGAACGATTTACAGTCCCAGCCGGTCGCCCCTGATGACCTCCTCGGTGTCGTGGCGCGGGTGGTTCAGCCGGCCGATGGTAGTGAGGTGGCGGCCTTGCACTGGAGGCAGGGCACGGTGCGGGGTTGCTGGAGCGCCTCGAGGGCCTGGTCGAGATCGATGGGGGCGCCGGGCTGGCAGCCGATGATGTGGACGAGGCGTGCGCCGGGGTGGCCGGGCCGGTGGGGCAGGTTCTGTATCGTCCATGCCTGACGGGCCGCTCCGCGGCCGGCAGGGGCTGGGGGGCGGGTCGGTACGGCGCTGTAGTCGCCGCCTTCGATGGGGCGGACATGGCCGGCGTCCAGCCATACGGTGTGTTCCACGGGCTCTTGACGGCCGCCGCTCCCGGCTTGCCAGAGGGTGATGGCGACGCGGTACTGCCAGCCGTCGGGTCCGCGCCGCCGTTCGTGGAGTGAGGCCCGGAGTTCCTGGCCGTCGGGCAGGATCACGATCACCCGGGCGTTGCCTGCGGGCATCGGTTCCTCCTCACCCCTGGCCTGCATTCTATTCGGGGCCGGCCGTTAGCCTGTCGGTATGCCGGAGCTTGCCATCGAGGGTCGCACGGGTGGTCTGATCCTTCTGGGCGCCGCGGACGCTTTGTGGACCGGGTTGACGGCCGGTAGCGCTGTGCCGACAGTGTCTGGGGCTTTCACCGGGTTTCCCGCCGATGCCCGGGTGGGGTACGTCCTGCTCGGCGGTCGTGTGGTGGCGACGGTGGAGACCGGCGGCCGGTGGAGTGTTTCGGAGATCGAGGTGCGTCAGGCGGCGGCGGACCTGATCGCGGTGGAGATGGACCGCCAGGACCTGGTCCGCATCGGCCCGTTCCGCCACGTGCCGCGCCAGGAACAGAACCAGGGAACACCGCTGCGATGGCGCCGGCGCATCACCCGGGAATTGCAGGGGCTGGGCGATCCCGATCGGGCGGGACGGCGCGAAGGGAGCCGACCGCAGCATCTGGCGGGGATCGACTGGCGGCGGATACTCGTGGAGCAGACCCGCGACCACGCAGTGCGGACGTGGTGGCTGCCGCGTGCCGTGGTCAGGCTGCTGGACGGAGCCGAGCACACCGAAACACAGTGGCTGCAAGCGGCCCAGGCCCGCCAGGAAGGCGCAGCCGTCACCGAGCCGCCCTCCCGGACCCGGCAGGCCCGAGCCGGCGACAACCGGCAGACGACGAGCCCCGACCGCCCGCCCGCCCCACCGCGTCCGTACACCGGCGAGTTGGAAGGTCACCTGTACTCGGTGCTCAGCAGGAAGCCCGGCATCTCCGCCAAGGTGGCCGCGTGGACGTGTGCCGTCTGCGGCACCGCACCCGCCGCTGTACTCGACCACTGCCACGAGCACGGCTACGTCCGAGCCCCGGTCTGCCAGTCCTGCAACACCCTGGAACGCCCTGACCACCTGTACAGCAACGACATCCGCGTGGCCGACCGCTACACACGCCTCTTCGACACCGACACCGACCACTGGCTGCGCCACTGGCACCGCTGCCCCGGCTGCCGCGCCCGCACCACCCTGCCCCTGCCACACCTCGCCGCATGGACCGCCCACACCGCCTGCCGACCACTGCGCCCGACCCACCACACCCGCGGCTCCCGCGGGCGCAAGCCCTGCGGAGTGCTGCGCGTGTCCTGGACGGGCAGCCAGAACGCCCCCCGTTCCTGCCTGCTCACCGTCACCGTCGACTTCTGCCCCGCCGGCGAGCACCGTGTCCTGGCGCGAGTCCCCTACCGTGAAGCCGTCGGGCGGTTTGGTACCTGGCTGGCCGAGACCGCCCCCGACGTGGCCGCCGCAGCCGGACCTGACCGCCTCGACGGCCTCCCCACCCAGTCCCGGCCAGTCATCGCCGACACCAGCGGCGAGGGCCTGGCGCTCTTCTGAGCGTGAAGCTCCGCTCCTACGGGGCCGCGCACCGCGAGGTGATGCCGTCGGTGGAGCACCGCTCGCACAAGGGGTTGAACAACCGGACGGAGAACTCACACCAGCCCACCCGCCAGCGTGAACGCGCGATGAAAGGCTTCCGCACCGTCGGCGGCGCGCAACGGTTCCTGTCCGCGTTCACCGGCATCTCACCCCACTTCCGACCCCACCGACACCTGATGACCGCCGGCCGCCACCGCCTCGAGATGAGCATCCGCTTCACCATCTGGAACCAGATCACCGGTGTCGCCGGCCTGCCCACCGCCGGCTGAACCAGGCCGGCCCGAAGCCCCCGCACACCCTCAGCCACTCACGCCCCCGACAACGTGACAACGCCTCACGGCGGCGTCGCCGTGTCCGGCAGGAAGACGCCGATGCCTGCGCCTCGGTTAGGGGTGGAGGTAGCCGAAGTTGGCGGGTCCGTGGGTGGCTGACGCCGAGGAGGAGTAGCGGCCGTTGCTCCGGCTCCAGTCGTAGCTGCCCCGGATCAGGCAGCGCATGGACTCGACATAACGGAAGACGTCAGCGTTTTCCGTGTCCGTCAGGGCCAGTGCGGTGCAGAAGTCCCGGAGTTGTCCACTGAGGGCGAGGAAGCGGTGGACAGCGTGGTCGTTGAGGTCGCGCACGACCTCCAGGGCCTGCTCGCGGGTGTAGGGGTGCTCTGCCATCAGGCAGCTCACCATGTTCGGATCGCTGCGGGCCTCATCGGATTCGAGGGAGTAGATCTCGTTGATCAGGATGACCGAGTCATCCGTGCACTGGCGCAGGGACTCGATGTGGGTGCTGCGCCAGACGAGGGGCGGGATCTCGAAGTGGCCGACCCTCTCAGCGAGGTCGAAGCAGGGACGTGCCCCTACCGAGCGCCGGCGGTTGTGCATGCGCTGCTCGGAGTTCGGGCGCGTGCCGGACCGCCGGTCGGCCTCCTCGGTCAGGTTGCCCTCCAGGTACTCCACCCAGCCGGCGGCGGCTCTGCGCGGCCACTGCTGGGACATGCCGCGAGTTTCCCGGCGCCAGCAGTCGGCGAACGCCAGCACGATCGGTGCGGCACCGCCGGGCGCGGGGTCCTTGTCCGGTGGCTGGTGCAGCAGGTCGATGAGTTGCTCGCACGCGGTGATCGCCGCGGTGGGAACGGTGCCGCGCGGCACATCGAACTGGTCGTCGAAGAGGAAGAACCAGCCCATGATGTCGAAGGCGAGGTCAAGGTCCTCGCCGACGGCATCGGGGTAGAAATACGCCGACAGTTCGGCGACCTGGGAGAACGCATAGCGCCGCGCCATCTCGTCGCCGGTGACCAGCTTCTGTCTGCGCACCCAGGCCAGATGGCGGTCGCGGGCGCCGGCCCGGTCGGGGTTGACGGGGAGAGCCGGGATCGGCAGGGCGATGGAGAGTTCCTGCGACATAGGTGGAGCTCCAGACGATTCCTCAGACGGGGGCCCAGCGGGCCAAGGCACCCACGACGGTTCACCCCTCGGTCCTGTCGCGGGCCGTGCCTGAACACCTGCTGCGGCACGAAACTGCGCTCGTAGCCCTAGGGTCTGTTGCGAAAGTGGATCTTGGTCGGTGATGATCATGGTGTGGCGCGTGGCGATCTGACAGATGCACAGTGGGCAAGGCTGGAGCCGTTGTTGCCGGTGGGCGACAAGCCGGGGC
>NZ_JBFBBA010000097.1:0-6841 GCF_040682455.1 Streptomyces sp. NPDC051183
ATCCGCCGCTACATCATCTGGCGGAACAAGCACGCTCAAGATGAGCGCCTCCGCTACGTCGTGAACAGGGCGAACGTTGCCTGATGCGGCACTAGCAGTCAGCTGTCGGCGGCGACGCAGACGGCGTACACCGTGTGCTCAAGGTGCTCCGTCGAAGACCCCCGCCTGATCCGCACCTTCCACCCAGTACCATCGGCGGAGGGGTAGCTCTCCAGCACAATGTCGCCTTTGTCAAGGTGGGCGTTCTCCCAGCCGCCGCCAGTGACGATGTACCCGTCAGGTGCCTTGGCCTCGACGGTCCCAGTGCCCGTGGCAGTGACGATCTGGTGCTTCAAGCCGGAGGCGTTCTTGCCGCCGAGCATGACGTGGCCTGCGTCCCGAGCCTGCGTGGCGGCCTTGCCTGCGCTGTTGAGGATTCCCATGAGTCTCCTTCAGTAGTGAGCGTTGCCGTCACGGCCCACTCTTCGAACGGGCCCAAGTGGTTGGAGCCGACCCTAAGACGTGACAAAGAAGGCGAAACGATTCCTCACGCGCGCCACGCGGCGCAATGTCACCCCAGGCCTACCAGCTGAACACCGCCTCGGTCAGTGGCCACCGGTGCAGGTACCTGATGTGGGTGATCGTGAGCGCGGTCCTGTGCCAGATAACGGCTGATGAAACAGCTTCGACCTGGACTTCGGTCGGGTGACTCCCAGGCCGCCCGCAGGATCTGGCGGGGCATGCTGAACACCTGCGTTGTCTGGCGTGACCACCTCGCGCTGCCGACAGCCGTCAACCGCCCCACGGGAGTCCGGGACAAAAGCGCTGGCTACGGGCGCAGGCAGCAGTCGCCGTCGCGCCGTTGCCGACCTCGGGCGGGTGCCTCCCGTTCTCGGGCTCTGGCTCAACTTCTGTGGTCCGTAACTGTGAGTCACCGACTAGATTTCGAACAGGGCTTCCTCTTGTGGCGGGATCGGAGGGTCAAGGACGTTGCGGAGGCGGGTGATGTCCTGGCGCCACTTCGACCAGTTCGTGGCTTCGGCCCACAGCTCGGCGAGTTCGGACCGGTCGGAGACCACTTGATCCAGGGCGTCGACGGCGAGCATTCGAAGGTCTGCGGGCAACTCCGGTAGCGGTTCTGATGGGCCATAGTTCGAATACGCCCTATCGCCGTCAGAATGCTGGGCAACGACCAGAGCCGCGGCGCCCACGGCTCGCTCGCCGTCGTAGATGCCCAGGAGGTCCGCGGGCCCGGCGGCACGCTTGAGCACGCCGCGGATCATGGCTTCGCGTTCTTCCGGCGCTGCCTCGTCCAGGTCACCGGCAAAGTCGGCGGCGGTGTCGTTGTCGAAGGGGCCGATGTCCCAGGTGCCCATGTCTCTCCTCGCGCGGTCGTCTGGGGATCGTCGCACTGGTCACTGACAGTGCGCTCAGGAGGCAAGCAGTACCCGCTTGCGCAGGAGGTTGAAGCCAGCGCGCCCGTACATCTGCCGCTTGATCATTTTAAAAGTTACGTGGAATCTGCCGGGGTGATCATGTCTCCCTGGTGCAACCACGGACTCTTGGGAGATGTGTTGAGCGGCACGACGGTGCTGATAGAGAAGTGGCCGGTGCTCGGCCGGCACGAGCAGGCGGCGACCTGGCTGACGATCTGGACGGATCTCGGCCGTGCGCCCCGCACGATCGATGCCTACGCCCGCGGGCTGGCCGAGTACCTGCTGATGTGCGAACGGGAGACCGTCGACCCGGTCACGGCGAACCGCGCACATATAGTGGTCTACGTACGGGAATTGACCTCACGGCCGCACCGTCGAGGGGCCAATGTGGTCTCGATCGACTCGGGGGCAGGACTGGCCAACGCCACCATCCAGCAGCGCCTGGTACCGGTCCGCCTGTTCTACGACTTCCTCATGGAGGAAGGCCTGCGGGAGTCGAACCCGGTCGGCCGGGGCCGCTACACCCCGGGGCGCCAGAGGGGCGGGCAGCAGCGCGGGCTGGCGCCGCGGCTCACGAAGCTGCCGTGGATCCCCAGTGAACAGCAGTGGCTGGGGATCCTGCAGGTCGCGCGGGAGGAGCCGGTCCGCAACCGGGTGATGCTGGCCCTGGCCTACGATGCCGCGCTGCGGCGGGAGGAGCTGTGCTCGCTGCGGACCGACGACCTCGATCCGGCTCACCGGACGCTGAGGGTACGGGCGGAGACGACGAAGAACCGGCTGGAGCGGGTGGTGCCGTACTCGGCGTCGACCGGCGTGCTGGTGTCGGCCTACCTCGCCCACCGGGCCACGGTCAGCCGGGCCAGGGGGCCGCTGTTCCTGTCGGAGTCCCGGCGCAACCACGGGCAGCCGCTGACCCTGTGGACCTGGTCGAAGGTGGTCCGCCGGATCGCCCTGGAGGCCGGTGTCCCTCGGTTCTCGACCCACACCACCCGCCACCTGTGTCTGACCGATCTGGCCCGGATGGGCTGGGAGTTGCACGCGATCGCGACCTTCGCTGGCCACCGCAACACCGACTCCACGCTCCAGTACATCCACCTGTCCGGCCGGGACCTGGCCGACAAGCTGGCCCGCAGCATGGAGCACATCCATGCCTGGCGCATACAGATGCTCACATCCACGAACGGCGCGACGGCGGAGGTGTCTCGGTGACCGCACCACTGTCAGCCGTCACCGCCGAGGACGGGACCGGTCGCTGGTCCTGGCCGATCTCCCCGCCCCGGGACAACGCCGCGGTGACGGTGCGACCTGCCGAGGCCAGGGCCGTGGCCGACCTGGGCGTGCGCAATCTGCGGCGACTGCAATACCACGACCCATCCGCGCCGGGCTGGCGCGTGATCGCGCGGCTGCTGGGCCCGCTGGAGGCGGTCAATGCCGCACTGGACTCCCCGCCCACCCCGCACCGCCGACGGGCCATGCTCGACGTGGTCGCGGTGCTGCTGACGCGGTGCGCGGAGACCGGCAGGACCTTCTGGAGCTGGACCGCGGAGGAATGGGTCTATCTGCTCGGCCGCACCCAGGCCGAGTTCCGCCAGCACGCGCCGACCTGGGCAGGCGACGAGGTCCGCCCCTATCTCGCGGCGCACGCCTACCTGCTCGGTGGCTTCAACGAGTTCCACCGGCTCGGCAGCTTCCAGCGGCTGACCCTGGCCTGGCGGGTCTTCGGACGCGACCGCGTCAACGGCGAGATCGCACGACTTCGTACGGTCCTGACCGCTTGGGGCTACCGGCTCGGCCGGGACGAGGACACCCTGCTGCCGATGGTGGCCTGCCAGCTGTTCCTGCTCAACCGCAGCCCTCATCTTGAGGAACTCGACACCGCACTGTTCGACCGGGTCCGCCTCGACCGGCTATTGGAGGGCAGTCGGCTGAACACCCTGCACGCGATGCAGCGGGCGGTCGCCGAGCTCGGATTCTGTGACCCGCCGCGCACCGCCACCGGCCGCCACTCGGCCCGGGCGACCGGTGGCGCGCCGGTCTGGGAACAGTGGGCCGACCGCTGGCACGCCACATCGACGCTGACGCCGCGCGTTCGCGGCGGCGTCCGCTCGAACCTGCTCAAGGTCGGCCGGTGGATCGCCGCCGAACAGCCCGACGCTGCCGACCCGGCCGACTGGACCCGGCAGACCTGCGCTTCCTGGATCGCCGCGCTGGACCGGTTGAAGGTCGGCGACTACGTCCAGCGCACCATCGGGCTGGGCGACCGTCTCGGCAAGCCGCTGGAAGCGCCCAGCAAGGCCGGGCAGATCACCGCGCTGCGGACGTTCTTCCGCGACTGCCAGGAGTGGGAGTGGCTGCCCCGCCGCTTCGACCCCCAGCGCGCGCTGGCCGTGCCCCGCAGCATCGCCGCCCTCCTCGGACCCGACCCCAGGGTGATCGCCGACGAGATCTGGGCGAAACTGTTGTGGGCCGGCCTGAACCTGGAGGCCGCCGACCTCCCCCAGACCCGCTCCGGGCACTTCTACCCTTTCGAACTGGTCCGCGCCGTCACGCTGACCTGGCTGTTCTCCGGCCAGCGCAGCGACGAGATCGCCCGGCTGAAGGTGGGATGCATCCGCTGGCAGCACGACGGGACACCGATCGCCGGCGACTCGCAGCAGGTCCTGGCCCGCGACGCTGTCTGCCTGCTCGACGTCCCCACCCACAAGACCGGCACCGCCTTCACCAAACCGGTCGACCCGATCCTCGGCCAGGCCGTTGACGCCTGGCAGGCCGCCCGCCCCAACCAGCCGAAGTTCACCGACCGCCGCACCGGCGAGCTGGTCGACCCGCTGTTCGCCGTCCGGGCCCGCCGCGTCTCCACCAGCTACATCAACAACACCGTCATCCCGATGCTCTGCCGCAAGGCCGGAGTCCCGGCCGCCGACGTCCGTGGCAACATCACCAGCCACCGGGCCCGGTCCACCATCGCCAGCCAGCTCTACAACGCCAAGGAGCCGATGACGCTGTTCGAGCTGCAGGCTTGGCTCGGACATCGCTCACCGCAATCCACGCAGTACTACGCGAAGATCACGCCGAACACCCTGTCCAAGGCCTACTCCGAAGCCGGCTACTTCGAGCGCAACGTGCGCACCATCGAGGTCCTGGTCGACCGCGACGCGGTGGCCTCCGGCGCCGCCGCGGCCGGTGAGCCCTGGCAGCACTACGACCTTGGACACGGCTACTGCGGCTACACCTTCTTCGAGCAGTGCCAGCACCGTATGGCCTGCGCGCGCTGCGATTTCTACACTCCAAAGGACTCCACGCGATCCCAACTCCTGGAAGCCAAAAGCAACTTGCAGAAGATGGCGGTGTCAATCCCGCTGACCGGCGATGAGCAGGCAGCCGTCGAAGACGGCCAGGCGGCCTTGGACCGGCTACTCGACCGCCTCGCCGACACACCCACTCCGGCCGGCCCGACACCACGCGAACTGGACGTGCCGGTGACGGCCCGCCTTCTGCCGCTCGTCGACGTCCGACAGGGCCGGACGGGCTCCGCACCCCGCTGATATCGGCGTGCATACAAGCCCGGGAGAGTGACACAGTCACTGCCGTGACCTTGATGAACGTGCTCGTCGACTTCGCCCGAACCGGCAGGATCGGTCCGCTTCACTGCGGAATGCCCCTGGCCGAGGCCGAGGGCATCCTCGGCCCGGGGCGGCCACACCCCGCCATCCGCATGAAGGGGCCCGACATCGATGGCTACCCGTACTCCTGGGGCGGACTCAAGCTGGACATCACCCAGAGGGCCGTCAGCGGCATCCGGCTCCACCTCTGGCCCGGTTCGACAGCCAAGCTCCCCGCTCTCGTCCTGCCCGAATCGGAGTCGTTCGAGGCCACCGTGCTCCGCGAGGAACTGGTCGCGGCCCTGGACACCGCAGGCTGTGAGCATCACGTCAACGACACCCTGACCTTCGGCCAGCAGTCCAGCATCCTCACCCGGCCCGCTGACGTCTACGCGGTCTTCAGCCTCCCGGGCCGGGACAATCACGTGCCTCACCGGGACCGTCACTACCTCGACGTGATGCACAAGTACACCGCTTGACATCGCTGATTCCACAGAATGATGCGGTTGACATGGCCTTCGACTGCGCCCGAGCTCCAAGGCAGGGTGAGACCGGCGATGACGGCATCGCGGTCGCGGTCGATCCCGGCGGCAAGGGTATGGAGACTGGGCAGATCGTCCTGCCGGACGGCGGCGAGCCAGTCCGGGAGACGCT
Organism: Streptomyces sp. NPDC051183; assembly: GCF_040682455.1. Taxonomy (NCBI): domain Bacteria; kingdom Bacillati; phylum Actinomycetota; class Actinomycetes; order Kitasatosporales; family Streptomycetaceae; genus Streptomyces; species Streptomyces sp. NPDC051183. The sequence goes on from NZ_JBFBBA010000097.1 coordinate 5,672, forward strand.
CGCCCTGGCGCTCGGTCAGCATGACCGCGAAGGCGCGGACGTGCCGGGTAAGCGCGTCGATCTCGGGGCAGTGGGTGCGCACGGTTTTGAGCAGCAGTTGTTCGGCCTCGGGAAGAGTTTCCGGTCGCCGGAGAATCCATCCGGCGACCGTTCGGGGCGAGGGCGGCCGGGCGACCACGGGTCGCGGTGAGGTGCGCTTCTTGTGCAGGTAGGCGCGGACGCGCTGGTAGCTGCCCTTGTAGCCGAGCGGCACGATCTCCTCCCACAGCTTCCAGGCGTTGGTGCAGCCCTCGTTCCACCGGTCGTCCAGGTAGGGCTTGTAGTCATCGAGGACCGACGGTCGGTTCTGCCACTGTCCGGTGAAAAGCTCCTCCGGCCTCGCTGCGTCGGCGAGCTGCTTGACGGTCCGCCAGGTCATACCGAGCTGCCGCTGGACCGAGCGACGGCTGTGCCCGGCCTCCAGCAGTGCGTGGACGTCGGCGTGCCTGGCGCGGGTGCGGTCGGCGAAACGATGGCCGGTCGGCCATGGCGAGCCAGAGGAATCTTCCTCCGGCGCAGGCTCCGGATCGGGTTCGGGGGCGGCTGTGACAAGGGCGCGGAGGCAGCGGCGGTGCTGAGCGACGGCCCGTTCGGCAGCCTCGCTCACGTTGTGCCAGAGGTGCCACCGGTCCGCGACCTGGACCGCTTGCGGAGCGCCGGCGGTGGCACCTTCGGCGAAGAACGGTGCTCGGTCTCGGCAGATGACTTCAACGCCCGGCCGTGCGGCGAGCCAGGCCGCCAGACTGGACGCCTCCCGGTCGGGCAACAGGTCGACAGGGCGGCGGGTTTCGATGTCGATGAGGACGGTGCCGTAGTGGCGGCCCTTCCGGGTCGCGTACTCGTCGACACCGACCACCCGCGGTGCGACCGCTTCGGGCTCGGGAAGCGCGTCCACCAGCCGGAGCACAGTGCTACGGCTGACGGAAACGCCGAGTACGCCGGCGATGCGGGCCCCGGCCCGGCCTGCGAGGGCCAGGCCGACCGACGCCAGGGTCGAGCGCAACCGTTCGGTCCGCTGACTGTGCCGGCGCGTTAGTACTGCAACCGCATGTGGGGGTCGTGGCCCCGTCGTTGGTAGTGGCAGCGGCGGGCTCGGGCTTGGCTGCGTCGGCGGAAGTGTGACCAGCGGAG
>NZ_JBFBBA010000098.1:0-6324 GCF_040682455.1 Streptomyces sp. NPDC051183
CATGGCCACTTTACGGAACCTCGCGATCAACACCCTCCGCGACGCCGGCCACCACAACATCGCCGCCGGACTCCGAGAAGTCTCCTACACGCCCTGGTCCTGCACCAGATCAACGTCGGCACCGGCGAGATCGACGGGGACACCCTCGCCGCCTACGTCGACGGGTTCGAGCCCGGGCCGGGCAGCCGAACGCACATCACGACCACCTACTCGGGCTGCCGTGCCGGCTACCCGGTCCAATGGGCCGCGTTCGACGGAGGGCACTTGCCCGGCCCGGTCGACGGCTCACCCAACGAGAGCGGCGTCGCGACCTGGACCAAGGGAGAGATCTGGAGGTTCTTCGCACAGTTCCAGTGACACGTCCGCGCCACGGAGTGGAGCCGGGATGATCCTGGCTCCACTCCGTACCAACACGGTAAGCAGCCCGACGCGGTACGCCCTCGGGCCGATCGTGCCGCGAGGCTGATCACGGGCTTGTTCCCGGGGCGCGGCGCGGGTCGATGAAGTCCAGGTCGGTTACGGCCATCAGCCGTTGCATGAGGTGGACGGAGAGGTCGGCCCGAGCCTGGCCGGCCTCGTCCACGGCCTGCTGCGCGGATTCCAGCGCTTCCGGGTAGCCGGAGTCCGAGGGAGCCAGCCCGACCAGGGCACCCACACGTGCGGTGGCGCGGTCGAGCGCATCCAGGATCAGCTGCCGCTCGGATTCGTTCACTGCGATGGTGTGATCACCTACACGGGTCCTCGGCAGTGTGCCCTCCGGTTGCTGCACCGGGAGACCCGCCGTTGGCCCCCACGGCTGCCTGGGACTGTGAAGTACCCGAGACTGGCTCCGACGCGTCGCGGAGATGGCGAAACCATCACGAACGCCATCGTAGACAGCCGTAGTCACCACGTCTCTGGACTGGCGAGCGCTCTCCCAGAAGTCGTCCACTGCCTGGCCGTTCTGGACTTTGTCCAAGGTCACATCCAACAGGTAACACCAATTGCCGACCACCCTGCGGATAAGGGCCACGCGCGCGACCTGGCTGCTACGGCGCTCGTGCGTCCTGGCCTCTTCGGCTTCCGACTGCGCCTGCTCGCGCTGCCGTTCTGCCTCTTGGCGTGCTGCCTTCTGAGCCCGGAGCGGGCCCCAGTATGCGGCGGCTCCGGCGAACGCCGCACCGCCCAACGCACCGAGCAGACTGTAGACCGCGTCCTGCATACCCCCGCCTCCGGTTACGCCGCAGCTTGGATGAGCCGCTGTGCAGCCACGGAGCCCCCGTGCTTCCGCCTTGCCGCGCAACACCCCACGCACCGGCGGCCCCGCCCCCACCATGCTGCCCGAAGTCGGGAACTTCGAACAGGACACGCCACGCCCGGGTGCCGGCCCCCGAGTAGGAAACGCGCCGACACGTCGTCCTCACATGTCGCTGCAGAAAGCCCAACTGATGTGCCGCGAAAGGGAACCGGAGTGATCGCGCCGACGTGAAGGTCGGTGACGGGGCCAGCGTGCACGGACGGAAGCGGGGGGCCGTTCACACACGGAAGCGTGACCCCTGCCATACACATGACGTGTGGCAGGGCAGAGCCCCACGGCCCGATCCTCAGGGGGGATCTTGAGTACATCGCACCGCATGTCACCGCAGCGCAGACGGCTGCGCGCCCTGGCCGCCGGGAGCGTTCTCGCCCTGGCCGCCGGCGCTCTGGCCGCCGCGCCGAGCGTCGCCGCGCCGAGCCCGGGCGCGCCGAGTGTCGCCGTATCGAGGTTGGCCGTGCCGAGCCCGGCCGTGCCGGCGCCGGCACCGTCCACCGTGACCGGAACGGCCGGCGGCCAACCACTCCCGACCGTCGTCATGCCGGTCCAGGTCCCGGCCGAGATGGCCGCTGCCGCCAAGCCGCGCCACGACGTCGACGGAGACGGCGTCAGCGACATGATCGTCATGGAGTACGACCAGGTCACGGCGGTCTACCTGTCGTCGATCAAGGCCTGGAGCGAATACACGATCCACAAGACCGATCCCGACCCCGAGGCCTCGTTCAAGGACCTGCTGCCGGTGGGCGACGTCGGCGGCACCACCCAGCCCGAACTCCTCTCACTCACGTTCGACGGCGTGCTCACGCTCTACGAGGCGGGTGTGAAGAGCACCTCGGCGCCCCTGTGGTCCGGCGGCGGCTGGCAGAAGTACAACCGTCTCATCGCCACCGGCGACATCACCGGGGACCGCCGCCCCGATCTACTGGCCCGGGACCCCGCCGGTGACCTGTGGCTGTACACCGGAACCGGGACGGTCAGCAAGCCCTTCAACTCCCGGGTCAAGGTCGCCTCCGGCTGGGGGATCTACGACCAGGTCGTGGGCGCCAACGACGTCGACGGCGACGGCATCGGCGACGTCCTCACCCGCAACCTGGCCGGCGAGTTGTGGTTCCACAAGGGAGCCGGCAACGCCACCGCCCCGCTCAAGCCCGGCGTCAAGGTCAGCACCGGCTGGAACGCGTACAACGTGATCACCGGCTCGGACGACGGCGACGGCGACGGCCGCAGCGACCTGCTCGCCCGTGACCACGACGGTGTGGAGTACTGGTTCAAGTCGATCGGCGGCGGCAAGTTCGCCGCACCCGCCTACTTCGGCAGCGGCTACGAACTCAACAAGTTCATCGTCGGCGCGGGCACCACATCGCTCTTCGGCAAGGGCCAGAACGTGATGACCCAGGCCGACAACGTCCTGGTCAAGTACCACGCCCTGGCCGACGGCACCTACTACTCGACGGCGTACAACGTCGGCAAGGAGACGCCCGGCTCCCGCAACACGTACGCCACGGGCCTCAACAGCCACAACCACGCCAGCTACGTGCAGAACATCGGCACCGACCTCTACGTCCGCGGCGTGAAGGTCGCTACGTCGTGGAACTACACCATGATGGCCGGCCCCGGCGACCTCACCGGCGACGGGAAGGGGGACCTGGTCAGCCGTGACTCGGCCGGCGTCCTGTGGCTGCACCCCGGCGACGGACTGCCGTACACGAAGTTCGGGACGCGCATCAAGGTCGGCACCGGCTGGAACGGATACAACACCCTCGTCGGCGCGGGCGACTACTCCGGGGACGGTCGGCCCGACCTGCTCGCCCGGGACAACGCCGGCGGTCTCTTCCTCTACAAGGGCACCGGCATGGCGAGCGCGCCGTTCGCCGCCCGGGAGCAGGTCGGCAGCGGCTTCAACCAGTACGACACGCTGTTCGTCCCGGGTGACATCAACGGCGACAGCAAGGGCGACCTGATGGCCCGGCTTCCGGGAGGCGTGGTGTACACGTACACCTCGACGGGCAAGACTGGCGCCGCGACCTTCGCCCCCCGGGTGAAGTTCGGCACCGGCTGGAACATCTACAAGAACATGCTCTGACCTCAGCGGCCCGGCGATGCCCCCGCCTTCCGGGAAGGCGGGGGCATCGCCGTGTCTCAGGCCGTGGTGCGGCGCCGGCGGCCGGTGCCCGCGACCAGGGCCGCGCCCATGGCCACGGCCACGCCGGCGCCGCCGAGGGCCCAGGAGGCGGCCGGGTCGGCGCCGGTGGCGGCGAGTTCGCCGCCGGTGGGCGCGGTGACCGTGCCGGCGCCGGTGCCAGCACCAGTGTTGGCGCCGGTGCCGGTGTTGATCGGGGTCGCACCGCCGTCGGGCTTCGGCTGGTTGCCGGTGTTGCCCATGCCGGTGTTCCCGGTGTTCCCGCTGTTACCCGTGCTGCCGCCGGCGTTGCCGCCGGTGCTCGTCTCGCCTGCGACGATCTTGGTCAGGCGGGCCTTGGAATGCGACGCGACGTACGAGTGGCTCTCCTCGTCGTACGGTCCGGCGCCCCAGAAGCGGATGCTGAGATCACCCTTGGGAGCGTTGGCGGACACGCGGAAACGGACCTGGACGTCGAAGGCCCTGCCGCTGCCGACCGGCCCGGCCGCGAGCCCGTAGCCGAAGGTGTCGGGGTCCCCGACCCGGTCGTACGTCCGGTGCCAGCCGAGGACGCCGTACTCGTCCTTGCTGTAGACCTCGACCTCGACCTGGCTGCTCTTCATGCCGGGCCGGTCCAGGTGGGACAGCGTCATGCCCAGCTCGAAGTCCTCCAGGGAGTCCTTGCCGGTGTTGTCCACACGGACGGTCGTATTCGCCCAACCGTCGCCGACGGTGACGGTGGCGGGCGCCTCGGCCACGGTCAGGACAGGACCCTCGATGACGGTCGGCTGCGTCTCTCCGCCGTCCTCGGCACCCGCGATCTTGGACTGGTACCAGGTTCCGGGAGAGGAGCTGACGACCGACCCGCTGCGGCTGGCGCCGTCGGAGTACATCTCGAAGGCGACGACCGGGGCGTCGGCGGTGAAGGCGATCCGTACGTCCACCGTGTACTTCGCATCGGCGGCCACGGCGGCGGTCTTCCCGAGGTTGTACTTGAACCCGGGCCCCATCGACTCGGCGGTGATGGCCTTGACGGGCTGCCAGACGCCGCCGACCAGCCGCTCGACCTTGACCTGCGAGGTCGTGAAGCGTCCCTCCCACTGCATCACGTTGATGCTCGGGGTGTAGTCCGGGACGGCGCGGTGGCCCTCGTTGTCCACCTCCACGGTCAGCTTCGTCCAGCTGCCGTCGTTCGTGAACCCGTCCTCGGGGATGCCCTGGATGGTGACCTCCGGGCCCGCCAGTATGCCGGTGGGCGGCTGGTAGTCGTCATCGGAGGCGCTCTCGGCCTTCTCCGGTGCCGCCTGCCCCGCGGGCTTCGGGGTCTCCTGCTGCTGCGCCGCCGGGGCGGCCGCCGGAGGAGCCGCGGGTACGGCCACGGGCGCGGGCTCGGGCGCCTCCACGGGCGCGACGTCGCCCTTCGGCTCGGCGTCCGGGACGGTCACGGCGGGCTGGGTGACCTCGTCGGCCATGGCCGGAGTGGTCATGAGTACCGTCGGGCCGACGACCGCGGCCGCGGCCACCGCGGCGAGGCGCCTGTTGAGCTTCACTTGGTGTTCCCCCTCTGATTTGAACAGGATCAGACTAGGAGGCGGATGATCCTTCAATCATCAACGACGGTCACGGCTTGGCCTCGATATCGCCGAACCCCTTGCCCGGTTCCGGACATACGGTGCGCCGCGGACGCGGCGGGCCAGGCCGCTGCCTTCGGACCATCGGATTGTCGGCCCGGCGGGCTGCTCGGCCGGGTGTCGAACGGGGCTCGGTTGCGGCCGGCCACCGACACCTGATCCGACCGGTCGTTCAGCCACACCTTCGGCCGGGTCCGGGGCGAGCACCAACTGGTGCCGGGTTGGCCGTACTCGATCGTCGCCGCCCTGGAGGCCGGCAGCACGTCGTGGAGCTCGGACCGGGTGATGCCGCCAGTCAAGGGCCAGGCTGGCCGGCGCCTACCGCCGAACCCACCCCGGTATCGACATCCGCATCCGCGACACCGATCTGACCGACCCGACGTGCGGGCTGCGCACCGGACTGGTCGACGTCGCACTGACCCGTGCGCCGTTCGACGAGACCGCCCTGACGGTGCGCGCGCTGCGCACCGATCCGGTCGGCGTGGTCCTGCGCGCCCACGATCCGCTGGCCCGCTGCGACCGGTTGCGCCTGGCCGAGCTGAACGACCGCCGCTGGTTCCAGTTTCCGCAGGGCACCGACCCCATCTGGCAGTCGTACTGGAACGGAGGCACGCCGCGCGAGGGCCCCGTGGTGCGCGCCGTCCAGGAATGCCTGCACGCCGTGCTGTGGAACGGCACGGTCGGCCTGGCCCCCCTCGGACACGACCTGCCCGCGGAGTTGGCCGTGGTGCCGCTGATCGACATGGCGCCGAGCCGGGTGGTGGCGGTGTGCAACGAAGGCGACACCAACCCGTTGATCCGATCCTTCATCGAGATCGCGGCCGCCGCCTACCGTCACTGAGTACCGGCAACCGGTGCCGCCGGTGATGGTTGAGCGGTGGGCGAGTCCGATGCCGGGCCTGTGTCGCGGAGCTCGGCACAGGCTGCGCGCAGGATGGAGATCTCGTGGTCGAAGTCGGTGACGAGCCCGAGCTGTCATCCACTGGGCTGGTCGCGATGTCCTGGATTTCTGCCCAGGCCAGCCGGCGTGTCCGGAGGGGCCCGCGGATCTCGATGCCGCTGCGGTCCACTGTGGTGCCGGTGCGCGGAAGTGCGACGGCCATGGCTGCGAAGGACAGTAGTGCCACTGAGGGCGGCGCCCTTGCCTGCCTGCGCCGAGGTCACGAGCTGCGACGACCTGCTCGCGACCTAGTAGAAGGCTGATGAAGATGTTGGGTTGTGGGGCCGCGGGCGGGGGGGGGGGAGGCAGTGGGGGTGGGGGGAGTGGCGGGGGGGGGGCC
>NZ_JBFBBA010000099.1:0-5781 GCF_040682455.1 Streptomyces sp. NPDC051183
AGCTTCGTTGCGTCCGGCGTGTCCAAACTGAAGGTCCGCCACACGGCTGTGACCTGCCGCTTCTCCTCACAGCCAAGACTATGAATCAGCCCTGGGTGGCGCGGTCCGGGCGAAGGTCACCGGCTATCTGACTGCTCGGGCAGAAAAGGCTGCGGCCGAGGTGGCCAGGAAAGCCGAAGAGCAATTCTATAAGCACTACATGTAGCACACAGGGGTTCAAATAGAGTTTGGCGCCCGGTGGATCCCCACCGGGCGCCACAGTCCTTGAGAATGGGGTTATCCAATGGAGCTTCACAGCCAGTTCTTCTGTGGGGTAGCAGTAGGAAGCTTGCTGGCCGCGATCGTGGTCGAGAGGCGTGAAAATAGGGGACTCAAAGCCCTGGGAGCATTGCGGCACCTCATGCTCTATTGCGCCCTGACATTCCTTACGATATATATCGCATTTGGATAATGTCGACCCCTTCGGCGGTCCACCGCCGAGGGAGGACTCGAGGAGACGAGTGCCGCAATACCCAACGGGCGCGACCTGATTCAGAAAGGTAAATTCACTCCCAGGTCGAGATGTCCAATTATCAAGCCTTCCGCTTGAGCACACGAGAATGGTCTTTGCGTAAAAGATTGGCTGCGGGGATTCAGTGCGGGCGATCCCTCACACGATGGCGAAAACCTCAAGGCCTATCTAGAGCTAGGCGTGGGACGCGGTCTGGATGGAGAGATCACAGTCACTCACAACGGCCAATTCTAGCGAGGGCGAAACGAACAGGAGGCCATGGACCTGGCCAAGGAGAATCCCTCATATGGTGACACCCTCCCCACTGTCATGAAGGACCCGCGCTGGCCTGCAGAAGACGGCTGGGTCAAGAAGGAAATGAAGGTGAAGGGGGTTGAAGTCCACTACGTCTACAATGAGAGGACGATGCAGGCTCAAGACTTCAAATTCAAGGACCGTTCCCAATGAGCGAAGCGAGCAACTATATCCCTCCGGATGAGGCGAAGAGTCTTGAGCTCCTTCCGCCTGGAACTCGTGTCACGGTATTCCAAGATCCATCTTGGGCAGGGCCGTGGCAGGCTGAATTCCAGGGGGAAGTCGATGACCTTGAAGCTCCTGAACCTGTGCGGCACGTGATGGCGCAGGATGGTGAAATGGCATACTGGGTGAAATTTGACGAGCCGCAGTATGATAGTGACGGTGATGGACCGTACCGGAAAGCCCAGATTTGGGGCCGGTACCTGAGGCGCGCCCCTAGGGTCTAGCCCAGACCGAAGGTCTGTTGTGAAAGTGCTGGTCGCAGCCACTCTTTGACGGCGGAGACCGGGTGCAGGGCCGAACTCCCCGGACCGATCACGGTCCGGGGAGTCAGCGCCTCGACTTGGTGTTCGAGACCCCCACGCCCAGCTTCAACGTCATCGGCTCCGCCTCGCCGTCGACGCGTTTTCCTCGCTGTGGCCCCTGGCCGGTTCGCCGACCCATTCGCTCTCCGGTAGCGAGTCGCACGTCAGTCAAGTGGGGTACGAAATTCAACAGCAGAGACGCCCACCTGCCTGGAGGCGTAGGAGACCACTCTCCGTACCTTGAATACCGCGTAGCTCCTACGCCCGGCACTCCTGGCGCAGGGCCGCTTCGGGTTGTGCGCGATAACATCACGGGCGAGACGTACTACACGTGGACACACCACGGGGACTCCGGCAAGCCCGCATTTGTGCGAGTCAGGTGAGCATGTGAAGTTTGTGACAGGAATTACAATGCTCTCATCGGATGAAATGGAATCCATCCAGGATGAGGCGGCACGGCAGGAAATCGAGGTTTTCACTCTATCGACTGGCGAAGGGGGCGATCGAGACTCCTTCTTTCGTGCCGCTCGTGAGATTCTTCCGATGGATCCACCGCTAGAGAGTTCAAGGAGCTGGGAAGCGCTTTCCGACTCGTTGTGGGAAGGTCTTTTTGCTCTGAGTTCCTCACAGATCGCTATTATTTGGCGCGATGCGGACCGGCATGCGGAAGTAGCTCTTGGTGACATTCAAACGGCGCAAGCTGTACTCCAGGATGTCGCCGAAATGCTCATGGACCCGCAGGCGACCGGGGGAAATCCGAAGAAATTGTCGATCTTCATCGAGTCCAATACTTAGCGGTGGCGAATATCGTCGAATTTTAGGTAGTTGGGGTCTGCTGGAACATCACGGGCCCCAACTCCCTTTCAGGGATCGTTGATAAGGAGAATTTCAGAGACGTTGCCAATTGGATCCTCTGCGCTCGCGCGCCGACCGACTGAGAAGCAGATACTGAAATTCCCCAACGTGCGGGAATCGAATTATGATCGAGTTCGCTGTCTGGCGCTGAAGTCCAACAGTGGTGACGGCCTTGTAGCGTGCCTCAGTTACAGCATCTGGTCACACCCTAAGGGCTCAGATCATGCAGTTTCCGGTGTCCAGCACCAGGACTCTGTGCTGATCCTCAGGAGCTGGCGAGAAGCCCCGCCGGGGCAATCCGGCGGGGCTCTTTCGCCTCTTGATCACAATGCCAGCGGACAAAATCTTCCTTGGGCCGCGCCCCCGCCCCGGCCGGCCACGCCCCCGGACGGGCTAGGGTCCGTACTACAAGCAGACCGCAGGTCTAGCATCGCCGCGTGCGCTACGAAGACAGATCCCAGCCCTCCGACGCCGCCCCGCCGGCCCGGCCCTGGTATGCGCGGCGGGCCACGCTCGTCGTCGCGGCGGCCGCCGTCGCCCCGACCTGCCTGGCGGGCTGGGTGCTGACCCAGGTCCTCGCCGGGGCCGGGCCCGACGACTCGCGCCCGCCGCGGATCGTGATGCCCCTGTCCGTCCCCTCCCCCGCGCCGAGCCCGGCCCCGAGCCCGGATGCCGCCACCGGCACCGGCCCGAGCACCAGCCCGAGCCCCGGCAGCAGCCCCAGCCCCAGCACCGGGGCCAAGGCCGATCCGCTCACCGGACGTACCGTCGTCATCGACCCCGGCCACAACACCGGCAACTTCCAGCACACCGACGAGATCGACCAGCAGGTCGACATCGGCACCAACCGCAAGGAGTGCGACACCACCGGCACCACCACCAACGACGGTTACATGGAGGCCGAGTTCAGCCTCGACGTCTCCCGCCGGGTCCGCACCCTCCTGGAGGGCCGCGGCGTGAAGGTGCTGCTCACCCACGAGGCCGGCAAGGCCCGCGCCTGGGGCCCCTGCATCGACGAGCGCGCCCGCATCGGCAACGAGGCCCGCGCCGACGCCGTGGTGTCCGTCCACGCGGACGGCGTCTCCGCGGGCAACCGCGGCTTCCACATCATCCTCCCGGCCAAGGTCAAGGGCGGCGGCGCCGACACCGCGAAGATCGTCGGGCCCTCCCGGCAGCTCGGCGAGCGGATCGCCGGGAACTTCGCCCGGACCACCGGCTCCTCCCCCGCCAACTACCTCGGCAGCGGCACCGGTTTGGTCGTACGGGACGATCTCGGCGGACTGAACCTGTCGACCCGCCCCAAGGTGTTCATCGAATGCGGCAACATGCGTGACGCCAAGGACGCGGCGCAGCTGACGAGTCCGGAGTGGCGCCAGAAGGCGGCGCAGGGCATCGCGGACGGCATCGTCGGCTTCCTGGGCGGGTAGTCCCCCCGGGGACAGCCCGCCGCCCCGATCCTCTCGGCCGCGGTAGACCTCCGTACCATGGTGCCGCCCGCGCCACTCCCGTCACGACGCGTGCGACCGCGGCACCACGAGACGACCGAGACCGAGAAGGACACCTAACACGTGAACATCCGCTCCCTCACTCGAGGCGACGGCGTGGTGATCGGAGCAGCGGCGCTGCTGTTCATCGCCTCGTTCCTCGATTTCTACTCCGCGACCGGCCTCGACCTGCCGAGCGTGTGGGACACCGACGTGTACCGTCTGGCGCTCCCCAGCATCTTCCTGCTCGCCTTCATCGCCGCCGGCCTGCTGATCGCGGCCCGCTTCCAGCCCGAGGGGCGTCAGCTCCTGGGGCTGCCGCTGCGCGCCTGGGGCACCGTGCTGGCCGTCGCGGCCGCGTGGTCCTCGCTGTGGTCGCTGATCACGAGCCCGAGCGGGGCCGACCTGGGCGCCGGCTGCATCATCGCGTTCCTGGCCACGCTCGCCATGGCCGGCGTGACCCTGTTCGGCTCGAAGGTCCCGGCGCTGGCCGGTTCCCTGGTGCCCGAGCCGAAGCCGGCCGTCGCGGCTGCCCCGCCGTACGGCGGCCAGCCGCAGCCGGGTGCCGGGTACGGCTACCCGGGCGCCCAGCAGCAGCCGTACGGGGCCACCCCGCAGCCGGTCCCGCCCTACGGCGGCAACCCGCAGGACGCCTCGGCCGCCCCGGGCCCGGACTTCGGCGCCGTCCAGCCGGACGCCGCCCAGGCCCCGGCGGCGGACTTCACCCCGTTCTGGTTCGCGGTCCCGGTGGCCCGCCCCCTCTTCGCCGAGGACGGCTCCCCCACCCCGATCGCCGAACTCGCCCCGGGCACCTGGTACCTGGCCGTGGAGCAGCGCGGCCCGGCCACGCTGATCGCGCAGACCCAGGACGGCCGCCGCGGCGTCCTGAACGACACCTCGGGCATCCAGCGCGGCTGATCCCGCCCTCTCGTACGGCCGACGGCCCCCCACCCTTCCGGGTGGGGGGCCGTTGCCCTACAGTCACCTGACGCACCGTCAGTTATGGCATCGCGGAGGGACGTACATGCGCCTCGGACTCGCACTCGGCTACTGGGGCCGCGGCCCCCAGCCCGCCCACCTCGACCTCGCCGCCGAGGCCGAGAACCTCGGCTACGACTCGGTGTGGACCGCCGAGGCCTGGGGCTCGGACGCCTTCACCCCGCTCACCTGGATCGCCGCCCACACCTCGCGCATCCGGCTCGGCACCGCCATCGCGCAGATGGCCGCCCGCACCCCCACGGCCACCGCCATGCACGCCCTCACCCTGGACCACCTCTCCGGCGGCCGGATGATGCTGGGCCTGGGCCTGTCCGGACCGCAGGTGGTAGAGGGCTGGTACGGGCGCCCCTTCCCCGCGAGCCCGCTCACCGCGACCCGCGAGTACGTCGACGTCATCCGCCAGGTGCTGCGCCGCGAAGCGCCCGTCGCGCTCGACGGCCGCTTCCACAGCCACCCGTACCGCGGCGCGGACGGCACCGGGATCGGCAAGGCGCTGAAGCCGATCACGCACCCGCTGCGGGCGGACCTGCCGCTCCTGCTGGGCGCCGAGGGGCCGAAGAACATCGCCCAGACGACCCGGATCGCGGACGGCTGGCTCCCCCTGTACTGGTCGCCGACCCGTACGGACGTCTACCGGGCCTCCCTGGCCGACCTCCCCGAGGGCTTCATGATCGCCCCGATGGCGCGGGCCAAGGTCTGCGACGACGTCGCCGAGGGGCTGCTCCCCGTCAAGGCCATGCTCGGCTTCTACATCGGCGGCATGGGCCACGCCGCCCGCAACTTCCACGCCGACCTCATGGGGCGGATGGGCTACGAGGAGGAGGCGCACCGCATCCAGGAGCTGTTCCTGGCGGGGCGCAAGGAGGAGGCCGTCCTCGCCGTCCCGGACGCGTTCGCCGACGAGATCTCCCTGGTCGGCCCCCGGGAGCGGATCGCGGAGCGCCTGGAACTGTGGCGCAAGGGCCCGGTCACCGACCTGCTCGTCACCGCCCCGGACCCGCACACCCTGCGGGTCCTGGCGGAACTCAACAGGCCGAGGACGCGGTGCAGGACACCTACATCCGCGCCTGGCGCAGCTACGACAAGTTCGAGGGCCGCTCCTCGCTGCGCT
>NZ_JBFBBA010000100.1:0-5246 GCF_040682455.1 Streptomyces sp. NPDC051183
GCCACCGGCAGGTCCTGCCAGTTGCCGCTGACCTGCCCGTTGGGGCAGGTGACCTCGCGCTGGTCGAAGTCGATGATGAAGTTCTCCCGGCCGAAGCCGTCCCCTGCCCGGTGCTGCGGGGTGGTACTGGGCGGAAGCGGCCCGATCAGGGTGACGCGGTGCAGGCGGGCGGCGTCGTCCATGCCGGCGACGGAGGTGTAGCCGCCGTCGACCAGGTGCCGGTCCGGCAGCAGGCGCCGTCGCCTGAGGCGGGCGTGGATGCCGGGAAGCGCCTGGCTGTCCGCGCTGGAGACGGCGGTGGCCACGTCGGTGATGATGTTGATCCGTTTGTCGTCGCAGGTCTCGGTGACGTGCACGAGGTAGCCGGTCCAGCGGGTGTCGCCGCGGCGCGTGAAGCGTGCCTCGGTCTCGTACGGCGACTCGATCTGGATCCGGGAGGGCGGCCGGCCGTCTCGTTTCGTGCGCGGCCTGAACCGCCCCTTGGCGTCCGCCAGGAAGTGCTGCACCAGGATCGTCCGGAGCACGTTCGCCTGCGCCGGTGCGCCGCCGGGGAACCGGGCGTCAACGCGTTGCAGCAGTTCGCGGGCGTCGTTGCCCACCTGTTCCAGGCGGGCGACGGGGTGGCTGGGCTGGGAGCACAGGCGAACCGGCCGGCCGTAGCGTTGGGCCCATGCGGCGGTGACCAGCTCGTCCAGCACCTCTGGCGCGTCGCGGGCCGCCTCTTCCAGCACGGCGCGGACCGCCTCGGTCACCAGCTCCAGGCGGGTCAGCTCCCGTGCGGCGGACAGGACGTGGGTGGAGTCGGTGCGCTGCGTGACGCCCCCCTTGAGCAGGCCGGCCCGCCGGATCCGGGTGAGTGCGAGGCCCAGTAACCGGTCGGCGCGGTCGCCTTCGGCGAGCCGGTCGCGGAAGTCGGACAGGACGCTGTGGTGGAAGCCGGGATCTTCCAGGTCCAGTCCGAGGGCGTACTTGAAGTCGATGCGGCAGCGCACCGCCTCGGCGGCCTGGCGGTCGGAGAGGTTCATCGCGTACTGCAGCACGCAGACGGTGGCGAGCTGGGCGGGTGAGAGCCCAGGGCGGCCGTCACGCGGGTACCAGGCGGTGAAGTCCTCGTCACTCCAGAGGCCGTCGAGGCGGTCGCGGATCCACATCGCGGTGGTGCCATTGGGGTTGGCCGCGCGGGCAACCCGGGCGGTCAGCGGCGGGATCTCGGCTCCGGAGTGAGGTTGGAGGGACACATCGGGCTCCTGGGGAACGAGGGCGGGACGTTCCAACGAGCCTGACGCAACGGCACGATCGTTAACTGCCGTTCTCAAGATTCCCGACAGAGTCGCTCATTGGCTGCGCGACGTCCGGGACGCAGTGGATGGACGTAGTCGCGCAGGGTGCTGTAGGCGCAGCGGACCCCACGTTCTTGCAGCTCGCGGTGGAGGCTGGCCAGGTTCGTGCAGCCCTCGGCAATCCGTTGCTCCAGGTAGGGCCGGTAGCGATCGAGTTTGCTGGTCCGGTCTTGCCACTGGCCGTGCAGCATCGCCTCCGGGCTGGCCGCGCGAGCGTACTTGCGCACCGTGTTGCGGCCCAGTCCGAGCCGGCGAGCGACTTCGCGCAGGCTCAGGCCCTGCTCGACCTGGGCGCGGACCGCCGCGTGGGTGTCGCGGAGCCGGTCGAGGAACTTCCCCGGCGGGTAAGGCTCGGGCGGCTCTTGGCCGACGGAGGTCGGCACGGGCCCCGGTTCGGGTTCGGGTTCGGGCGAAGGTTCCGGCTCGACGAGGTTGCGGAGGAGCGCGCGGTGGTGGGAGACCAGGCGTTCGACGGCTTCGCCGAGGTTGTGCCAGAATGCCACTTGTCCGCGCAGTGCTGGGCTTTCGGGGCACCCATGCGGGCACCTTCGGCGAAGAACGCTGCGCGGTCGCGGCAGACGATCTCGACGCCGGGACGCTCGCGCAGCCATGCGGCCAGGGTCTCGGCCTCACGGTCGGGCAGCAGGTCCAGGGGCTGCCGGGTCTCGCAGTCGATCAAGATCGTGCCGTACCGGCGGCCTTTCCTGGTCGCGAACTCGTCCACTCCCAGTACCCGCGGCACCGCCCAGGCCGGCTCGGGCAGCGCCATCACCACGCGCAGCACGGTCATCCGGCTTACGGCGATACCCAGCACCAGACCAAGCCGGACCACCGCGCGAGCGGGACTTCATCGCGCTGGTCGACGGCGTCCATCAGCTGGTCAGGGCGCCGATCGTGCTGGTCTGGGACCGACTGAACACCCACGTCTCCCGCAGGATGCGGGACCTCGTCACCGAGCGGACGTGGCTGACGGTGTTCCTGCTGCCCGCCTACTCGCCCGACCTCAACCCGGTCGAAGGCGTCTGGGCACACGTCAAACGCAGCCTTGCCAACCTCGCCGTCATGGCCCTCGACCGCCTCGAAACCCTCGTCCGCAACCGGCTCAAGCGCCTTCAGTACCGGCCCGAGACCCTCGACGGCTTCATAGCCGGCACCGGCCTGGCTCTCAACGACCCAGCATCACCTTGACGAGCCGAAGTCAGTAATTACCTTGGCGACCCGGAACCGTGCACTTGGTGCGTTCAGCTTCGGCTTGTGCTTGTAATCCCGCAGCACAACCTTGATACCCACCTCTACGGGTTGGCCCAAGGTCTTAGGAACATAAGCGATCTCGAACGTATTTCCGAGTGAAGCTACCTCGACGTACCCTGCCCCGTCGACGTTCGTGACGACGACAGCGGGGCGCTGCCACTTGCGTACACGCTTCGCCGGATCGACCATGCGACCTTTGCGGCAAAAGTTCGCAAACGCCCCTTGGCCGGCGCGGCGCGTACCGGACCGACGCACCCTCGGAACACGGCTGATAGCTCTCCCGGATCCAAATTCTGCCGAACGGTGGAGGTTCTTAGCACCCATCGTTAGCGCCTCTCTCAGATCGTGCCTGCCGGTAAACAGCAGCAACCTATCCGCACGGCAGTCAGCGTAAGCATCGAGATCGGCCATTCAGGCGCAATGCCCCCTCGAACGGGACTGCTGCATGATCAGGGGGTCCTGGTGCGCAGTAATCGCACGGCCGGACGGAATCCGCCACGACGCGGTCAGCCCGAGGCGCAGATTGCGATCTCTCGGTTTCGTGACAGTGGGGTGAGAGACAGTGAGGGGTCTGTGTGTTGGCGCAGGTCAGCTTCGGTTTCTGGAGTGAGGCTCACTGTCATGGATGTGGGAGATCGGGGCGATTTCACTGTCACGAGGCGCTCTTCGTGCAGGTGGCACACTGACACGAATCCGAGAGATCGCACTCAACTCCATCGGTACGGAAGCGGCGTCCAACGGAGCCAAGGACATCACGTACGCGACCACGGGCTGGGACCGCGCCACGCTCCCACTCCTGCGCGGCACACCCGACGTCAACGGCGACGGAATCCCCGACATCTACGCCACCCGCAACGACGGAACCCTGCACCTCTTCAACGGAGGCGACAAGGCCATCATCAACGGCTGGCGCGTCGAGGAAGACGACTGGAACAGCATCCTCACCATCGGCTGACCCAGCCTGCCCCGATCAAGCGCCCGGCCAGGTATTCCTGGCCGGGCGCTTGGGGCAGAGCCCGGCTGAGGCTGATCCTTTGGAGTGGACACCCTGACAATGGATCTTGATGGTCCAGGGGGGGATGTCCAGGTGGGACGCAGGTCTCCGTATCCGGAGGAGTTCAGGAAGGACGCGGTCGCGTTCTACCGCGCCGCTGGAGGGAAGCGAACCTATGCGACCGTGGCCGCGGATCTCGGTATCACCGCGGAGTCGCTGCGGACGTGGGTGCGCAAGGACGAGGCCCAGGCCGTGCCCGGACGCCGTGACACGGGCGGCGAGGCGGACGAGCTGGCCCGGCTGCGGGCGGAGAACGCCCGGCTGCGCAAGCAGCCGGACGGGCGGTTCGCTCCTCGCCCGTAGGAGAGGAGGGCAGGTTCCCGCACTTCTGCCCGGCCGCCAGGGCATGGGCTGGCACCCGGATTACGACATCCGCTGGCTTAACGTGGTCAATCTGCTACTTTCCGTGCATGACTTTCGAACCAACGCGCCGTCAGGCACTCCGGCTCACGCTCGGCGCCCTCACCGCTTCACGCCTCGCAGGTCACGCGCAGGTCGCAGCTGTTACCTGCAGCCGTGGGGTGCTGATTGTGCTGGTGAGGGGCTCGACGTAGCGAGGCTGGTGACAGGTCGTTGCGGCTTTCACGGTGACAAGCGATGACGTTCCAGCCGGACGGGGCATGCGGATCCTCAACTTCGCAGTTTCACTGGTCCACAACAACTGCCGTCGGTCAGTGAGTGTGAGCAGTCGTCATGCTTCTGACCTGGGGTTGTGCAGTTTGATTGCGTGGGCCGGCGACTGTGTTGGCTCACTGGTTCTGTGCGGGGTCCGTGTGCGACAGCCGTTTGACCTGCGGACTCCTGAGCTCGGACCCTGCTTGTGCAGGTTGGCTGAGTACGGCGCAGTTTCAGCGATCCTCGACATGCGACGAGGGTTCGTGAGGTTCGGATGGGGGCCTGTTTTCCAGATTCAATCCTGGATTCAGAATGAAGCAAGCTCCTGAGAGTGGCATGATCGGGTCATGCTGCGTGTTGTTGAGTTCTTTGTCGCTCCTGACGATGGGGCGGCCGCCGTCGTGGGGCCGAAACGCCGTGGCCATGGGTTTCCGGCGTTCGAGTGCGCGGATTTCTTTCCCGATGATGCGGTTGAAGACTGGGAGGTTCTCCTCGTCAGGGGTGCGGCATCGGACCTGCGTGCTGTGGTGCCGATGAAGAACGACGGTTTCATGGTGTTCGAGGTACCTGGGAGACTGTGTTCGGCGCTGGCGGCGGCTAGTAGGGGACGGCTTGTCGAGGTTGCGGCGCAGTGGGTTGAGCTTGCCGAGGCGAAGGATGGGGCCCCAGCAGAGATGGCGGTCGAGATCCTCACAGGGGTAGCCGATCTGGCTCGTAGAGCAGGAGACCTGGGCCATTCCCTGTACTGCTGGTACTTCGCCCCTTGAGCCAGGCAGCCTCCGGCCGAGGCCGTCTCACCCGCGCACAGGCCGCCTCTGCTGCTGGCGCTGGGCCCGCGGAGCGGGCCCTTGGCCCTGGAGGCGGAGCCGGAAGGGCTGGGGTGGGAGCGAAGCGGACACCAACGGGCCGAAGGCCCGAACCCCGTGAAACGGGGTCACTCAGGCCTGCGGAGCAGGCCGTTCGGGGTAGAGCGAAGCGGAACCCCG
>NZ_JBFBBA010000101.1:0-2509 GCF_040682455.1 Streptomyces sp. NPDC051183
CTTCAGAACTAACACAGTGGACGCGAGCAACTGAGGACAAGCCCTCGGCCTATTAGTACCAGTCAGCTCCACCCGTTACCGGGCTTCCACATCTGGCCTATCAACCCAGTCGTCTACTGGGAGCCTTACCCTCTCAAGGAGGTGGGAATACTCATCTTGAAGCAGGCTTCCCGCTTAGATGCTTTCAGCGGTTATCCCTCCCGAACGTAGCCAACCAGCCATGCCCTTGGCAGGACAACTGGCACACCAGAGGTTCGTCCGTCCCGGTCCTCTCGTACTAGGGACAGCCCTTCTCAATATTCCTACGCGCACAGCGGATAGGGACCGAACTGTCTCACGACGTTCTAAACCCAGCTCGCGTACCGCTTTAATGGGCGAACAGCCCAACCCTTGGGACCGACTCCAGCCCCAGGATGCGACGAGCCGACATCGAGGTGCCAAACCATCCCGTCGATATGGACTCTTGGGGAAGATCAGCCTGTTATCCCCGGGGTACCTTTTATCCGTTGAGCGACGGCGCTTCCACAAGCCACCGCCGGATCACTAGTCCCGACTTTCGTCCCTGCTCGACCCGTCGGTCTCACAGTCAAGCTCCCTTGTGCACTTACACTCAACACCTGATTGCCAACCAGGCTGAGGGAACCTTTGGGCGCCTCCGTTACCCTTTGGGAGGCAACCGCCCCAGTTAAACTACCCATCAGACACTGTCCCTGATCCGGATCACGGACCGAGGTTAGACATCCAGCACGACCAGAGTGGTATTTCAACGACGACTCCACAACCACTGGCGTGGCCGCTTCAAAGTCTCCCACCTATCCTACACAAGCCGAACCGAACACCAATATCAAACTGTAGTAAAGGTCCCGGGGTCTTTCCGTCCTGCTGCGCGAAACGAGCATCTTTACTCGTAGTGCAATTTCACCGGGCCTATGGTTGAGACAGTCGAGAAGTCGTTACGCCATTCGTGCAGGTCGGAACTTACCCGACAAGGAATTTCGCTACCTTAGGATGGTTATAGTTACCACCGCCGTTTACTGGCGCTTAAGTTCTCAGCTTCGCACACCCGAAAGTGTACTAACCGGTCCCCTTAACGTTCCAGCACCGGGCAGGCGTCAGTCCGTATACATCGCCTTACGGCTTCGCACGGACCTGTGTTTTTAGTAAACAGTCGCTTCTCGCTGGTCTCTGCGGCCACCCCCAGCTCACGGAGCAAGTCCGATCACCAGTGATGGCCCCCCTTCTCCCGAAGTTACGGGGGCATTTTGCCGAGTTCCTTAACCATAGTTCACCCGAACGCCTCGGTATTCTCTACCTGACCACCTGAGTCGGTTTAGGGTACGGGCCGCCATGAAACTCGCTAGAGGCTTTTCTCGACAGCATAGGATCATCCACTTCACCACAATCGGCTCGGCATCAGGTCTCAGCCTTATATGAGGGACGGATTTGCCTACCCCTCGGCCTACACCCTTACCCCGGGACTACCACCGCCCGGGCTGGACTACCTTCCTGCGTCACCCCATCGCTTACCTACTACAAGTCTGGTTCGTCGGCTCCACCACTTTCCTTTCCCCGAAGGGTCCGGAACGGCTTCACGGACTTAGCATCGCCTGATTCGATATTGGGCGTTTCAAAGCGGGTACCGGAATATCAACCGGTTGTCCATCGACTACGCCTGTCGGCCTCGCCTTAGGTCCCGACTTACCCTGGGCAGATCAGCTTGACCCAGGAACCCTTAGTCAATCGGCGCACACGTTTCTCACGTGTGTATCGCTACTCATGCCTGCATTCTCACTCGTGAACCGTCCACAACTAGCTTCCGCTGCTGCTTCACCCGGCACACGACGCTCCCCTACCCATCACAGCGGGCGTTGGCCCTATTGCTGCAATGACACGACTTCGGCGGTACGCTTGAGCCCCGCTACATTGTCGGCGCGGAATCACTTGACCAGTGAGCTATTACGCACTCTTTCAAGGGTGGCTGCTTCTAAGCCAACCTCCTGGTTGTCTCTGCGACTCCACATCCTTTCCCACTTAGCGTACGCTTAGGGGCCTTAGTCGATGCTCTGGGCTGTTTCCCTCTCGACCATGGAGCTTATCCCCCACAGTCTCACTGCCGTGCTCTCACTTACCGGCATTCGGAGTTTGGCTAAGGTCAGTAACCCGGTAGGGCCCATCGCCTATCCAGTGCTCTACCTCCGGCAAGAAACACACGACGCTGCACCTAAATGCATTTCGGGGAGAACCAGCTATCACGGAGTTTGATTGGCCTTTCACCCCTAACCACAGGTCATCCCCCAGGTTTTCAACCCTGGTGGGTTCGGTCCTCCACGAAGTCTTACCTCCGCTTCAACCTGCCCATGGCTAGATCACTCCGCTTCGGGTCTAGAGCGTGCAACTCAATCGCCCTATTCGGACTCGCTTTCGCTACGGCTTCCCCACACGGGTTAACCTCGCTACACACCGCTAACTCGCAGGCTCATTCTTCAAAAGGCACGCAGTCACGACCGTT
>NZ_JBFBBA010000101.1:2599-5144 GCF_040682455.1 Streptomyces sp. NPDC051183
TACGAGCGACGCTCCCACGGCTTGTAGGCACACGGTTTCAGGTACTATTTCACTCCGCTCCCGCGGTACTTTTCACCATTCCCTCACGGTACTATCCGCTATCGGTCACCAGGGAATATTTAGGCTTAGCGGGTGGTCCCGCCAGATTCACACGGGATTTCTCGGGCCCCGTGCTACTTGGGAGATTCTTAAGCAAGCCGCTGATGTTTCGTCTACGGGGGTCTTACCCTCTACGCCGGACCTTTCGCATGTCCTTCGACTACATCAACGGTTTCTGACTCGCCGACCGGCCGGCAGACCGATCAAAAGAATTCCCACAACCCCGCATGCGCAACCCCTGCCGGGTATCACACGCATACGGTTTGGCCTCATCCGGTTTCGCTCGCCACTACTCCCGGAATCACGGTTGTTTTCTCTTCCTGAGGGTACTGAGATGTTTCACTTCCCCTCGTTCCCTCCACACTGCCTATGTGTTCAGCAGTGGGTGACAGCCCATGACGACTGCCGGGTTTCCCCATTCGGACACCCCCGGATCAAAGCTCAGTTGGCAGCTCCCCGGGGCCTATCGCGGCCTCTCACGTCCTTCATCGGTTCCTGGTGCCAAGGCATCCACCGTGCGCCCTTAAAAACTTGGCCACAGATGCTCGCGTCCACTGTGTAGTTCTCAAGCAACGACCAGCCACCCATCACCCTCACCTACTAGAAGTGAAGTTCACTGGGGCCGGCATCGCAGAAGATAAGACCTCACGGCCGTACCCTCAGACACCCAACAACGTGCCAAGCACGACCCTTCATCAGTGACTCACTTTCCACGCCGAAGCAGTACTCGTGATCCATCCGAAAGACCGTGCCAACTAATCAACGTTCCACCCATGAGCTGACCGTGCAGAACATTTGCCTGCAATCGGTACTGTGCTCCTTAGAAAGGAGGTGATCCAGCCGCACCTTCCGGTACGGCTACCTTGTTACGACTTCGTCCCAATCGCCAGTCCCACCTTCGACAGCTCCCTCCCTTACGGGTTGGGCCACCGGCTTCGGGTGTTACCGACTTTCGTGACGTGACGGGCGGTGTGTACAAGGCCCGGGAACGTATTCACCGCAGCAATGCTGATCTGCGATTACTAGCGACTCCGACTTCATGGGGTCGAGTTGCAGACCCCAATCCGAACTGAGACCGGCTTTTTGAGATTCGCTCCACCTCACGGTATCGCAGCTCATTGTACCGGCCATTGTAGCACGTGTGCAGCCCAAGACATAAGGGGCATGATGACTTGACGTCGTCCCCACCTTCCTCCGAGTTGACCCCGGCGGTCTCCTGTGAGTCCCCATCACCCCGAAGGGCATGCTGGCAACACAGGACAAGGGTTGCGCTCGTTGCGGGACTTAACCCAACATCTCACGACACGAGCTGACGACAGCCATGCACCACCTGTATACCGACCACAAGGGGGGCACTATCTCTAATGCTTTCCGGTATATGTCAAGCCTTGGTAAGGTTCTTCGCGTTGCGTCGAATTAAGCCACATGCTCCGCCGCTTGTGCGGGCCCCCGTCAATTCCTTTGAGTTTTAGCCTTGCGGCCGTACTCCCCAGGCGGGGAACTTAATGCGTTAGCTGCGGCACCGACGACGTGGAATGTCGCCAACACCTAGTTCCCAACGTTTACGGCGTGGACTACCAGGGTATCTAATCCTGTTCGCTCCCCACGCTTTCGCTCCTCAGCGTCAGTAATGGCCCAGAGATCCGCCTTCGCCACCGGTGTTCCTCCTGATATCTGCGCATTTCACCGCTACACCAGGAATTCCGATCTCCCCTACCACACTCTAGCTAGCCCGTATCGAATGCAGACCCGAGGTTAAGCCTCGGGCTTTCACATCCGACGTGACAAGCCGCCTACGAGCTCTTTACGCCCAATAATTCCGGACAACGCTTGCGCCCTACGTATTACCGCGGCTGCTGGCACGTAGTTAGCCGGCGCTTCTTCTGCAGGTACCGTCACTTTCGCTTCTTCCCTGCTGAAAGAGGTTTACAACCCGAAGGCCGTCATCCCTCACGCGGCGTCGCTGCATCAGGCTTTCGCCCATTGTGCAATATTCCCCACTGCTGCCTCCCGTAGGAGTCTGGGCCGTGTCTCAGTCCCAGTGTGGCCGGTCGCCCTCTCAGGCCGGCTACCCGTCGTCGCCTTGGTGGGCCGTTACCCCACCAACAAGCTGATAGGCCGCGGGCTCATCCTTCACCGCCGGAGCTTTCAACCCCCGCCCATGCAGGCAGGAGTGGTATCCGGTATTAGACCCCGTTTCCAGGGCTTGTCCCAGAGTGAAGGGCAGATTGCCCACGTGTTACTCACCCGTTCGCCACTAATCCACCCCGAAGGGCTTCATCGTTCGACTTGCATGTGTTAAGCACGCCGCCAGCGTTCGTCCTGAGCCAGGATCAAACTCTCCATGAATGTTTACCCGTAATCGGGTGCACACGCACTTAGAGCGGGACAGTCATGTCGGAATAAGACCGACCGTCCACTGCGTCCTCGCTGTGTAATTGCCTGC
>NZ_JBFBBA010000102.1:0-4550 GCF_040682455.1 Streptomyces sp. NPDC051183
TCCGGCGAGTACTTGCTGGGTGGTGCCACGTCGTGCCTCTCGTTTCCTTACACAGGGATCCTATTGGGTCCCTGTCCGGAAACCTCGGGGCACCTCACCCCACGCTGCGCGCATCAGCGCTGGCGGCGGTGGCTCGCGCGGTGGCTCAGGCGCGGGAAGGTCGCCCCATCGGAGCCTTCGCCGGAGGGAGCGAGAGCGAGGACGCCTCTGACTACTGGCGAAAGATCTACCAACCCGACGAACAGGTATGGGAGTTGGTGACCGTGGCGCTGGCGGCGGTTGAGGCGGGGGACGTCGACCACGCCGAGGCCGTCACGCGCAGCATCACCCACCCGGAACTGCAGGAGCTGATGTTGGGGGAGGTGGCGCGGGCGTGGGCTTGGAAGGGTCAAGTCGATCGCGCCAAGGGCCTCGCCTCGGCCATCGCCAACCCAAGGGTGCAAGCACCGGTGCTGGCGGACGTTGCCTGTGCCGCGGCCAGGTCAGGGGACGTGGAACAGGCCAAGGCCGTCGCCGGTGAAGCCGAAGGCGTTGCCCGGAGCATCATCGATCCGACGATGCCCTGCGTTCCGCGTAATTCAGCGGCCTAGCCTCGGGCTTTCACTTGAGGGCTGTCCGGATCGCGGGCGGAAACGCGAAAGTGCCTTCTGAGCTGGGACGATGAACCTTGTCGAGGGGTTCTATCGGTCCAGGTGGAAGGCACTTTCTACGTGCAGGGTATCGGTTCGCGTCCCAAACTCCATGTCTCCGCCGACGGTGCGGGGGTGGTTGGACACGCCGGGGCACGGCTGCTGGCTGATCTTGCCGATGCCACCGGTCTGGCCAGCTTGTACGCCACTGCGCTGAGACCGCTTCGACCACGCGGTACTGGTCATGACCCGGGCCGGATCGCCACCGACCTCGCGGTGATGCTGGCTGATGGCGGCGAGGCCATCACGGATCTGGCCGTGCTGCGCGACCAGCGCGAGGTGTTCGGCCCGGTCGCCTCGACACCGACCGCCTGGCGGGTGCTGGCCGCCGTCGACGAACGCGTACTGGAGCGTCTGCGTTCAGCCCGCGCTCAGGCCCGGGAGGTGGCCTGGCTGCAGGCATCTGAGTCCCGCTGCGGCATACCAGCTGCGAGAGCCGGTGGACGGGAAGTACCCGGCCTGGTCCTGGACATCGACGCCACGCTGATCACCTGCCATTCCGAGAAGGACCAGGCCGCACCCACCTACAAAGGCGGTTTCGGGTTCCATCCCCTGCTGTGTTTCCTGGCCAACACCGGCGAGGGCATGTCCGGGCGCCTTCGGCCCGGGAACGCTGGAGCCAATACCGCCGCGGATCACATCGCGGTGCTGGACGACGCTCTCGCACAGATCCCCGACGCACACCGGCACGGCACCGAGATCCTCGTCCGCACCGACAGCGCCGGATCCGCAAAGTCCTTCCTCACCCACGTCCGAGACCTGCGAACACGCGGAATCTGCACCTTCTTCTCGGTCGGATACGCGGTCACAGAGCCGGTCCGCCGCGCGATCCGGGCCCTGCCCGAGCAGGTCTGGCACCCCGCCCTGGACCAGGACGGCACCCTCCGCGAGTCCGCCGAGGTCGCCGAACTGACCGGCATGGCCGACCTTGCCGGCTACCCGGCCGGCACCCGCGTCATCGTCCGCCGCGAGCGACCACACCCCGGAGCCCAGCTCTCGCTGTTCGACCAGGACGAGGGCATGCGGCACCAGGTGTTCCTCACCGACACCCCCGTCACCGCAGGCTCGGCCCAGTTCCTGGAGGTCCGCCACCGCGGACACGCCACCGTCGAAGACCACATCCGGTGCGGCAAGACCACCGGCTTCGGCCGCTTCCCCTCCCGCCGCTTCCCGGTCAACGCCGCCTGGCTCGAACTCAGCCTCGCGGCGATCGACCTCCTCGCCTGGACCCGCGTCCTCCTGCTGGACGGCGAACTCGCGGCTGCCGAACCCAAGAAACTCCGCTACCGGCTCCTGCACGTCGCCGCCCGGATCACCCGGGGCGGCCGTCGCCTCCGCCTTCGGATATCGGCGACCTGGCCCTGGCGACATGAACTCGCAGCCGCGTTCCACCGCCTGGCCGCACTGCCCCGCCCCGCCAGCTGACTCGCCGTCCCCGCCCGCCCTCGACTCAAGGACCTTGGAGAACCCGACCCCGCGTCGGGCCCTCACCATGTCCACCGGGCGAGACGACCCCAGGCAACCTCGCTCAGCCGCCCAGCAACCCCAACTGAAACGGCGAGGCTAGAGAAACGCCTCTCAGGCGCCCTCACCCATGTCCGCCCAGGTCAGACCCCAGATTCGTGACTCCAGGCCGCTGAATTACGCGGAACGCAGGCCGTAGAGCTCGGCGGTGACGTCATCGACGGGGCCGGCCACGGCCGCACCGGCGGGCGAGACGTGCTTGAAGGAGGCAGCGGCCGGCCGGCTCAGGACCCGGCTCGCTTCCAGCACCAGCTGCCAGCTGTTGAGTGCGTCCAGCATGTTGATGTAGGACGGGCTGCCCTGCAACACACGGACCGGCCATCGGCCGAGCTGCACCGGCGCGGTAGTGGCCGCCGCCTGCTGCGGGTTGATCCCATAGCGCAGATCCACGTCATAGCCTCCTGTGTCAGCGGAAGAATCCCTGACGCAGGCGCCCAGGCGGTCGACGCTCACGCGGCAAAGCGGCCGCTCCCCGGTGGTTCTCCACCTTCGCCAGTTGCGACCGGACACGATGCTACCCGCAGGAGCGCGCCCATGGTTTCGACCGGTCGTGCCGCCGGCGCCGGCGGGCGTTGGCGTTGCGCCGGCGCAGATGCCGTACGTGGGTTACGGGCGCGGGTCAGCCTTTCGCGCTCTGGGTGCGGCGGGCGTAGGCGCGGGCGGCGCGGGCGCGGTCGCCGCAGCGGGTGGAGCACCAGTGGCGGCGACCGTGCCGGAGGAGGTAGCGGTTGCAGGGGGCGGAGCCGCATGCGGTGAGGCGCTCGGCGTCGGGGCCGGTGAGGAGGTCGGCCGCGTCGGCCGCGAGGACGGCGAGGGCGTGCTCGACGATCTGGGTGATGGGGTGGGCCGCCTCGCGATGGAGGCCGCGGGCCGAGTCCCAGTGGAGCAGGGAGGCGGCGGGGGCCCGGGTGAGGGCTTCGTTGACGGCGGTCAGCGCTGCGGCCGGGGCCGGCAGCCCGGCGACGTGGGCGGCGAGCAGGGCGCGTACCTGTTCGCGCAGCGAGCGCACCAGGGAGGCGCACATGTCCATCAGGCCGGTGTCGGCCGGGGCGAGGCCGCGGTCCACGAGCCACTGCTCGGCGGCGCCGGGGGTGCCGAGGAGATCGATGTGGTGCCCGCCGGGCAGGGTGACGGCGCTGTTCGCGAGGTCGAGGGCGGGGTACTGCTCGGCGCCCGGGGCCGGCGGCAGTCGTTCGGCGGTAGCGCTCTCTTGCATGAGGCTCATGCTACAACTCGCCCCCTTCCATGATTCTCACGTTAAGGCTTGCGTCAATCCGTGAGAAGCCCCTACCGTGGCTCACGGATGAACCACCCTCTATCCGTGAGGTACGTCTTTCATGCCTGCCACCAGCCCCACGCCCGATTCCTTCCCCGTCCGCGTCTTCGGCGGCCCCACCGCCCTTTTCGAGTACGGCGGTCTGCGCTTCCTGACCGACCCGACCTTCGACGCCCCCGGCGACTACCCGGTGCCCGGCGCACGCCTCGTCAAGACCGCGCACTCCGCCGGTACCCCCACCGACCTGGGCCGCATCGACGTGGTCCTGCTCTCCCACGACGAGCACCCCGACAACCTCGACACTTCCGGGCGGACCCTGCTCGCCGAGGTCCCCCTCACCCTCACCACGCCGGACGGCGCACAGCGCCTGGGAAGCAAGGCCAAGGGACTGGCCGACTGGGAGTCCATCGACCTGGAGCGCCCCGGCGGCGGCACCGTCACCGTCACCGGAGCACCCGCCATCCACGGCCCCGGACCGCGCGAGGCCGTCGAGCCGATCGTCGGCCAGGTCGTCGGCTTCGTCCTGACCGGCGAAGGACTGCCGACCGTCTATGTCAGCGGCGACAACGCCTCCCTCGACTCGGTCAAGGAGATCGCCACAGCGTTCGCCCCGATAGACACCGCCGTCCTCTTCGCCGGCGCTCCGCGCTTCGACGACCTCTTCGACGGCGAACCGATCGTCCTGGACAGCGTCCGGGCGGCCGAAGCCGCCGAGATCCTCGGCGCCCGCCGGGTCGTGCCCGTCCACTACGACAGCTGGGCCCACTTCACCGAAGGCCGCGACCGGCTCGTCGCAGCCTTCACCGCCGCAGGCCTGGCCGACCGCCTGGACCTGGGCAACCAGCACTGACCGACCCCCGGGCCCGGCGCAGACGGCTCACCTCAGCCGCGGATGAGCACGGTGTGGCTGTGGTCGAGCGCAGGTGTCAGCCGAGGGCGAGCCAACGGAGTCCGAGCCGTCCAATCAGAAGCCGTATCTCAACCGATCATGGAACGTGCGGGTCGAACAGGTTTCCCGCCGGGGTGATCTTCCCGTTGTGCGCGCATGAAGACAGGGCCTC
>NZ_JBFBBA010000103.1:0-4314 GCF_040682455.1 Streptomyces sp. NPDC051183
TGTACGACGGCGACGCAGACGACACGAACCCCCACCCCTCCCGGACACCGACAACCCGAAGATCATCCCAGACGCCCGGACAACGTGACAGTGCCCTCGGCGTGCCGGGTTGAGTCGTGTGGTGCACGATGGAGGTGAGCGATGCCTCGATGCTCGCGCAAAGGTTGGCTTGCAGTGCGTAACGCCTGGGCCGCCAGTGATCCTCACGAAGTGGCGCCGTCGGCGGCTGCCGTTCTAGATCTTGGCCGCTATCGCGTCAGCGTTGCCGCAGAATGGAGCCAGTTATGGCTGCCGTGCACATCTGGACCTGGAATATTGCGCTGAGTTCGGTACTCCAGCCAGGAAGTAGCAGGACACTCACTTTCGGCCCTTGGGACGATATTCATAGGACTGCGCTATCGGTTACGGCCCACCTGGACAACGGCCCGCTCTCCTACTCTAATGACGCGGTAACTGTCGAAGAATTCACGACGAAGCCCGCCTACATGCCCTACCCAACCTCGCCGAGCCATCAGAATCGCTTCACAGTCAAGCTGCGTAACACCGGCGCCCATGCCTGGGGTTACGTCGACATCACTCTCGGGCAAATCACTCATTGAAGGGGGTTCCGGATGCGCCTCTTGGTGGTTTACGAGCTGTCCGGTGACATTGCTGCGGTAATCACGCAGCCCGATGGTGCGCCACTCCTTTCCGTCGATCTAGAGCCGGGGCAGACGTCCGGGATTGTTGATGTGCCTGAAATCGGATCTGACGCAGGATCGGAGACGTTGATGGTGCAGCTTCAAGAATTCCGGCAGCGATACCGAATCGCATCGGATCCCAGTCAGATTCGCCTCGTTGCGCGGGAAACAGCAGACTGACACGGCAGCTGTAGTTCGTGACGTGTGAGGTCGCTGGTCATGTGGTGGCTGTTGCGGTGATCTCGTTCCAGCGTCGGTGGCAGGCCGTCGCGTGATGTTGGTGGTGGCGACGCCACTGTGACCAGCGCAGGGCGTGTGCCGGGTCGGTGTCCTGTCGGGGCCGGGGCAGGGCGAAGACCCGGAGCAGGGTGAGGAGTTCACGCGGGCTGACGGGGACCACGGCCAGGTCGTCGTCGGGGTCGGCGAGGTTGCGTTGCCGCTCGCGCAGGGCACCGACGGCGAGGAGTGCGTAGGCGAGCACGCTCATCAGGCTCCAGCGGTGCCAGGAGGTCCAGCAGGTGACCTGGCCGGCGTCGAGGTGGGCCAGGCCCTTGGCTCCCTGGAAGTCCTCCTCGACGCGCCACCGGCGGCAGACTGTGCTGACCAGCACCGATATCGGCTGCGGGCCAAGGTGCCAGGTGCGGTAGAAGGAGACGGTGCCGGTGCGGCGGTGGCGACGGATCAGGACGTGGCTGTGTCCGTCGGGGTGCCCGGGCGGGGTGTCGTGGGCATTCACCTCGATCATCGCCCAGTCGTAGAGCCGTTCGCCCTTGGTGCCGTGGCCGGTCCTCAGCCGCGTCCAGGCCCGTTTCGGCACCCGCTCCAGCAGCGTGGTGACCTTCGTCTTCCCGCTGCCGGGTGTGGTCACTCGGTGGCTGGTGGGCACGGCGGCGTTCGCGTAGCCGTAGCCCAGGGTACGGATCCGGGCACGCAACTCGCGTCCTCCATATACCTCGTCGGCCGCCACCCATGCGGCACGGACGCCCGAGGCGTGCGCGGCCTCCAGCATGTCGCCGGCCAGCTGCGGCTTGGTGGCGAACACCGTCTCGTCGGGCACCCCGGCCAGCGTGCGCCGCTCGTCGTCAGCGGCCCAGTCCCCGCCCAGATACAGCCGGCGGTCGATCAGGGCATGTCCGTCGGCGCTCACGTAGGAGAGATGCACCGCGACCTGGCACAGTCCGATCCCGCCCAGGGCGCCGGAGTACTGCCGGGCCGCCCCGGCCGCGTCGAGGGACGACTTCTCGTCGCCCGTCTCGTCCACCACCAACATCACCTCCCTGGAGCCGAGTTGCTCCACCGTCCAGGCCGCGGCCGTCCGGCGTACCGCCTCGGTGTCGAAGCGGGCGCGGGAGAGGAAGTGCTGCAGAACGTGCGGACCGGTGTGGCCGATGGCCTCGGCCAGCGACCAGCAGTTCGCCGAGTCCTTGACCATCAGCAACCCCTGAACCATGTTCCGGCAGGTCAGCCGGGGCTCCCGCCGCGGGAAGCAACCCGCGACCCGGTCCATCAGGACCTCGAAGGACCCGTCCCACAGGGCGTGCGCTAGCGTGGCCTGCACGGCCACCGCGTCTTGATTCGTCGTCACAAACGATCACGATGCAGGTGGCCGTACCTCTGCCCTCAGGCACCCCACCCACCACTCTGACCAGCGACGACGTTCTACGCCTCACGAACTACAGCTGCCGTGTCAGACGGCTCGACGGTCTCGGCCTCGGCCACGTTCTCACTGGTCATCGGTGCATCTTCCTTGATCGGGAGTTACACCGAACGATTGGCTATGTCCCACATTCGGTGGTGACGGAACGTCATCGGAGAATGGGCTGGTCGACTGGGGCGGACGCCTATCCAAGCCGCCTGCGGATCATCCTGCGAATCCGAGACCCGGGGCCCTGCACGACGAGCCGAACTGGGTCTATCGCTGCGCGTGACGATCGTCGCAGTACGTCACCACCGGATGCGAGACAGAGCCGAACGATTTACAGTCCCGAGGAGATATTAATCGACAGCTCCCTGAGGAGGGGAGTGTCTGTGTAGTCGGTAGCAGTCGTAGCCGGAACGAAAAATGACACCCCATGAATTCTGCCAAAATGTCTTTGGCTGCCCGTGAGCTCTCGTTGTACGCTGCTACAACTTCGACTTTGAGGCTGTCAGGCGGGTAGCGGACCAGTCACCAGTGAGGTTCATTGGAGCTTCGTCGGAGAGGGCCACAGTTTTCGCCGCATCGGCGACGGCGCTCGGTTCGACATGTCCTGGGTGTCCCTCCTTAGGGGTCAGGACCCAGATCATGCCATCGACGTTGAGGAGGGTGCGCACCTCGACAAGAGTGTCACCCAGGTCTCCGTCTCCGTCCCGCCACCAAAGCAGGACGACGTCAATGGCCTCTGTGGCATTCTCGTCCAGGAGCTCCCCGCCGATACATTCCTCAATAGCTGTGCGGGTCTGATCGTCTACATCTTCATCCCAGCCCACCTCCTGGACCACCATGTCCGGCTTGATGCCAAGCCTCTCGGCCGCACCGACTGTTGCCGTCATCTCTCGCTCTCCTTCCACAGTGCCGCTGATTCCGTCTGCACCCACAGAATCGATGCATGGCCGGACGTCAGATGTCCAACACGCAGGGGGCCGTGCGGGGGATAGCCGTCTGGCCGATCATCAACCTCGATCTTCTGTGACGGTCCGTCGGTTTCTTCGGCGGGCCGTTTCGGCTGTCTGGCCTGATCGCGGGTATGGCGGGCCTTCAAAGTTGAGCGGTGCATCTGGTCAGGTCTGCTGACTGGTCGTCACGGTGTGTGAAGTGCGTGGCGGGACTGGCCCCCGGACGCAGGACGCCCGTGACAGGTCGCCTCGCACGGTGCCGGCGGGGGCCTGGTTCGGGTAGGTGCTTCCGACGATCTTGCGGACCGTGGCGATGGCGTCGTAGCCCTCCAGCACCAGTGCGATTACCGGCCCCTGCTGCATGAATGTGGAGGTGACGTTGTAGACCTCCGATCCGAGCCGTTCTTCCAGGTCGAAGTAGTGGCGGCGAGTGAATTCCTCGTCCATCCACTTCATCCTGGTGCCGACGATCTTCAGCGTGGCGTTCTCGAATCGCGTGATGATCCTGCCTGCCAGGCCACGCGCCAGCGCATCGGGCTTCAGCAGGACGAGTGTGCGCTCCACGGTATGTGCCTGATCCTCGGGCATTGTCTCCGTTTCGCCTTGCTAGCAACCCGAGATGACGGGCGTTCAGCCGTCACCCGCTGAGGTTACCGGCGTCTGCGAAGGGGCCAGGGCGAGCAGCGGTGCCCAGAGGCGGATGCGGTCTCTGCCGACACTGGATCAAGGAATCGAATTCAGCCAACTTGCCTTCCCCTCCTATCCGACGCGAGCGCACATCTAGAATGACCTTCCCCTCGTAGCGTGGAGCCTTAACTGCAGGGGGAGTTGAGAGGGCACTGTCACGTTGTCCGGGCGTCTGGGATGATCTTCGGGTTGTCGGTGTCCGGGAGGGGTGGGGGTTCATGTCGTCTGCGTCGCCGTCGTACAGGAACCACCGTTATCCGGCCGAGATCATTGCGCATTGCGTGTGGCTGTACTTCCGCTTCCCGCTCTCCTTCCGCGAGGTGGAGGAGATGATGCTCGAGCGGGGCGTGGT
>NZ_JBFBBA010000104.1:0-4183 GCF_040682455.1 Streptomyces sp. NPDC051183
AGCTTCGTTGCGTCCGGCGTGTCCAAACTGAAGGTCCGCCACACGGCTGTGACCTGCCGCTTCTCCTCACAGCCAAGACTATGAATCAGCCCTGAATGCGCAGATGGGCTATCTGTCTCCGACTGGACGTGTCGAAACCAGCACCCCTATGGTTGATCCTGAGACTGGAATCCTTCGGACGCTTGAATTTGTCGCAACCAAGGTCAAGGACAAACACATGGGAGTTGTTGAAGGGACCGGATATGACTACAAGGTCCTCGGCAAGGTGGCGGGCCACCTCCCCGACACCACATGGTCTGGTAAAACCTCGCCCTTCTGTTGGCATCAGCAGAACGGTCGCGTCAATAGCAACGTAGGCGGTGATTCCCGGAAGTACTTGACGGATTATAAGCCAACAGGGTTCTACTATGCTGGTGTCAAGAACCAGCCTGCAACGTACACAACGGAACGTGTCACTGGCAGTGTCGAGCGCGGCGAGTATGGGATTTGTGAAATAACGCGACCATGAGGGGATGGAATGAAATTGGAGCTCACTGAAGTTGTTGACAATATCGTCCGGGATCGTCTCATTGAATGTTCTGCGAATCCAGGACTGTGGCCGACCCCTCGACTTTATGATCCGGCAACGAGGGCGCAGGTGGAATCCCTTGAGGGGCAATGCGGGCAGGCGCTCGAGGAGACTTACAAAGACTTCCTGTATTTGACGGATGGCATGTCCGGCTTCTATATGACGATGCTGATCCTGGGTTGCAGGAATTGGGAGTCGATGGACGACACGGCTAACCTCGCGCTGCGGTTCAGGGATGAACTTGTAGAGGACATGCAGCACGAGGATGTGGGCCTCGCTGAGGGCGCCAATCTGTTTCCCCTATCCGTCAATCGGGATGCTTCCAGCGGAGTTTTCATGTTCACTCAGGAGGGAGTCTCGGAGCGATACTGGTGGCCGGGTGAAGGCAGCAGTCTGTTTTTTGAAACCTTTACCGAGCTACTGCACTATTCTCTCGACCCTACGTCCTGCTCACCTCGGCATTATCTTGCGTAACGGGAACCTTCATCTCCATCTCCTGATGCCGCCCGATGCAGGGCGCGACGAGGAGGTCGCATGGGACCTCCTGGAGGATAGCTGGGGTACACGTTTTCCATCTGACTTTGTCGCTTTCATGAGCACCTACGGGTCGGGCACGATCAGGGACTCCTTCAGCGTCCTTCGACCTGACGAATTGGGCCCTCTAGACGGCGGTAGTGGCATGGCTATGGAAACAGCCAATGCGCGTGCTGGATGGGTTCCCGCTTTGAGGGAAGGAGACCTGACGCGCGGAAAGACTCCGGTCATCGCCTGGGGTGTAAGTATCGCTGGCGACATCGCGTGCTGGCTGACCGTCGACGGCGATCCGGAAGATTGGCAGGTAGCGGTTTTCAGAGCGAGTGGCCTGTCGCCATGGACGACGTACGACTGCGGGATGGTGGAGTTCCTTCGACGAACCTTCACTGGCGAGTTGGAGCGTTGCCCGTTTGACGACACGGGGCTTTGGAACCATGCACCCCAGCGATTCATCCACTGGCGGGAGGAACAGCGCCTCCTGGATGAGGGTATCGACCCACGAGCGTCCGGACGGAACGCCGGTCACTGGGCCGAAGACGCCTCGGTGGAAGGGACGGAACAAGCCCCGCCGTCAGGACCGGCGGTGGGCGACGGCCTGGAGTCCGCAGCAGATCGCGGGCCGGCTCAGGACCGACTTCCCCGATGATGACTCCATGCGCATCTCGCACGAGGCGATCTACCAAGCCCTCTACATCCAGGGCCGCGGAGCCGACTCCGCGTCGACACCGGCCTCGAGATCTACTTCGCGGACCCGCACAGCCCGTGGCAACGCGGCACGAACGAGAACACGAACGGGTTGCTGCGGCAGTACTTTCCCAAAGGCACCGACCTGTCCCGGTGGCAGGCAGACGACCTCGAAGCCGTCGCACTCGCCCTCAACAGCCGCCCCCGCAAAACCCTCGGATGGAAGACACCCGCCGAAGCCCTCAACGAACACCTACTCTTGACTCAAGAAGCCGGTGTTGCGACGACCGACTGAGTCCGGGCTGCGATCCGGCGTCCGAGTGGTGGATCAACTCACCTGGCTGAACTGGGTGTTGGTCGCGGTCGCGCTGCCAGATCGCCATCTCCAGGGCGTCCAGCACGAACACCGTCTCCTTCACGGTGGCCGCGGACCAGCCGATGATCCGGCGGGAGAAGGTGTCCACGACGAAGGCGACGTAGACGACTCCGGCCCAGGTTTTCACGTGGGTGAAGTCCGCGACCCAGCAGCGGTTCGGGGCACCGGCGACGAAGTCCCGGTCGACAAGGTCGGGGGCCCGGTCGGCCTGTCCGCCGGGCAGTGTGGTGATCACGCGCCTGCCGCGGACCGCTCCGGCGATGCCGAGTTCGCGCATCAGGCGTTCGACGGTGCAGCGGGCCACGTCCTGGCCCTGCCGGTTCAGCTCTCTCCAGATCTTCCTCGCCCCATAGACCATCGGCCGAGGCGTAGGTTTCTTCGGCCAGACGATCGAGTTCCTCTTCAACCTTCCCGGCTACCAAAGCTCATCCACAGGTTCGGTTACCTCCAGCTGCAATCGCGGTGTATGCGGCGAAGGACCTCGTATTGGCAACTGCAGTGTCTGGCTGTGCGGCCCCGGTACACCATCCGTCAGCACGCGGCCAATCGAGAGGATCGGCGAGGCGGCAAGCGGGTCACGAGGTAGCGGCGGACGCTGCTACACAAGGTGCGGCCGCCCGCTCGAGCCGTCGTTCCCTCCCCCGCCGCCCCAGAACCCGAACGAGCCAGCCAGTGATCTTGAGGCAGGAATCCACTGGGACGGATCTCTGGGCATCTGGAATCCCCTTCGTGACGGCTGGAGCATGGTCCTTGGCGCTGTCGGCCTTTCGAACAATGGGCAATTTGCACCCGAGGATGAATATTCTCTTGAATTGCTGCGAGATATGTTCCCAGGCGTGGATATAGAGCCGGACCTTGGATTCGGGCACTCTGGCGCCAACCCTAATGCCCGCAGGACTCGAGATTCCTGCTCGCGTGACTTCCCGTCCGAAGATCCGTCGTTCTTCTATGCACCGATAACTCGATTCGGGCCAGGAGGGGAAGACTGTCGGGCGACGGGGGCGATCGCACACATTGACGAATTTGATCTGAGGGCATTCCGCCTCGACCCGAAATGGAAGCCCGCAGGGTTCTATCGGCTTCCAATCCCAAATAGAGCCGCACTGCACCTTATTGGGAATCAACTGGGTGGGGCGCGGGATACCGGGCGAAACTTCGTGGCCGGATACCAGAACCCGGCAAACTCCCCGCATATGCGGGATCTGGAAAGCGATGTGGCGAATGCGGTCAGGGAGCGGTCCGTAACGTATGACGTCCTGCCGGTCTACGGGGGGCCCGACAAGGCGATTCCGACCGAAATTCAAATGTACGCTGTGGGTACGGCAGGTTACCGGCTAAACTGCACAGTATACAATCGACCCTCAGGTGGATACTCGTGTTCAGAAAGGTCATCGGGTGGAACTCTCTCGATTCCGTGAAGTGATCGGCGCCCCTGAGGTTCAGGGCAGCCTGGCAGGCGACTGGGGCCAAGTCGAGCTTAATCTAGGATTTGAGCTTCCAATCGACTATAAGGAGTTCATCAGCTCCTATGGCTCCGGAGAATTGATGGGCGTCATGTTGCTATTTCATCCGCGGGGGATCGCGGGTGATGAGGGTCTGAGTCTGTCTGAACTTTGGCGTACTGCGTCTGATACCTATGAGGCTCTGGCACGAACCAACTCAGGCGCTCCTTCATTCCCAATTCATCCGACAGTAGGAGGGCTTATTCCGATTGGAAGGTCTATCTCCGGCAATCATCTGTTCCTTGTTCCGCCGCAAACTGCAGGGGGTGTCTGGAACGTGGCGATGGAAGCTGGTGAATTGGTATTCTTTGATATGGGCTTCACCGATTTCATCTGGGCAGGACTCCATGGAGAGGTTTATCCGCTCCTTGATGGAGAGCCCCATTTCGAGCGAATGGGTGCTCTTGGGGGATGAGGGTCTGCGTCAGGGCGATTGCAAAGTCGCGGTGATCTCGTGAGTGTGCAGGTCACGGCGGTGTGACGATGGTGGATGGCCGCGCGACCGGATGCAACGAAGCT
>NZ_JBFBBA010000105.1:0-4126 GCF_040682455.1 Streptomyces sp. NPDC051183
TCGGCGCGGACGCCGCCGGGCCGGCTCGAGGCCGGCGGGGGTGCGGTCGCGGGGTGGCGCCGCGGTGTCCCCCCCACGGGGGCCGGTGCCCCGCCGTGGGGGCGCGGCACCGGCAGGGGGTTGGTCAGAAGGGCGGGTTCTCGTCGGCGGCGGGGGAGGTGGTCCAGGCGTCGGCCACCGGTGCGGTGCGCTGCTGCGGGGGCTGCTGGCCCCAGCCGCCCTGCTGGTTGTCGTTGCGCTGGACCTTGGCGACCTTCGCGGTGGCGTTGCGCAGGCTCGGGCCGACTTCCTCGACGTCGAGCTCGTAGACCGTGCGCTTCTCACCCTCGTTGGTCTCGTAGGTGCGCTGACGCAGGCGGCCGGTGACGATGACGCGCATGCCCTTGGTGAGGGACTCGGCGACGTTCTCGGCGACGTGGCGCCAGACGGAGCACGTCAGGAAGAGGCTTTCGCCGTCGGTCCACTCATTGGTGGTCTTGTTGAAGATGCGGGGGGTGGAGGCGACGCGGAACTTGGCGACTCCGGCCCCGGAGGGGGTGAAGCGCAGCTCGGGGTCGTCGACCAGGTTGCCGATCAGGGTGATGGTGGTCTCGCCTGCCATGGGAGTGTCTCCTCGTTGGTGGTTCTGTGGCGGCCGATCCGGGGCTTGCCCTCCCCTTCTCGACATTAACTAGTCTACCTATTTGGGGTGGGGGTGTCAACCTCCCCGGCGTTCATGGGCGCGTGGCTCTCTCGGCCTGCGGCGGGCAGGCGCGGCGCACCCCGGGCTCCGGGTGCGGAACTAGACCCCGCTGTCGGGCCTGAGCTGCGGGGGCGCACGCGGTAGGTGCTGAGCGGGCCGCGTTCGCAGGAGGGGTCGATTTCCAGGCCGAGTGTGGCTAGTTCGTCATGGGCGACGGGGAGGGGGTCGGGGTGTTCGGATATCCGCGCGCGGGTCGTCTTGGTGAAGGTATGGCCGGCCTCGCCGGTGAAGAGCTGGAGTCGCCAGTAGGAGGCGGCCCGGGCGGGCTGGTACTCGATGCCGATGCGGCAGTGGGTGAAGTCGGCGGCGGTGAGCTGCGCGACGCTCTTCGGGGGTGTCGGGTGCTCGGGGTCGTGGGGGCCGGCGGGCGTGGGCATCGTTCCTCGCTGCGGTGTGTTGGGCTGGGGTCCGCGTCCGGGTCCGGGTCCGGGTCCGGGTCCGGCGGCGCGGGGGCCTCCGGCCGGGGCGGTGCCGTCACCGCCCCGGCGGGCGGCTCAGTCGAACATGTAGCTGGCGAACTGGCGCTTGAGCGTCCACCCGAAGTGCTCGGGCATGTCGGCGAAGTCGGGGAAGAGGTCGATCACCACGCGGGTGGTCTCGTCGGGGACGGACACGTCGACGAAGCTGTCGCCGGAGCGGTAGTCCCAGCGGTGGAAGCGGTAGAAGGTGCCGCCGATCTTGCGGACGTGGGTTTCGCTCAGTTCGGCGTAGGCGCTCTCGCTGGTGGTCTGGAGGATGCGGGGGCCGATGGCGGGGCGGAGTGCGGTGGACATGTTCCCTCGTCTCGCTCGATGGTTCGCGGTGTCCGGACCGAGGTTTGCCCTCCCCGTTCCGACATGGACTATTCTACTTCATGTGGGCGTGGTGTCAACTCCGCTTCGGGTCCGACCGGCTCCATCGCCGATCGGGCCCGAAGCGCGGGGCGGGTCAGCGGACGCGACGGAAGCGGTCGGCGGCGTACTGCGCGAACTTCTCGTTCGCGTCACGCCAGAGGTACCGCCGGGCGTCTGCGACGGGGTTTCCCATGCCGCCCCCGGTCGGGGTGGCGTTCCGCTCGGCCTTGGCCACCTGCTCGTGCCACGTCGCGACGGCGTCCCAGCTGACGGACAGGGCCTCGATCAGCTCCGTCCACAGCTCGACCTGGTACTGATAGCCGGTGATGTGCTCGAAGAAGCCCTCCATCCGGACGTTCTCCGCCGTCAGTTCGTCGCTGTGCAGGCGGTCCCACCAGTCGCTCGCGTAGCGACGGGCGTCCTTGCGGCCGGCCTCGGCGGCGACCTTCAGGCGCTCATCGAAGTACTTGCGGTCACGTTCGGCGCGGTCGGTGCGGGACATGGGTGCTCCTCGATACTGATGGTGGGTGGCGGTCGACCAAGGCTTGCCCTCCTTGTTTCGACATTGACTAATCTACCTGACGGGGAGGGTGGGCGTCAACTCCCCATCAGGTTTTCGCAGGTGGGCGGTGGGTCGGTTGACCGCTGGTCGCGTCAGGCGTGGTGGCGGGCGATGCGGATCAGGGTGTCCGCCACGGACACGGCCTCGTCGTCAAGGTTGACGGTGACGCGCCCGAACGCCAGGCGGGCGCTTCCGCGCGCGTACTCGCGGTCGTTGCGGTAGTCGATGTCGCGCTCTTCCCCGTCTTCGGAGAGGGTGGCGAGCGTGGGCCACGGGTCCTTCAGGCAGTCGCAGTCGAGATCGTGGTGGCAGTCGTCGCGGTCCTGGGCCCAGGCGCGCATCTGCTCGTACGCGGCCGGCGTGAGGCTGGGAAGGGTGATCTGGACGCGGTCGCCGTGCGATCCGGCATGGATGCGCCCGCTGAAGGAGGGGGCGGTGACCAGGCACAGGGCGTCGGGGCCTTCGCCCCTCCATGCCCGGTGGATGCTGCCCTGGCCGCCGCCCGCCTCGATCATGATCATGGCCGCAGTGTGGGCCGTTGCCGCGGCGGCCGCCTTGGCGGACTCGACCGCCATGCGGAGGGTGGTGGCGCTCGCTTCGGACATGGTGATGCTCATGAAGGACCTCGGGGTCGTTGGTGGGCACGTGCGGGGCGGGGCGGAGTGAAGGGCGCCAACGTGCGCACCGGGCCGCGCCGGGGCGGCGGAGCCGTCGCCGAACGGCGGGGGCACGATCGTCCGGGCGCGCCGGCGCGCTGTGGCTGGTCGTCGCCGTCCGGGGTGCGCGCGGGTGTGGGCGCGGACCCCAGGCGGCGGTGGGTCAGCTACGGAGGGCCACGGGGCCGATGGTGGTGTCCGTGAGCGGGTCGGCGGCGCCCGGGTCGCCGAACAGTGCCTGATGGATGGCGCGGGCCTCCTGCCAGTCCTCGCGCCATTCGCCGTCGCTGTCGATGGCGAACACCTCGGGCATGAGGGTGTGCGCGCGCAGAAGGACGGCGGTGACGGCCATGTCGTAGGGGAGGCGCGCTGTCTTGGTGAAGCTCCAGGCGAACGGGCCCAGCCGCGAGAGGGTCCGGGGGGCGAGCTCCAGGCAGAAGCCCTCGCACGCCTCGTCGCCGCGCCCGTTGAAGGCGATCAGGTCTTCGCTGATCACCGGCGCTCCGGTACCGTCCGGCGCGGCCAGGGCAACACCAGCCTTCTTGGTGAAGTCCACGACGGCCGCCGCGTCCAGGCGCAGCTGGAGCCAGTTGCTGCGGAAGGCTTCCGCCTGGGGGGTGTAAGCGAAGGAGTGGGTGTAGCCCATGGTGGGGGTTCCTCGTTTCGATGGTTCGCGGTGTCCGATCCAGGGTTGCCCTCCCTGTTTCGACATTTGCTATTCTACTTCAAGCGGTGGGGTGCGTCAACTCGTGGGCCGGGCCGCCGGGGGAAGGGTCACGGTGCACAGGAACGGCGGCGTGGCCCCGTCCTGGAATCCGTAGGTGCTCTCCACGCTCCACGGGCGGGCGCCGGGGACCGCTCCGGCGTTCCAGTGCAGTACGGCGCTGTAGACCTCGCTGAGCGCGTCGCGTAGCAGTGGCTGGTCCTGGCGGTCGAGTGCGTCGGCGTCCTGGCGCGTGGCGAGTTCCGAGCCGTAGGCGTCCTCGATGCGCAGGAACACGACCTGCTGGCGGGGGTCGGCGTCGTGGGAGGTGCGGTCGAAGATCACGCGGGAGGCTGTGGGCCACAGCGCGCGTACGCCGGGGGCGGCGGAGTGGAGGAAGGCTCCCGCGAGTTCGGTGTTGGCCTGGTGGAGCTGGCGGCAGCGGGCGACGAGGTGCGCGGCGGGGTCGGTGTACGGGTCGGGCAGGGGCTGTGTGGGGGCACTGGTGGTCATCGGCTGGTCGCCCCCTCTATGGCGGGGCGGAGCGTGCGCCAGGCTGCCGCGCGGGCGCTGGCGGTGAAGCGGTCGCGGGCCCGGATGCGGGCGGTGCGGGCGGCGGCGAACTGGGCC
>NZ_JBFBBA010000106.1:0-4039 GCF_040682455.1 Streptomyces sp. NPDC051183
GTCTCCTACACGCCCTTCACCCGCCCGCTCGACCTCCTCGGACTATCCCTGACCTGCGACGCAGCATGATCAACACGACAATGAATCAGCCCTGGACCGGGATGGCCCATGCGGCCCGACCGGGCCGTTTCCGGGTGCCGGGCGGACGTGGCGGCTCCGGCGGAGCCTGGAACGGGTTGTAGGGAACGCTCGGATCGGCGGCTTTTCCCGGTCTCGGATACGGGGACCGAAAGAGCCGGGAGAGATCAGTGTCCGGGACAGGCACCGACCAGTCGGAGGGTTCCAGCGTCCGCACCGGGGACGGGTTGCCGGCAACCCGCGTGTACGCCATCGTCGGGAACACGAGGGTGCCTTGCGGGTTGTGGGCGTCCGCCAGGATCCCGGACAGGGTTACGGCGTCGGGACGGTCGTCCGGATTCTTGGACAGGGCCGCGGTCACCTCTGTCAGCAGACCGGCGGGGATCCCCGACAGGTCCGGCTGGGCGTGGACGATGCGGTGATCGATTCCGGTCGGAGTACCGAAGGCGTGCCGTCCGGATGCGGCGTACGCCACCAGAAGCCCCCACGTGAACACGTCCGACGCCGTCACCGTGCGCCCTGCGGTGAACTGCTCGGGGGCCATCCAGCCGGGGGTACCGGTCGTCATCCGCGTTCTGGTGACCGCGGTGGCGTCCAGGTGATGGGCGATTCCGAAGTCGAGGACCCGTGGTCCGTCTTGCGCCAGGATCACGTTCGCCGGCTTCAGGTCCCGGTGCGCCACCCCCGCAGCATGGATGCACGCCAGTGCGTGGGCAGTCGCGGTGGCAAAGGTGAGGAGATTGGCCCCGGTGAGGGGACCGTGCGCGCGAACGTACCGTTCGAGCGTGTGCCCGGGAACGTAGGGAGTCGCCAACCATGGCCGGCCAGCGTTCGCGTCGGCGTCGATCAACGGCAGCAGGAAGGGTCCCTGCACTTTCACGAGCGTGGATATCTCCCGGGCGAACCGCTTGCGGTGCTCTGTGTCGTGGGCGAAGTCCTCGTGCAGGATCTTCACCGCGAGCGGCTGACTGCGGTGGCCGTACGCAAAGTAGACGGTGCCCATGCCGCCCGAGCCGATGCGGTGAACAGGCCGGTACGGGCCTATGCGAGCGGGCAGGCTCCGCCCGCCGGAGCCGGGAACGGCCACGGGAAGATCTCCTGTTGTGCGGTGGACGTATGACAGGGCGACCGTGAACCGAACGCCCGCACGGATGTTACGCGCGTCCTTGACCATCGCGACGAGACGTCTCAGCCCTGGGCAAGCACAACCTCACTGGAGCGCTGACGGGCGACTGTCACGTACGGATCTGTGGGAGCCCGGGGCTGAGATGCCCCGGGCTACCCGACCTTCGTGGATGACTCGGTTGGCGGTACCTGGTGGTGGTGGCCGGCGGGACCCTGGTGGATGTGTGACTGGATTACGGCCGCGTTCGGGCTCGGCGGGACGCTCATCGGTGCGATGTTGTCCTTCAGGGCTACCGTTTACCAGCAGACGAGGCTGGCCGGAGAACGGCGCGAAGCGCGAGAAGGGGCGGCCGCAGCTGCGCTGGCCGGTGAGCTCATTCGTATGCGCCGCCATCTGGCCGGTATGCCGGTCGAGTTCGGCGGTGGTGAGGCTCGGGACCGGATCGCCTGGGTCGGGCTGATGACCACGGCGAGAGAGAGTGACTGGAACGCCGGGTTCGAGGAAATCTTCGCGCCGGCCGAGGTGGCCGCGTACACGCTCCGCCACGAGGTGCTGCGGACCAGGATTCTGGACGTGCTCGAGATCCTGAACCATTGGTGGGCGGTGAATGCGATTCATCCCGGCGCGATGAACAAGGACTCGATGAACGCAGTGCTCAAGAGTTCGCTGGAGTGGCTGGGTGCCTGGCAGCGCGAAGAGCCGATTCCGGCCCCCAGCGCAGCAGATCTGCGTTTGTTCGAGCTGTGGCAGCAGATTCAGAGCGATCGCCTGACCAAGAAGAGGCGGGGGACGTCTCGTCATCGCTCGGAAGGATGATCCCCTCAGCCGATCGGGCGCGGGGCATGGTCCTGGGTTCGAGCTGCATGCGTCCGGTCAGGAGGAGTGTGAGTGCTGCACCGTGTGTTCGGCCTCCCGTGGGAAAGGCCCCCAGCCGGGTGGGCTGGGGGCCTTGGGGGGTGTGGGTTAGAAGCTGTTGTCGTTCCGATCTTGAGAGATGCGTTTCGAACGGGAGTCTCGATCGGGTGATCGCGGTCGGCGCCGGGCATGAGAACAGGGCCTCTTGGTAGCTCAGAGGGTGTCTACGCCAACGAGCATTCCAGGAGGCCCTGTTGTCGCAGTTGTACGCGACCGCCAAGACGCAGTCCACCCCGGTCACCCTCGCGTGTGACTGTCTGGCTCACCGGTTCGGAAACGCCGCTGACAACGGGGTGCGTGAGCGTCGCTATCCGACGGACATGACGGACACCGAGTGGGCCGGGGTGAGGCCGTTGCTGCCGGTGCCGGGCTGGATGCGCGGCCGCGGCGGGCAGCCGGAGGCGTACTGCCACCGCGCAATGTTGGACGCGATCCGCTACCTGGTCGACAACGGAATCAAGTGGCGTGCCCTGCCGGCGGACTTCCCGCCGTGGGACCGGGCATACGCCTTCTTCCGCCGCTGGCGCGACCATGGCCCGGTCAAGGAGTTCCACGACCGGCTGCGTGCGCGGGTCCGCGAGAAGCTGGGCAAGGATGCGGAGCCCACGGCCGGGGTGATCGACTCGCAGTCGGTCAAGGCGGACGCCGTCGTCGGCACCGACAGCCGCGGCTACGACGGCGGCAAGCAGATCAACGGGTCGAGTAGCCGGGAGGGATCTCACCTCCCGGCCCTCACAGAACCGTGCGTAGCAGTCTCCCGTTACACGGCTCTTGCCGCTCTGATCTCAGATCAATAGGGCTCCCTGCGTGGGTGAAAAGCGCCAGTGGGCGAGCATGCGGGGGTACCGCTTCGCGATCTCCCGCAGCTTTGCCAGCGCCTTCCGCTTGCCCGCGAGCCGTCTGTACTTCTTGCGGATCCAGCGCACCAGGTAGGCATTGATGCGCATGACGAAGGAGTGCAGCTCCCACGGCCGGAACCGGCCGTAGTAGTTGAGCCAGCCCGCCACCATCGGATTGATCGGTCGGGCGATCTCACTGAAGGTCAGGTCGGACCGCCGGTGCAGGTTCCAGGACCGCACCTCCCGCCCGATCCTGGTCAGGGCCTCCCTGCTGATCGCCGGCTCGAACGACAGGAACAAGTTCCCGTGCCGACTCCGGCTTCTCCTGGCGCGGAAGGCGTATCCGAGGAACGTGAACGCCTCGTGCTCGTACGAGCCGCGGCGCGTGCCGTCCTTGCAGTACACGATCCGGGTCTTGTCCGGGTGCAGCTCCAGCCCGACCTCGACCATCCTGTCCGTCAGCGCCGCCAGGACCTCGCGGGCCCGGCGTTCGGAGACGCAGTGCAGCACCGCATCGTCCGCGTAGCGTTCGAACTGCACGGTCGGGTACTCCCGAGCCATCCAGACGTCGAACGCGTAGTGCAGGAACAGGTTCGCCAGCACGGGAGACACCGGGGCGCCCTGCGGCGTCCCGCGCTCCCGCTTCACCAGGGATCCGTCGGGCATGACGAGCGGGGCGGCGAGCCACCTGCGCACGTACAACTTCACCCAGACGGCATCCGTATGGATCTCCACCGCCTTGACGAGCAGGTCCCAGGGCACGCTATCGAAGAACTTCTGGATGTCGAGCTCGACCACCCAGTCCTTCTTCCAGCACCGCTCCCGGCATTTTCCCACCGCGTCCAGGGCAGACCGTCGGGGCCGGTATCCATAGCTGTCCGGATGGAAAATCGGCTCCACCCTTCGCATCA
Organism: Streptomyces sp. NPDC051183; assembly: GCF_040682455.1. Lineage (NCBI taxonomy): Bacteria > Bacillati > Actinomycetota > Actinomycetes > Kitasatosporales > Streptomycetaceae > Streptomyces > Streptomyces sp. NPDC051183. The sequence continues at coordinate 3,870 of NZ_JBFBBA010000106.1, forward strand.
GATGCCGGGCCACCACAGTCTGCGCCACCCGGTCGGCGACAGCGGGAATGCCGAGCATTCTCGTGCCACTACCGTGAGCAGGGCGATTGCAAAGTCGCGGTGATCTCGTGAGTGTGCAGGTCACGGCGGTGTGACGATGGTGGATGGCCGCGCGACCGGATGCAACGAAG
>NZ_JBFBBA010000107.1:0-3834 GCF_040682455.1 Streptomyces sp. NPDC051183
TGCAGGGGGGACCCTGTGGGAGAGTAGGACGCCGCCGAACAATCATTGTGGGAAAGCCCCGCACCTTATGGTGCGGGGCTTTTCTGCGTTTACGGCCCGATCGCCGAATGGCGTACCGGCTGCCGCATTTGAGATTGCATTGGGGTGCAGGCAAGCCGGCCGGGATTCCTCGCTTCGGTTACTGCGGCTTTCCCCGAGGGCTGGAGTGGCGACGACTGGCAGTCCCAGAAGCGTTGGTGCGCGGTGCTCCATCAGTTCGACGGCGCTGGCGGGCACCTGGACTCGCGCATCCAGTTCACCGGCACCACGGCGACCACTGCGGACCGCTGCTCGACCCCTGGCCAGCCCCGGATCGACTCCGTCGAGCTGAAGGCTCGAGTCGCGGCTCAGGCCCAGGAGTTCCGCCATGGGCACCGTACGACGGCTGGTCGCCAACAGGTCCCGGCGAGCTTCGGCCGACCACAGCGGTGGGTAGAGCGACAGTCCTTGTCGGCCGTTCAGCACGGAGACCTCGTTGCGCCAGCCGTCCCATCGCAAGTCCTCGTAGAACTCCTGGAGCCCTCCGGAGAGAATCCAGGACAGCCATGCCGAGTGGCCGGCGCCCAGGGCCTGCCAGCTGAGGGCGTCGGGGGCGAAGTAGAGGATCTCGCCCGGTTCACCGGGCCGACCGGCCTCACGGGGATCGCTCCGTTGAGGACGAAGGCACCGCCCAGCACGTCGTGCGCAACCACGAGGCCCGCACCCGCGTGCCACGCCGGATCGAATGCCGCGGGCATCGCGTTGACCTCGGCCGGGCTGGGCGGTCCTCCGAGGCCGGCACCATTCGGGCTCCCGGAGATCCGCAGCCACCCGCTGTCCACGAATGGAGCCCGCGCATTCCCGCATCGTCGCACCGGCAACCCGTCTCTCGGCCCTCCGGGGTACGGGGGATCTCCGAGCGGGCTCGCTGCGAGAACGGCTGGGTATCCTGGCCGCGTTCCCCTGGAGGACACCATGACTGCAGAGCAACTGGAAGACGGCGGGCCGCTGATCCCTCAGCCGGCCATGACGCGGGAGGCCCTGCGGGACGCCGTGCGGCGGATCGACATGCCGAGCCTCGTCGTGCTCGACAAGGAGTGCAACGAGGCGTTCGACCGGGCCGCGGAGACCGGGGCGATCAACCCCTTGCGGTTCTTCCTGATCAAGTGGGCCACCCATGTGGCCATCCACCGCTGGCCCGCGCGGTCGGCGGCCCTCCAGGACGCCGAACGTATCGTGGGCGACCCCACCGCGACGGAACAGGAGTTCCGGGCCGCGATGGAGACCAGCAGCCGCATCCTCGCCGAGGCCCAGCGGGAGATCGGCCAGTGACCTTGCGCGGCGAGGGCGTCGAGAACGACAACGGCTGGGCCTGGGAGTGCGATCCCAGTCGGCTGTGGGTACTCGGCGAGATGTCCGCGGAGCACCAGAAGCTCGTCACTGCCGTCCTGGACGGCCTGGTCGACCTGGCCGCCATGGCCATCGACCCCAAGGACGGCAGCCTCTACGAGGACCCGCATCCGATGCGGCTGCGTACGTACGAGGACGAGCACCTGATGGTCTGGTACCAGACCGTCCCCCACCGCAGCCGCGTGTACCTCAAGCGCGTCAACCTATGAGGGCCAGGACGGCCACCGCGGGGGCGGCGTAGATGACGGGGAACGGGATGTGCGCGTACGAGCGGGCCCGGATCACCGCGATGACGGCGCCGGTGAAGTAGAGGACCAGGCCGATGGCGGCGGCCACCCCTATCGCGGGGACGGCCAGTCCCACCAGCAGGCCGACGGCGCCCGCCGCCTTGGCGATGCCGAGCCAGGTCCACCAGGCGCGCGGGACGCCGTACTCGGCGAGCGGCTCGACGACCCACTTGGCGTTGAAGAAGACCGAGCCGGCCGAGAACCCGGCCATCAGCGCGCCGAACAGGGTCGCGATCACGTAGGCAGTCGACATCAGAGGTACTCCGATCAGGTGTTTTACGGGGTTCTTGCGTCCGTCACCCCTCTGACCCGGCACCCCGCGCGAATGTGACTGCGGTCCTCCTACTGCATCCCGATCAGTCGGCGGGCGGCCGTCGACGCACCGTCGGTGCGGACCTCGCCGGCGACGGTACGGGCCGTGTCCGCCACTTCGCTGTCGAGGGCGTGACGCAGGGCGGTGAGCAGGGAGTCGGGGGTCGGTTCGCCGGCCGGGTGGGCGCTGCCGATGCCGAGCTGCTCGACGCGTCGGGCGAAGTAGAACTGGTCGAACATCTGCGGGACGACCACCTGTGGTGTCCCGGATGCCGCGGCAGCGGTGGTCGTGCCGGCGCCGCCGTGGTGCACCACTGCGGCGACCCGTGGGAACAGAGCCTGCTGGTTCACCTCGCCGATCGACAGGCAGTCGGGTTCGTCGTCCAAGAGCGACAGGTCGGCCCAGCCGCTGGACAGGACCAGGCGCCGTCCGAGCGCGCGGGCCGTAGCGATCACCGTCCCGGTGACGCCTTCGGGCGCGCGCATGCTGCCGAACCCGCAATAGAGGGGAGGTTCGCCGGCTTCCAGGAACGCCTCCAGGTCGGCGGACAGCGGCCGGTCGTCCGGCAGGACCCAGGCCCCGGTCTGGTGGACGGTGTCCTGGCCGGATGCCTCCGGCCAGGGCGCGAGAGTGGGATCGGCGGCGAGCCAGGGGGAGTCGGTGAAGATGTGGCTACGGACGTCCTCGACCGGCGGCAGGCCGGCGGCTGCCCTCTGCCCGTTGAGGGCCGTGCCCCACATGGCGTTCCAGCGGTCGGCGTCCTCGGCCCAGAGGGTGCGGTTGTCGACGGTCCCCTCCTGCGCGGGTGTCTGTCCGAGCATCCTGAAGACGGGTGGTGCGTGGTGCGCGGAGGGCAGGGTGATCGGGGCGAAGGCGGCGTAGACGTAGCCGATGCCCCGCTGCTCGGCCACCGAGTGCGCGGCGACGGCCAGTGCTCCGCCTCCCACGATGACGTCACAGCCCTGGGAGGCCGCGCGGACCGCCTCGAACTGCGCGGTGACCGTGCCCTCGATCATCCGGCGGCGCTGCTCGGGCGTGGGGATGGCGCCGGCGCGCTGCTTTGCGGTCCCGCGGAGCTCCGGCCCTACGGGGACGTACGCGATGCCGAGGGACTCGGCCCATCCGCGGAAGTCGGGGGGCGCGCAGACGACGGCATCCTGACCCATTGCCTTCAACCGCACGGCCAGTGCCACCACCGGTTGGACTTCTCCGCGCGACCCGATCGTGGACAACAGAAAACGCATCTCGCTCCCGTCTCGCGCCGGGTCTCCGGCACGTGGGCAGCGATTTTCGCCCCTTATGGGGGTCTTGCGGCAAGGCCCCCTGCCCGCTATACGGTTGAAGTGCGGGGATTGTAGTTACGTCGCTCAGCACGCCGAGCTGTGGTGCCCGGGCGGGAGCTCGCCCCGAAGAAGGCTGATGAAGGTGCGACCGCACGCCAGCAGGGGCTCGGTGGGCTGGTCTCTGAAGAAGCCCATGCTCGTCGAGACCCGCGTGGACGAATCACACGAAGCCGGTCGTGACCTGCAACAACAGGCGCCGACGCGGCCTGGCCGCGGGCGTTTTGACTCGCTCCGACGCCGTGATGTAGAGTCAAACGGTTGCCTGGAGCTGAACAGTTCGGCAACACCCCCCAGGAAGTGAATTCTGAACGGGGGACACTCGACTCCTCATCCAGGAATCTGAAGCCGGGAAATCCGGTGGAAAACTTCTGATAGAGTCGGACTCGCCGGAAAGGGAAACGCGAAAGCGGAAACCTGGAAAGCGAAACCCGCTTCGACCGGGAATCGGACACGAAAGAGTCTG
>NZ_JBFBBA010000108.1:0-3403 GCF_040682455.1 Streptomyces sp. NPDC051183
GCGTAGGCGACGCCGAGCGTGGTGACCGCGGTGAGCACCGTGGCGGTGCCGACGAGACCGGTGAACAGTGCCTTGCGGGCACGGGTTATCGCCATTTTTATCCCCCTGGTGCAGGAAGGGCCGAGCGCGGCGCGCAGCCCTCTGATACAGATTCGGAGTGGTCAGCCCTTGGCCACGTGCCCCCACCGCGGGCGCAGCACTGCTGCCGGTCCCGTGGTCACGGAATCGGGAGTGAAACGCGGGGCGGAGGCCGGTACGAATGGTCCGGTGGCCTCGATCTTCCGGAGGAGACGGTAGCGGCTTAATCCAAATCCTTCAACCGCGAGTGAGAAGGGTTCAACTGTGGTTGATCCTTCATGTGCCACCTCGTTACTTTCGGTAACCGCCGCCGTATTTGATAACTCTTGATGAGATCGTTACTGTCGCGTGGTCGGGGGACGGTGCGATGGAACGGCGCATCCGGTTGGCGAGAACGTGGAAGGTTGATCATGGGGGAAGGGGTCAACTTCTACGTGCCCGCGGTCGCGCTGGGCGTCGTCCTGCTGGCGAAGCTGCCCGCCCTGGTGAGGGGCTGGCGCAGCCCCATGGTCCGGGCCGTGAACGCCCTGCTCGCCATGGCCTGCGCCGCATTCGCCTTCTCCGCGCCGCCCACGATCGCGGTGGTGAACCGGTTCACCGGCATCAGCAACTTCTCGGCGCCGCTGGTCTACTGCATCCTGTGCGCCTACTCGTGTGCCTGCCTGGTGCTGGTGGAGAACTGGCGCGAGGACTCCAGGGTCGAGACGCGCACCAGGCGTCGCGTCCGCGCCTGGGTCCTCGCCTACGGCATCGTGATCGTGGCCATCATCGGGTGCTTCATCGCGGGTGAGGCCCCGGTGGAGCGACCCAGGGACTTCGACACCTACTACGCCACCACCCCGTTCATCGGCGAGATGCTCGTCCTCTACCTGGTCGCGCACACGGTCGCCGCCTTCGCCACCACGGTCGTGTGCTGGAGGTGGGCGCTGGAGATCAGCAGGGAAACCCACGGGACCGCCGTGTCCTCGGTCGGCCGGTCGCTGAAGATCGGGCTGATCTTCCTGGTGGTCGGGTTCCTCGTCAACGTCGTCTTCGGTGTGGCCAAGCTCACCGCCATCGGCGCCCGCTGGGCCGGCCGCGACTGGGACGTGGTCAACCGGATGGCCGGGTCCTTCATCTCCCTCAACGCGGGAGTGTGCATGTGCGGCTTCCTGCTGCCGGTGTTCGGACCCTGGCTGGTCGAGCGCGTCTGGCGGCCCTGGCGGACCTTCGCGGCCCTGCGCCCCCTGAGCGTTCTGGTCGGCCCGTCCGGCGGGGTACCCGGCAAGCAGATGTTCCTCACCACGCCCTGGTACTCCAGCCCCGAGCAACTGCTGATGTACCGCCTGACCAACATCCGTGACGGCATGCTCCGTCTGCGCGCGTACTGCGACGACGGCGTACGCGAGGCCGCCTACCGCGAAGCCGTGGCCCAGGGGGCGTCCGAACGGGACGCCGTCGCCACCGGACTCACCGCCATGTTCGGGGTGGCGGCCGCCGACCGCGTACGCAAGTCACCCGCCGACGAGCCCAGGAGCTCCCGGGCCGCTCTCGAACTGCGTGCGGCCGAGGACGAGGACCGCGAGCTGATGACCCGCATGGCCCGGGTCCTGGCCGCTTCGCCCGCTTCCGCCGGCCAACGGCGCTCGCTCGCCGCGGCCGACGCGGAGTAGGCCAACGGCCCGTGCTGCTTCGACGCAGCACGGGCCGAGGTCTTCACCGGGTGCCGGTCACTGCCACGTGTTGGTGTGCCAGATGGCGCCGCCCTTGCCCTCGCCACCGTCCTTCTTGTAGATGACGAAGTTGCCGTCGTTCTGGAAGTGGGCGTAGGCCCCGGCGGCGAAGGTGTTGCTGGACCAGACGAAGCCGCCCTTGCCGTCGCCGCCGTCCTTCTTGTACAGGACGAGGTTGCCGTCGTTCTGCATGTCCAGGTGGCCGCCTTCGCCGGTGTAGGCGTTGGAGGTCCAGACCTCCTTGGCCTTGGTCTTGTCCCAGATGATCAGGCGACCACCCCGGTCGGCCATGAGGATCTTGCTGCCGGCGTCGACCCAGAACGGGGCCGGGTACTGCCAGCCGCCGGTCATCTTGTTGGGGCGCGCCCAGGTGCCCGAGGCCCAGATGTTGCCGCCCTTGCCTTCGCCGCCGTCCTTCTTGTAGACGACGAGGTTGCCGTCGTTCTGGAAGGTCAGGAAGGAGCCGCGGTTCTCGGTGCCGTTGCCGTAGGTGTTGGACGACCAGAGCGAGCCGCCCTTGCCTTCGCCGCCGTCCTTCTTGTAGACGACGAAGTTGCCGTCCTCCTGCATGATCGCGTAGGCGCCCGGGTTGCCGTAGGTGTTGGTCGACCAGATCGCCGCGCCCTTACCGTCGCCGCCGCTCTTGTGGTAGATCACCATGTTGCCGTCGGCCTGCATGGACAGCTTCAGGTGCTGGCCGACGATGGTGGTGCCCGAGGCGATGGTCTGGCCGGGGCGGATGAGCAGCGGGTCGGCGGTCGCGGCGATCCAGGCGCCGAGGTCGTCGGTCCGTACGGAGACGGCGCCGGTACGGGTCTCGGCCGCGTCGGTGCCGAAGCAGCCGCCCTGCCAGGAGCGGCTGTTGATGCCGACGAGCTCGCCCGCGGCGTTCAGCAGCGGGCCGCCGGTGTCGCCCTTGCACAGGACGTCGGTGCCCTTGCCGGTGATGGCGAGGGTGGTGGCGTCGGTGGTGTTCGTGGTGAACGTGCCGGTGTGCGCCTTGCCCGGCACCCAGTCGGTCTTCGTACGGCCGAACCCGGCCGCGGTCAGGTCGGTTCCGGCGGCGGGGACGGTGGTCGCGCGCTTGACGGGGGCGATGCCGGTGGCCGGAACGGCGAGGCGGGCCAGGACCAGGTCGCGGTCGGCCCGCGGCACGAGCTCCACGATGGCGCTGCTCTGACCGTTGCTGAGCGTGGCGGTGCTCTTCAGCGCCGGCTTGCCTGCCGGGACCTGCTCGCCCGCCGTGCCCGCGAAGCAGCTGGCGGCGGTGGCCACCCACCACTGGTCGACGACCGCGGCGGTGCAGGCGCGGCTGTTCGCGTCGTCGCCGATGGTCAGCTTCGCCGTGTAGGCGTGCTGGCCGGCCGGGGCCTCGGGGCCCACGAGGGCCTGGGCGGGGCCGGCGGCTATCAGGCCGGTGGTGACTGCGGTGGCGGTGGCGAGCAGGCCGGTCATCCGCTTGGTGTGCGGACGGAGAGCAGACATGGAAATTCCTTGTGAACAGAGAACGGAGCGAGGCGGAGCGGGCTGCGTGGGTGCGGTGGTCAGCCGACGCGGAGTTCGAGGAGGATGGAGCGTTCGCCGGTGTCGCCTGCTTCGCCGAAGGGCTTGTA
>NZ_JBFBBA010000109.1:0-3402 GCF_040682455.1 Streptomyces sp. NPDC051183
CCACAACCCCATCGGTTCATCCGATGTCGACGATGACCTTGAGTTGACGTACACAGCATGATCCGTCGGCCCGACCTCCGGGGACGAGGCCCCCGGAGGTCGATGCCGGGGCCTGCAAACCTGACCGAGTTCGGTCCAAGATCAATCTCACCGATACTGGCTGTTCCGTTGGTCCCCGAGGCTGGGTGCTGATCTGCCCCTTGAAGACCTTGTGGCACTCCGCCCGGTGAAGGGCTTCGAGCTGGCTCGCGGGCTCCTGTCGGGCGGTCGACGTCCTCGCGTACCCGATTCGGACCGGCCGCTCGGTTCGCGTCACGGGCACGATCGCGAGCGCCGGACCCTGCTTCCACGCGCGGCTGGGGTGGCGGTCGGCGGGGACGAGGACTTCGAGTTCCTCGCGAAGCGCGGGGACGAGGACGAAGCGGGGGGTGTGGTACTTCGCGGCGGCCTTCCTGCCGCGGGTGCGGCAGACGAAGCGTCAACCCCCACTTCCCCTCCGCTGTTGGACGACCGTCGCCCACCCGACCCACATCACGTCCGTGGGTGCTCCTCGGCAGCGGCGACGTCGCCGAGCCTGGCGTGGATCAGGCCCGATTCGTGGGCCCAGCGGGTGGGCGACGGATCCGCCCGGGTGTCGGCACCGTGAACCGTGACAGCCACTACAGCAGCCGACACCCTCAGACGTTCAGCCCCCGGTCGTCAGGGGCTCACTCACGACGCGGTGGTGAGCACCAGGACGGAGTTGGCACCCACCGTCAGCGTCTGTCCGTTGGTGAAGTTCTTCGTCAGCGTGCCGACCTTTGTGGGAAAGCCGTTTGCGTCGGTGCTCGGGGTGGCACCATCGGTGTAGAGGTACTTGTTGAGGGTAATCCACCCGGTAGGCTCGGTCAGCCTCACCGTCTGTGTGACGGACGTGCGGTTGACGAGGACGAACGTCCAGCCGCCGCCGGGCAGTTGTGCAGCCAGCACGCGCACGCCCGTCGGCTCGGCCGGCGCATGGATGGTGGACCCGGTCGGCAGGTACCGGGTCAGCAGACTCCAGGTGTAGAACCACGGCCGTAGCGCCGTGGAGTGGGCCGACACCTTGTCAGGGTCGTCGTTGCCCCGCCCCCACATCCCGCAGAACGTGGTCGAGGCATAGCCGTCGAGGCACCAGGCTGCCGCTCCGTCCACGCCGCTGCGGGCTTCCTGCACTGCCAGGTCCGCCATGCGCAACGGCTGGGTCGTGTCGAGCGCGAAGCGGTAGTCCTTGTTGCCGTCCGGGTACTGAAGGGCCTTCATCCCCGTCTCCCCCAGCAACACCGGACCGCCCAGCGTCGCCAGCCGGATCTGGGACACCGCCTTGTTCATCACGGGCTCGACGTAGGCCGGGTCTGCGCCGTAGAGCTCCTGGCCGTAGAAGTGGGCCTCGCTCGCTCCCAGCAGGCCGCTCTGTGCGGAGCGCAGCCACCAGGAGTTGTTGCCCTTCCAGGTGCCGGTGTCCATGTCGACCTGTGTCTGCGTCAGATCGTCGAGCGGATCGTCGACAGTCGTGTTGTTGTTGGCGATGTGCATCGACCCGATCGAGTGCTCAAGGGTCGAGGAGGCCACGGACAGGCGGAGGTACTTGCTGCTGGTGATGCCGGAGGCGGTGTACGTGTAGCTCCACATTCCGCCTCCGTTCTTGCCGGTGACCTGGGCGACCGGCGTTGGCGGCGGGACTGCGAGGTTCTTCCAGGCTGTGCCGTCCGACGAGGTCTGGAAGGTGATCGCCGTGTCGGTGGCGCTGTCCGCGTAGATCTGTGCGGTGAACGTGTTGAGTGCGGCGAGCTTCCAGACCAGGGCTGCGTCGCACCCAGAATTGCACTCGGGTGCGGTCTGGCGGCCGAGGTCACCGCCATAGGAGCTGATACCGGCCTCGGCACTGTCGGCGCCGGAGATGACCGTTCTGGTGGTGTCCACCCCGGCGGTTGCGAAGGCGGACGCGAGGGTGGTCGTCGCTGTCTGCCAGTCGGCGTACGTATGGGACTTCGAATCGTTGGCGACGTTGGGCTCGTTGACACCGACCCAGTACGCCGGCGCGGCGCCGACGGCCTGCAGGTGCTTGACCAGCGTCGTCTGGACGGCGGCCGTGTTCGGGGAGGTGTAGGTCAGGTTGTCGATGCCGAACAGCCCGCTGACAACGGGTACGCCCTCGTCCACATAGTGCTTGATCACCTTCTCGGCGTTCAGATAGGCGGCGCTGGTGAAGTCGTAGGTGCCGCCCGCGTCAGTGCCGCTCCAGAACCAGGGCAGGTTGAACATGACCCGGACCACGCCCGGTTTCATGTAGTCGGTGCGGGACACCATCCGATTCCAGTCGGCGGTGTTCCAGCTCGTGCCGCTCGGCGGCTGGGGGTTCTGGTTGTAGCCCAGTCCGATCCAGTGGCTGCTGACCACATCGTCGGTGGTGGCGGCGGCACTCGGGGCCGGGGCCGCAAGCCCAGTGCTGAGCGCTGCCGCAGTGGCTATCACCGTCGCGGACAGCGCCCAGTAGACGGACCGGGCGGGCCGGAAACGTAAGAGTGATCGGGAGCGCATGGATTCCTTCCAGCGTTGTGTGTCGGGGGCGGGCCTGCGGTCGCGGCCTGCCGTCCAGAGCAGGATGGGCGCGGCTCGTGGTGCTCCGGTAGGGCTTGGAGGAGATACGGCTGAAGGGCGCCCCCGCGGTGGCCGTGGACCGCGGCCGGTGGGTAGCCAGCCCCTGAGCTGAATCGGCGTCCAGCCCGAGCATGCGCAGCACCATCTCCGCCGTCTGCTCGCCCGCCGCGTCGTCCAGCTCGGAGGTGGCACGGAGCTGGACCAGCCCGAGGACGGCCCCGCCGACGGCACTCAGCGCGACGCGCGCATCGGCGATCCGGAACCGCCCGGACGCCTTGCCGACCTCCAGATCACGCAAGGCACATGGCCCTGATGGCGATTCTTGAGAACGGCTGTGGCGGATATTTCCTGTCGGACGCGCCGCTGCGCGGTTGGGTGACGGCCGCAACCAACAAGGTCGAGGCGTTCAACGGCTTCAGCGACTGGGTGCGGTTCGGCCAGCGCGGCACCGTGGCGCACAACGACCCGGTCGAGCAGGAGAAGGACGTGAAGTTCACCTCGCTCCTGGCCAACTTGGTGATCTTCCATAACACCCTGGACATCGCTGACGTGGTGCGCCAGCTCCAGGCCGAGGCCTGGGAGATCGACCCGTTGGACCTGGCCAAGATCTCGCCGTACCTGACCGAACACATCAACCGGTTTGGGGTCTACTCCACTCACGAGCTCGGGATGGCCCCGGAGGACTACGACACCCGCCTCGATGTCGACTTCAGCACGCTGGAGGAGGAACGGATCCCGGCCGCTTGAATGCCTGGCGGTCCGAGACGAGCAGGTCACAGGCTC
>NZ_JBFBBA010000110.1:0-3029 GCF_040682455.1 Streptomyces sp. NPDC051183
AGGGCCTGACGACCGGTGAGGTCCAGGCCCACCTGGCCGAGGTCTATGGCGCCGAAGTCTCCCGCCAGACGATCTCCACGATCACCGACAAGGTTGTCGGTGTACACGTGAACGTCCCCAGCCTCGTACGGATGAAAAGGGACAGTTGCTGATGCGGTGAGACCTGCTGCTCGGCACTCTGCTGCTTGGTCGATACGGGCGGCGGAGGGAGCTGGCAGTGGTCTTGGATCCACAGCGTTGGCTAGAGCTTCGGCGCTTTCGTGGCTTGCTGGAGTCCGGGGCGATGAGCCTGTCGGAGATCGCCAGGGAGACCGGGTTGGACCGCAAGACGGTCCGCAAGTACCTCTCGGCACCCGGGCCAGCGACCCCTCCGCGGCGGTCGCCAAGCGGGCGGTCGCGGGCAAGGGTGATCGACGAGTTCGGGCCGCTGATCGACTCGATGCTCCGGGCCGAGGTCTTGATGAAGGCCGCGGTCATCCACGAGCGGCTGGCCCAGGAGTACGGCTTCACCGGGAACTATCAGCGGGTCAAGCTCTACGTTCAGACGGCCCGGCCCAGGATCGCCGAGGAACTCGGCATCACGCCCAAGGAACTGGCGGGGATGCACCGCCGGTTCGAGGTCATCCCGGGCGCCCAGGCCCAGGTCGACTGGGGCGATGAGGGCAAGATCCTCGCCCACATGGGTATCGCGAAGGTCTACTCCTTCCACATGACGCTCTCGTACTCACGGGACCCGTTCTGCTGCTTCACCACCAGCCAGGACCTGCAGACCTTCTTCGACTGCCACCGCCGGGCCTTTGCCCACTTCGGCGGGGCACCGATGACGATCGTCTACGACCGGACCAAGACCGTCGTCCGCCGCCACGTCGCCCCTGGCGAGGCGGTCCCGCTGCATCCAGAAGCGGCGGTCGGCTTCGCCGGCCACTACGACTTCGATATCGACGTGCTGGCCGCCTACCGCCCGCAGGGAAAGGGCCGAGTCGAGCGACAGGTCCTGATCGTCCGCGACCACGTTCTGTCCGGCCGGTCATTCTCCTCCGTTGAGGAGATGGACGCCGCGTTCACCGCCTGGGTGCCCGTGCGGCGGGCCCAGATCCACAAGACGCACCGGGAGGTCATCGCGGAGCGGGCGGCGAGGGACCACGCGGCTCTCAAACCGCTGCCGCCGACCCCGTATCTGGTGGCCGAACGGCAGCTGCGGCACGTCGGCAAGGACTGCCTGGTCGCCTTCGACGGCAACCTCTACTCCGTGCCGGCCCGGCGAGTCCGCGCTCGCCAGCTGGTCGAGGTCCGGGCAACAAAGTCCCAGGTCATGCTGCATGCGACCCTCGCTGACGTCCACGGCAGCACTCTGCTGGCGACCCATCCCCGGGCCATCGGCCGCGGTGCCCGTGTCGTCGACGAGAAGCACTGGGACGGCCTGCCGACCGGCAAGGGCCGCCGGACCACCACCGGCGACATCCCGGTCCAGCCCCGTCAAGAACGGCCGCGGGGCGAGGAGCCCGGACCGTTGCAGGCCCTGCTGAACAGGGCGGCCACCCGGATCGAGGTCGGTCGCCGACCGTTGTCGGTCTATGACGAGCTGACCGGCACCCGTCCCTTCACCACCCATCGCGCGACGAAGGAACCGTCTTGAGTGAGCTGACCGGCAACCGCATCCGCACCACGGCCGGCAAGCTCGGCCTGCCCCACCTCGCTGAGACCATCAACGAGTTCACCCGCCGGGCGGACGAGGCGAAGATGGGCTACCTCGACTTCCTCGACCTGGTCCTCTCCGAGGAACTGGCCGTCCGCGACGACCGCCGCTTCCGCCAGGGCCTGCGGCTCTCCCGGCTGCCCCACCACAAGACGCTTGATGAGTACGACTTCTCGTTCCAGCCCGACCTCGACCCGCGCAAGGTCAAGGACCTGGCCACGCTCTCGTTCGTCGAGGCGAAGGCGAACGCGGCTCTCCTGGGTCCGCCGGGGGTAGGTAAGACACATATCGCCGTCGCTCTGGCCGTCGCGGCCTGCCGGGCCGGCTACTCGGTCTACTTCACCAGCCTCGACGACATGGTCCGCAACCTCAAGGCCGCCGAAGCCGCCGGCCGGCTGGCCAACAAGCTCGGCACCTACCTGCGGCCGGGCGTCCTCGTCGTCGACGAGGTGGGCTACGAGATCCTCGAACGCGGAGAAGCCAACCTGGTCTTCCAGGTCATCTCAAAGCGGTATGAAAAAGGCTCGATCATCCTGACCTCGAACAAGACTTTCAGCGAATGGGGACAAGTGTTCGGCGATGAAGTCCTCGCCACGGCCATCCTCGACCGGCTCCTGCACCACTGCGACGTGATCTCCATCAACGGACCGAGCTACCGGCTCAAGAACCGGCTCAAGGCCATCGAGCGGGATACAGACGTGGCCTGACATTCCACTTCGCACTCGGCGGCTGGAGGCCTGATCAGTCGCCGTCGAGTCGCTGGAAGATCGAGGAGAACTCGTCCGTTTCGATCAGCCCGGCGATCACCTGGGTCATGTTGCCGATCCCCGGATCCCGGACGATCAGGCCGTCCGAGACCCAGAAGTAGCGGCCACCGAGAGCCTCGTCGGTACCTGCCCAGGTCTGCATCAAGCGTTCGACTTCTGCCACCGTGAAGACGGTCGCGCTCCACCTGGAGCCGTCCTCAAGGTCCACGAAGACATCGACGTTGCACACCAAGTCCAAGTCCTCGCCTGAGCTGGGCAGGAACGATGCCCCCCAGGTTTCCGCGCGAACCCGGTACCACGGCCCGTCCCAACCTCGTTCGACCGATCCAGGCGGTGCCTTGTCACTCATCACGCGAGTGTCTCCGGCTGGCCTGACGATCTCAACCAGGTTCCTCAGCCGTGCTCCTGTCCGCGACATAGCTGGGGACGTTCATCCGTACGCGACTGGGGAGCTTAGGTCGTACGCCGACACCGTCCAGCACGGCCAGACCGATGGCGCCGATCAGACCATCGTGGTCAGGGCATCCGGTAACCGCGTCAGCGAGGATGATCTGGTTGCGTGCGGT
>NZ_JBFBBA010000111.1:0-2339 GCF_040682455.1 Streptomyces sp. NPDC051183
CCGCTTCGCTCCGACGAGGAGCTGGTCCGAGTCGGCTCCGCTTCGCTCCGCCGAAGCGTTGGGTCTCCGCTTCGCTCCGACGAGGAGCTGGTCCGAGTCGGCTCCGCTTCGCTCCGCCGAAAGATGCAGCGTTGGGTCTCCGCTTCGCTCCGACCAAGGTCTTGGGCTGGAGAGGTGTGGCGGGTTTTTGGTGAGGTTTGGGTGGGGTTGTTTTGGGTTGGGGGTGGTTTTGGTCTTGTTTGGCTGGGAGGGGGGTTGGGGTGGGGTGTAACTCCGGGTGCTTTTAAGGGAGTTGGGGTGGGGGTTGTGCAGGGGGTTGGGAGGTTGTGATCGGGTTTGGTTGTTTGTGGTGGGTGGAGGGTTTGGGCCAGGGGGTGGGGGCTGGTGTTTCGGAGTGGGGCGTGGGTTGTTCGGGTGGGTGGGAAGGCTGTGGTGTTTGTGCAGGTCAGGGGAGTGGGGTGGGTGGGGCGTTAACGGCGTTAATGGGGGGGTGGGGCTGTGATTCAAAACTGGGTGTGGATAGAGACGGGAATCAGTCAGATTCCACGGGGGTGTAGCCATCGGGTCCAGGGATCCTGTAGCGGCTGCTGGGGGGTGTGGTGGCGTCAGGAAGTGGCGCGGTGGAGGGCGTTGGAGACGGCGTTGAGTGCGCGCAGCGGGGCGACCACGGGCCTATAGAAGGTACGGAGATGCGTTGCCGCAGGTCAGAGGGGGTTCGGTGGAAAAGATATGTCCCCTCAGAAGGGACATATCTCGGGGGTTGTGTCGCTCGTAGGGGGACACAACGCGTGCGAAACGTCAGTGCGGCTGACGTAAAATGGGCTAAAAGGTCGGTGAGGCTGACGTTTTAGGGGAGATGTGTCGGCGAACTGGCGGTGGTGGGGGTGAGGTTGGTCGGTGGGGGTGGAGGGGGGTGCTGGAGAGGGGGTGGCCGAGATGTGTCCCCCCTGGGGGGACATAAGACACGCCGAACGTCAACGAGCGTGACACTTGTGTCACCCTTGTTGACATACTGATCTCCGCAGATCAACGAAGTGGAGAGCAGCCTCGTGTCATCAGAGCCACAGCGCCGACGGGGAAGTCCGGTAGGGACGCCGCGTCCCGATCTGCCGGTGGATGACGCGATCTCCGCGTGGAGTCAGCCGCTGGCTCCGGTCAAGGATCTCGACAGCCTCGCGAAGCGGTACCCGACGCGGAAGCTGACCCTGGACGGGGAACGCAAGCCGCTGGAGTTCTACGGGACCGAGAACCAGCCGAACGCGTTCTCCATGGACAGCCTCGAGTTCTTCCTGGTGATCGCCCAGTACTTCCGGGAAGCCCTGCCGCTGCGGCTGATCCTGCTGCTCATCGCCTGTCAGCGAGCGGGGGGCCGGATTCCGCTCACGCAGGAGGAGATGGCTACCATCCTGGATGTCAGCCGGACGAAGACCTCGGAAGCGCTGCACACAGTGATGTCTCATGGGATCGTCTTCAAGGTGCGGCGGGGTGTGTATCAGTTCAACCCGCCCTACAGTTATCGGGTGGCGGAGTTCATCCCGGGTACTGAGATGACGGGTGAGTTCGTGAAGGTGGAGCAGCACAGCACCATTTCGCAGATTCGTGGCGACACGAACCTGCCGGACCTGGTGCGCTTCCCTTCGTTGGACCACATGCGGCAGGCCATCGCGGAACTGCGGGCAGAACGGGCAAGAGAGCGCGCTTCACGTCGGCTGAGCCGGGTGAAGCGCAGGGAAGAAGGGACAGCTCAGTGAGCACCTTGCGATTCGCTGCGGTCAACGCCGATGGGCTTCTCTCCGACCTCGACCTCCCGCCGGCCGCCTACCGGGTGCTGCTGAAGCTGCGTTCCCTGAGCGAGCCGGGCGGCCGGATCCTGATCGACCAGGCCACCGTCGGCGGGCTGCTGGACCTGAGCCGGCCGAGCGTGAACGCCGCGCTGCGGAGTCTGGAACTCGCCAAACTGGTGAAGAAGATCCGTAACGGGGTTTATCAGATCAACCCCATGCTGGCCGGGTACAACTCCTTCGAGGACGCCGTCGCGGCCGTGAACGAGATGGCCTCGGACGAGCGGCTGGACGCCCGGGGTTACGTCGACAGCTACCACCGGGCGGTGGCGGCGTACCAGGACCAGCTCGCCGAGCAGCGCAAGAAGCGGGCGGCGCAGGCCGCGGCGAAGAAGGCCGCGGAGTCGAAGCGGCGCAGGGCGTTGCACGCCGTGGGGTGAGTGTGGCGGTAGGAGGGCTTCTGAGAAGCCGTATCTCAACCGATCATGGAACGTGCGGGTCGAACAGGTTTCCCGCCGGGGTGATCTTCCCGTTGTGCGCGCATGAAGACAGGGCCTC
>NZ_JBFBBA010000112.1:0-2245 GCF_040682455.1 Streptomyces sp. NPDC051183
GCGCCGCCGGCGTGCCCTCCGAAGCCTGAGCAACCAGCCGCCAACGGCTTCCTCACGCCCTCAGACGATCACCCCACCGACAACGTGACAGCACCTTCGTGACGCCGCTGACCTGCGGTGATGCATCGCAGACTTGTTCGTGACGCTGACTGTTCAGGTTCCGACCTGGCGACGACAGCTCGCCATCGAAGTGCAGAACGGTTGCTGGTATCTAGTGCAGCGGTGATCTTCGCAGCGGCGAGGGCACCTGCCAACGCGGGACGGATCGTCAGACCGCTTCGGTCGCCGCAGGACAAAGCCGGTGCCCCCGCCGACCACGGCGGGGGCACCGGCTTGGCCAGGCGCGCGGTCCGGCCGCTATGCAGAGGCCAGGGGGTAGCCGGTGACGATCGCGGTGACGTACGAGTCGTAGCTGATCCGCCCCTCGCTGTCCACGGTGACCTCCTTCATGAGCTCATCAACCTCCGGCGAGGTCAGCGGGTCGCCCCAGTTCAGAAGGAGTTGGCGGAACTCAGCCTCCGTGATGAATCCGGTGTCGTCGGTGTCGATGGCCTTGAACGCGTCCAGCATCCGCTTGCTCTGCTCCGTCGGCGTCCCCAGATCCACTGGAACGATGCTGCGGAAGGTGTTGGTGTCGATCCGCGCGTCAGTGCCACCAGTGGCTTCGCGCAGGACCACGTCGACATCAGCCGCCTTCCACCCGCCCTGGTCCACGAGAAGAGCGCGAACGTCTTTCTGGCTGACACCGGTGCCGTCCGTGTTGAGTTCGTCGAACCGGTCCCGCAGCATCTTGCCCTGGTCCTGTGCCATGTGTGGCCGCCTTCCCATGTTGTCGCGGCACGGCGGTGACCGCGCTGCCACCCAGGGTGACAGAACGCTGATCTCCGTGCGGACTCCTTCCGTGTCGTCGGTCGGTTCCCGGCACGCTACCGGTGCTCCGTCCCGACCTGCTTAGTCGGACGGGACTGCGCACCGGGGCGGGTCAGGTTGCGGTCTGTCAGGGCCGGGTGTTGGTGGAGCCATGCGCGAGCGGGATCGTCGCCACTGACTCCCAGGACAGTTCCCAGGCCGTCTGCCCGCCAGGGCGGGGGCCCTGTTGGAACAGGACGTCGAGCAGGCGGAGTTCGGTGATGTGGAACGGGGTGTGGCTGGGCGAGATCCGGCGCAGTGCGGTCTGCAGGGTGTCGGACGATGCCTCGGCCCAGGCGTAGCCGAGCGACATGTGAGGTCGGCCGCCGTCGTGGAGCAGTGCGCCGTGCCCGCGGACCTCGCGGATGGCGGCGCGGACCCGCTCCTTCAGATCGACTAGGCCCTCGTCGGGGGACAGGTCCAGGAATGCACCGGCACGGTTGGCGACCGGGCTGCCAGCGGTGACTTCCAGCGGCCCGGCGCCGGTGAGGTGCTCGCGAAGGGCGGTGGCGAGTTCGTCGCGTTCCTCGGCCGTGATCTTGTCGGCGGTGGTGTCGGCGACCATCTCGATGGTGCAGTGCAGCGTGTCGTCATCCGTCGGGGTGATCGGGAAGGGGCGCATCGCCTCCCGGCACTCGCCGACCAGGCGGGCCAGCGCGAGATCGGTCTGCAAGTCGGGGACTGCATACGGCCTCGGGGATCAATCAGGACGTGGTTAGCGGTAAGCCTCTGCTGATTGGCTTTGTCCACGACTTCCGACAGCACCTGTTCACGGCTCCGGGAGGCACCTGGCGGCTGCGAGAGGCGATGTTCACGAGAACGGGTTCTGGCTCAACTTCTGTGAAGCGGCCACTCTCAGTGACTGCTGGGCCGCTTCGAGCTGTGGGTGAAGTCGCCTGAAAATGATCCCTGGGCAACGCAGTCGGGCTGAATGTACAAAGCCGTGGAAGAGGTCCTGCTCCGGCTGACGGAGTTGTTGTTCCCGTCGATCGCGGACGTTGCGGTGCTGTCGGTAGACGTGAACATCACGATAGTGCGCGTTGATGCGCAATCCACGGCCGACGGCGCCGTGTGCCCGGTCTGTGGCACCTGGTCGAACCGGGTTCACGGTTCCTACCTGCGGTTTCCTGCTGATGTTCCCAGCGGAGGCCGACGGGTCGTCCTTCAACTGAGGGTCCGGCGGTTCACCTGCGGAAACTTGGGCTGCGAACGCCGTACCTTCGTCGAGCAGATACGGGGCCTAATACTGCAACCGCATGTGGCGTGACGGTTGGTGTCGGTGCTCGTTGTTGTGACTGTGTGATCAATCGCTGACGGTCGAGCAGATCGAGTCGTG
>NZ_JBFBBA010000113.1:0-2145 GCF_040682455.1 Streptomyces sp. NPDC051183
CGAAACAGCGTCCAAGCCCATCAGCGACCCCCAGCCCTCCAGGCCCTAGGGAACGAACGGGTCGAGGCGCCTCGATCGGCCCGAACATAACTCGCCCCCTTGGCTTGAAGTCGACA
Source organism: Streptomyces sp. NPDC051183 (assembly GCF_040682455.1). NCBI lineage: Bacteria > Bacillati > Actinomycetota > Actinomycetes > Kitasatosporales > Streptomycetaceae > Streptomyces > Streptomyces sp. NPDC051183. Next base: position 117 of record NZ_JBFBBA010000113.1, read on the forward strand.
CAGTCCGACACGCAGCAACGGCCTTCATGAGGTGTCGCACCACCGCTACGCAGTAGCAGGAGCCATGGAAGAAATGTCCGAAGGTGGCCATTTCCGCTGTTCATGGCCCTGTATCGGGCCACTTGGCGGTGATCAAGCGTCGGGGACGCAGGTCAAGGAGTCAGCCATAGCCAGGCGATGGGGTGCGGCAAACGCCTAGACACAAGTGGCCTGGTTTTGCCCCTCAGGCATCCGCCGACGGCGCACTGGACCTTGGACTGGCTGTCGACGGATCGGCAGTGTCGGTTTTCGGGTAGCAGATCTAAGCCATTACCCGAAGAAGAACTCTGACGCGTAAATAGCAGCAGGTCAGGGTGGGTGTGGGCATGGCTTGGTGCCCGGCGGCCGTTGATGGCTGCCGGGTGTCCGCGGGAGGGGTCAGGCTGCGGTCTCCAGCGGGTTGAGGGTGACGGTGTAGCCGAGTTGGTTGAGCTGGGTGATGGCTCGGCGGGTGGCCCGTTCGGGGTCGCGTTGGGTGAAATAGGTGCCGCCGAGCTCGTGGTAGGGCTTGTGGTCGGTGAGCATGTGCCAGATCGCGGTGATGATCGAGTGCTCGACGGCGACCAGTGCCCTGAGTGGGCCCCGGCGGGCGGTCAGCCGCCGGTAACGGGCGGCGAGGTAGGTGTCCTTGGTTCTCGCCGCGCCGAACGCGGCGAGGCCGAGTGCGCCTTTGAGGTAGGGGTTGCCGGGTCGGACTTTCGTGTTCTTGGTGCGGCCGGCGGACTCGTGGTGGCCGGGGCAGACTCCGGCCCAGGATGCGAGGTGCTTGGCGGAGGCGAAGCGGGTCATGTCCCCGCCGGTTTCCGAGATGATCACTTCGGCGGTGGCCTGGTTGATTCCGGGGATGGTGTCGAGCAGGTCGAGGGCGTCACGAAAGGGCGCCATCGCCTCCTCGACCCGTCCGCTGAGCTGGTTGATCATCGTGGTGAGCTGGTCGTACTGGTCCAAGTGCAGCCGGACCAGGAAGGCATGATGCTCACGGAAACGGCCGGTCAAAGCCTCGGTGAGTTCGGGAATCTTGTTCCGGAGCTTGCGTTTGGCCATCTCCGCGAGGGTCTGCGGGTCGCGTTCGCCCTGGATGAGGGCGTCGAGCATGGCCCGGCCGGAGACGCCCATGATGTCGGAGGCGACCGCGGAGAGTTTGATGCCGGTGTCCTCCAGGAGCTTCTCCAGGCGCTGGACGACCCGGGAGCGTTCCCGGGTGGCGGTGGTGCGGGCCCGGGTCAGGTCCCGCAGCTCACGCACCGGCTGCGGCGGGACGAACGAGGGGCGGACCAGGCCGTGGGAGCCGAGCTGGGCCAGCCAGGCCGCGTCGGAGACGTCCGTCTTGCGGCCGGGCAGGTTCTTGACCTGCCGGGCGTTGACGAGGATCACGTTCAGCTCTTCGGCCAGCACGTAGTAGAACGGCTTCCAGTAGTCCGAGGTCGCTTCGATCACCACCAGCGTCACGTTCGCGGCGAGCAGGTGGTCGAGCAGGCCGAGGACCGCATTGGTCGTCGAGCCCCAGGTCGTGGTCTCGGTGGTGAAGGATCCCCGCCGTTTCGTACTCGGGATGCGGACGCACACCTTGGCGTCCTTCTTGCTGATGTCCAGGCCGGCGCACCGTTCGTGCAGTACGTCCACGCTCCCGCTCCCTCCCGGTCGGTGTCGTTCCGGGAGGGCCAGGGTGAATCAGGAATTCTGACGCACGTGCTCACAGCAACACTCCACGGTCCCCGTGGACGGCCCCCAGCACCACGCTGACCTGCGAGCTCACCGGCATCACAGAGGCATCGGTTTCGGCCGGAACGAACACCCACCACCATCCCGGACCCGCACTACGTCCCGTCAGAGCGGACGGAAGCACCCCCGGCGCGCGCCACCGGATTTACCACGCCCCCGGCGCGCACCGAAGGTGCGCTGGATCGCTGACCTGCAAGAACTGATCAACACCCGTACAGAGAAGCCCTGATGATGCTCAGGCGCCACGTTTGAGCAAGATCAATTTTCA
>NZ_JBFBBA010000114.1:0-2127 GCF_040682455.1 Streptomyces sp. NPDC051183
ACGACAGCCCTCCGCCCCTACGAGCGGCCACTGACCATCCTCGGACTCAACTGACCTGCACCAACGCACGATCAACGAACTTTGCAATCGCCCTGCTACCGTGAGGCTTCGGGATTTCCACCGCGCGCACCGGAGGCGGGAAGTACGAGCCCGACGACATACGATTCCAGACCTTGTACAGGTTTCCCTGGAGGTCCTTCTCGAAATCGGCGGTGCTCTGCCCGTCCACTCCCGGCGCACCCTTGTTGGACCTAACTTCCTCCCACGCCTCCACAACCTCCCGCTTCGAGATATCAAACGGCTTGATCCGAGACTTCAACTGGCTCACCCCACTCCTCCCGGAGAACATCCGGTTGATGTGATCAACACAGTCACGAGCGGCCCGGTCCCTTCGCTCCGCCCCCGTTACAGGGGCCTCATCACTACTACGGACCGGTCCGCCAGCAGGACCCGCATCGGTACTCAACCCCTCACAGTTGCATCTGCTTGGGGCACTCCCTCTCCCCCTCCCATTCCGGCGGGGAGTATCGGGACCTGCCTTCTCCTGTTCCATACGAGAGCAGCAGACCGGACTCACGTCGCCTCCATGCCGGACACCGCCTGGCCAGTAAACGGGCACCCTCCAGGCTCATCCCGGGGACTTGCGTACTCCCCGGTTTCGATGTCGTCTGTTGCCATTTCGACACGTCAGCAGCGATTCACTTGCGTTCGTCTTTCCGATCCCCACCTGACGCCTCTTACGACGCCTTTTCCTTATCGCTCACCACGACGGTCTTCAGCCAACGCAGCATAAGGTGGTTTGAAGCCTCCCCCCGCAGGGCGGCTCCGAAGGGCCAAACCTTCATCTCTCGCACAGCACCGCTATTTGAAGTTCGCTACCACCAACTCCTTTTCGCGTTCAGGACACACGCGCAAGCGGCACGTCGTGGTCGACACCCTCGGCCTGCTGCTCGGCGTGATGGTCACCAGCGCGGATGTCGGTGACCGCACCGCCGCCCGGGTTCTGCTGGCGCGGGTGGCCGCCGCGCACCACCGCCTGGCCCTGGTCTGGGCTGATGGCGGCTACACCGGCAGCCTTGTCGAGCACTGCCTGGCCGCGCTCGCGCTGGTGCTGGCGATCGTCAAGCGCAGCGACGACATGCGCGGCTTCGTGGTGCTGCCGAAACGGTGGATCGTCGAGCGTCTGTTCGCTCACCTCATGCGCAGCCGCCGTCTGGCCCGCGACTACGAGCGCCGCACCGCCAGTGCCGAGGCGATGATCCTGTGGTCGATGACCATGGTCATGAGCCGCCGCCTGGCCCGGCCACACCCGGCGCGGGCGTGAACCGGCCCGGCGCCGGCTCGGCCAGCCAGCCCCGCGCCACCAGGCGTTTCGCCTTCGACCGCAGCGCCTCCACCCGCGCCGGCACCACGTCCATACCGAAGGCGGCGGCCATCTCCTGGCACGTCACCGGCCCCTGCCCGAGCCGGGCCCGGTCCGCCCCCAACTGCAGGATGCGCTGGTAGTCCACCGACAGCACCGACCAGGCCAGCCCCTCGCGCCACACGGGCACCTGCGACTTCGGCTTCGCCACCGCCGTCGGCTGCGGGTCCTTTCCTGGCTGCCCTTCGGCGGCCGGCGCACTCTCGTCGGCCCGGGCAGGGTCCTGCCCGGTCTCCTCCGCCGGGGCCAGCACCTCGCCGACCTTCGAGCGGGCAATCGCCCACTCCTGCCATTCCCGCTCAGCCAGGGCCAGTTCGGCCTGGATGCGGTCGGCTTCCTCCCGCAGCGCGTCCACCCGACGGCGAGCACCCAGCTCGCGCTGTTCCAGCAGTCCGACCACCGACGACATCCACGACCCCCATAGCATCGACGACACGACAAGCCGTCACTCCCACCAGAACGCCGACCCTATGCCCCACCAGCGAAAACGCAGCCCTCACGTCCGGAACGACAACAGCTTCTAACACCTGGCCGCCACCCTCTGCGGCAGCGCAGTACCCCCGCACCTGCGGGGACGGACCTCGCTACGAGCCGAGCAGGTCGGGGCATCCCTCTCTGACAGTCTCGGCTGAGACACCCGGTTTGCCGGGTTAGTCTGGATGGGCGAGACAGGAGATCCCTTCAGCATGGCCAGCACCACCCCG
>NZ_JBFBBA010000115.1:0-2099 GCF_040682455.1 Streptomyces sp. NPDC051183
CGTGCGGTAGCCACCAGATACGACAAACTCGCCGTCCGCTACGAAGCAACCGTGCTGATCGCAGCCATCAATGAATGGCTGTGACCAGCATTTTCGCAACAGACCCTAGACGGCCGCCCCCCGGGTCAGACGCCTCCGGGGTCAGCCGCCTCCCGAGGGCCCGTCCTGCGGATCGGGACCGCCGGATACCGTGGCGCCATGAGCACCGGCGCGCGCTACGTCACCGACCTGATCGACGCCTGCGAGCGGTACGCGGACCGCCCCGCCTTCGGGTCGGGGTCCTGGGTCCTGACCTACTCCGAGGTGCTGGACCGGACGTACCGGCTGGCGGGTGCCCTGGCCGGCCTGGGGATCCGGCGCGGCTCCGGGCTGGCCTGCGTAACGGCGGGCAACCCGCCCGAGAGCCTGCTCGTACGGCTGGCCGCGCACGTGCTGGGGGCCCGGCTGACCCACGTGTGCGTCGGCCCCACGACCCACGGACTCGACCACCTGCTACGGGACTGTGCGCCCGCCCTGGTGGTCCACGACACCCCGGTCCCGCCGGGCCCAGGGGCCCGCATCGGCCTGCCCGCACTGCTGGAGTCGGCCTCCGCCCGCGAGCCCCTGCCCGTCGAGGTGGCGGCGCGCGACGAGGACGTGGCCCGGGTGACCTACACGGGCGGTACGACGGGCCGGCCGAAGGGGGTGGCCTCCACCTTCGCCGCGATGGCGGCCCGTACGGCCACCCGCACGGACGCCCCGGGCTCCGCCCCGCTCACCTTCGTGTCGACCGACTCGCTCTCCCAGCGCTCCGGCGGCCGGTGCCTGGAGCAGCTGCGCATCGGCGGCCGCTCGGAGATCCTGCACCCCTTCGGCACCCGGGAGTTCGCCGAGGCCTGCCGGCGGCTCGGGCCCGCGGCCACGTACCTGACGCCCTCGATGCTGTACCGGCTGCTCGACGACCCGGAGACCGCCGACGGCGTACCCGGCCTGGTGCGGGTCTCCTACGGCGACTCCCCCGTCCACCCGGAACGGCTGCGGCGGGCCCTGACCCGGTGGGGTCCGGGGGTGCGCTGGACCCAGGGCTACGGGATGAACGAGGCCGGGGTGCTCAGCCGGCTCTCCCCGGCCGACCACGACGCGGCGGCCACCGACCGCCCCCACCTGCTCGGCTCCGTCGGCCGCCCGGCGCCCGGGGTGGAGGTCGAGGTGCGGGGCCCCGCACCGGGGGCCACCGGGGAGGTGTGGGTGCGCTCCCCGATGGTGATGGCCGGCTACCGCAACCAGCCCGCCCTGACCGCCGAGGTCCTACACGACGGCTGGCTGCGCACGGGTGACGTCGGGCATTTCGACGCCGACGGGTACCTGTACCTCGACGACCGGGTCAAGGACGTGGTCATGGTGCACGGGGCGAACATCTACTGCGGCCCGATCGAGACGGCCCTGACCCGGCACCCCGCCGTGGCCCGGGCGGCCGTCGTCGGGCGGACGGACCCGCTCACCGGGGAGGCCGTGTGCGCCTTCCTCGTCGCCGCGCCCGGGCACGCCCCGACGGAGGAGGCGGCGGCCGAGGCGTGCGCACTGGTCGCAGCGGAGCTGGCGCCGGGGCAGCGGCCGGCGGCGGTGTTCTGGCTGCCGGCGCTCCCGCTGACGGACCGCGGCAAGCCGGACAAGCGGCGCCTGCGGGAGCTGGCGGCGGCTTCGCAGGAGTAGCTCCGGATCAGCGGAAGACCGACGGCGGGGGCGCCGGCGAGGCCACCGCCGAGGCGTCCGAGACCGGGACTGCTCCGCCCGCGAAGTCGATGAGGGCGCGGCCGTGTTCGACCCGGCCGGGGTGCGGGTCGCTCGCCACCCGGCGGGTGAACTCCGCGACCGGGAGCTCCCGGTCGGCGGCCACCAGCACGGCCTTGCCGAAACGCTTCCCCCGCCACACCACGGGGCCGGCGGCCAGCGCCAGTTCCGCGAACCGGGACGCAGCCGTAGCGATCTGGCTCCGCAGGTGGGAGAGCGGCGGACCGTCCGCGAGGCACTGTCACGTTGTCCGGGCGTCTGGGATGATCTTCGGGTTGTCGGTGTCCGGGAGGGGTGGGGGTTCGTGTCGTCTGCGTCGCCGTCGTACA
>NZ_JBFBBA010000116.1:0-1866 GCF_040682455.1 Streptomyces sp. NPDC051183
AGCGCCACTGGGATTACACCCGACCGACCTCGCGAACAGCGGGACGGATCCCGCCCACGTCACGGCAGGGCGAATGTTGCCTGATGCGGCACTAGTCGGAAGTCCACGGCGTAGGGGTAGGAGGTGAGCAGGAAGGCGTCGAGACCGATGTCGGCCTCACTGACGGTGAAGGGGATACGGTGCTCGCGTCCGAGGGGCAGTTCGCCGTGGGGGTCGAGGACTATGCCGGCGTTGTTGACGCCGGCGAGCACCTGGAGGAAGTACTTCGCAAGGCGGTGGCGCTGGGACTCGTCGAGCGCGCCTGTCACCAGCAGGTAGCCCTTGTTGCCCTGGGTGAGTGCCTGGAGTGCGGCGACGCTGATGTTGTGCGGCAGGCCGAGCCCGATGGCGAACGTGTTCGCTGAGAGGCCCGCGCTCGCCGTGGCGATCGTGGGTGCGGTGTTCTCCATGCCGTCGGTCAGGATGACCATGGCTTGGGTTCCGTACGGTGTGGAGGCTGCGGCCTGGCCATCGACGAGTGCGGTACGACCGGCCTGTACCCCGGCGCCGATCGAGGTGTTCGCACCGGGATCCAATGCGGGGCTGTCGATCTGATTGAGTGCGGCGGTGCGGCCGGAACCCGAGGGAGCAGGCCCGACATCGGTGACGTCGGTGAGGCGTTGCGCCGTACTGTCGAAGCGGACGACGGACAAGCCGTCCCCGGGCAGCATGGATTGGATGAAGACGCCGGCCGCCTCCCGGAGCTTCTGGACCTTCGTCGTGCCGTCGCCTGCTTCCTCCTTCATGCTGCCTGACCGGTCGAGGACCAGTACGACCTCAGTGCGCGGGCGTGCGACGGTGGCCGCACTTATCGGGATAGTCCACGTTTGCCCGGTCTGTTCGAGGCGGACGGTGACGGAGCCGCTTGCGGTGTCGCCCGCTGTGGTCGACGTGTACGAGATCCAGAGCCGCGCGTAGTTCGCGGGAGTGTAGGGTCCGGCGAGCACCTGGGCCTGTGCTGGAGGCACTGCGGTGAAGGCGCCCGAGGGGCCGCTGACCACGCGGAAGGTCAGCCGGCGGCACGTTTGCACCTCGAACACGACTGCACGGAAGGTGGTCTGGCCTACTCCGCCCACACCGGAAGGGCCCTGACGGCGGCCCCGGTGAGGGCTTTCCTGTCCCGCCGGAGGGGTCGGCAGCTCGGGGGCCGGGCCGGCGTTGCCGGTGGGGGTGATGGGGCGCAGGGTGGGAAGACGCTCCGGTGGACCTGCGGTGAAGGGTGGTGCGGGCGATGGCCAAACCGGTGTGGACGGGGGTTTTGGGGTTCGGGCTTGTCAGCCTGCCGGTGGGCCTCTACACGGCCACGGACAGCCACACGATCCGCTTCCACCAGCTTCAGCGCGGGACCGCGGACCGGATCCGGAACCGGCGTGTGAACGAGCGCACCGGCGACGAGGTGGACCTGGCCGACATCGTGAAGGGGTTCGACACCGGAGGCGAGTATGTGATCGTCGAGCCTCAGGAGCTCGACGAGATCGCTCCCGGCCGGTCCCGGTCGATCGACGTCGCCGGCTTCGTCGACCTGGACACCGTCGACCCGGTCTTCTTCGACAAGACGTACTTCCTCGGGCCCCGGGGAGCCCAGTACGGGAAGCCCTACGCCCTCCTGGAGCGCGCCCTGGCCGAGTCGAGCAAGGCCGGCATCGCCACGCTCGTGATGCGCGGGCACGAGTACCTGGTCGCCTTGAAGGCGGAGGAGGCGGAGGGCCTGCTCACGCTCCACACGCTGCACTGAGCAGTGTGCATCGTGAAAACTGCATGTCAGGTGGGCTGGTGTGCGTAGGCGTCGGGACGCTCGGCCAGGTCCGGGGTGGCAGTCCAGCGACA
>NZ_JBFBBA010000117.1:0-1823 GCF_040682455.1 Streptomyces sp. NPDC051183
ATCAGGTAGTGGGCGTTCTTGGCCTCCACCAGCCATTTCGCGTGTTCGCGCTGGGTGTGGAGGGCGTCGGCGGTGACCACGGTGCCGGTCAGATCCCTCTCTGCCAATGTGGCGTAAGCCAGGCATACTGGATGATTCATTGAGTCGAGGGCGGAGAAGGAGTAGTGCCCCAGGTGGCCAGCACCAACGACCACGGGACCCCTGATCCGCAGGTAGAACCCCGTTCGACCGGACCGCGCCGGTACTCCGCGGAGTACAAGGCGAAGATCCTCGCCGAGTACGAGAAGCTCGACAAGCAGGGCAAGGGTGCTCTGCTCCGTCGGGAGGGCCTGTACTCGTCACTGATCACGAACTGGCGGGAGCAGCGCGACAGGGGCGCGAAGACGGCGCTCGCCGCGCCTGCTGGGCGGCCGAAGGCCGATCCGCGGGACAAGGAGATCGCCCGGCTGAAGGCCGAGAACGCCCGGCTTCAGACCGAGCTGGGCAAGGCCCGCACGGTCATCGAGGTGCAGGGAAAACTCTCCGCGCTGCTCGACCAGTTCGCCACGGACAGCGCCACGACGAAGCACGGCGAGAACACGTGACCATCCACACGGACACGGACACGGACACGGACACGGACACGGGGCGGGAGCCGGTGGCCGGCACGGTCTTCGAGGCCGCCCGGACTCAGGCCCTGGAGGACCTGACGAGCGTGGTCGGCCGGGTGAAGGCATGCTCCGCGCTCGGTGTGAGCCGGGCCACCTACTACCGCCACCACCGCCAGAGCCCGGCTCCCATCCGGCCCCGCCGGGAGCGTCGCCGTCATCCACGTGCCCTCGGCCTGGCCGAGGAGGCCAGGGTGCTGGAGGTGCTGCGGTCCGAGGAGTTCGCCGACATGGCGCCCGGCGAGATCTGCGCGGTCCTCCTCGACCGCGGCATCTACCTGTGCTCGGAGTCGACGATGTACCGGCTGCTGCGCAAGCACGGCGAGGTCCGCGAGCGGCGACGGCAGGCCACCCACCCGCCGCGCAAGAAGCCCGAGCTGGTCGCCGAGGAACCGAACCGGGTGTGGTCGTGGGACATCACCAAGCTGAAGGGCCCGGTCAAGGGCAGCTACTACTGCCTCTACACGATTATCGACATCTACAGCCGTTACACCGCCGGCTGGATGATCGCCGACCACGAGAACAAGGAACTGGCCGAGCGGTTCCTGTCTTCCACGATCGCCAAGTACGAGGTGGAACACGGGCAGTTGACGATCCACTCCGACCGGGGATCGCCCATGGTCGCCGAGAACGTCGCGCAGATGATGGCGAACCTCGGCGTCACCAAGTCGCACTCCAGGCCGAAAACCTCCAACGACAACCCCTACAGCGAGAGCCAGTACAAAACCCTCAAATACCGGCACGACTTCCCCGACCGGTTCGGCTGCATCGAGGACGCCCGCGCCTGGTGCGAGCGGTTCTTCGACTGGTACAACCTGGAGCACCGGCACTCCGGCATAGCCATGCACACCCCCTTCGACGTGCACTTCGGCCTCGCCACCCAGCTCCGCGAGATGCGCGCCGACGTCCTGGACGCCGTCTACACCAAGCACCCCGAACGCTTCGTCCGCAAGCCGCCCGAGCCCCCGAAGCTCCCCGCAGCCGCGTGGATCAACAAGCCCGACCAGCACACACCCGACGGCCAAACGATCCCGACACAGCGATAGAACGATCTACCTGCCTTGATCACATTGACAGGCTCCGTTTCGATGAACTCGTACTTGCTCGCTACCGGGGATCCTTCGCGAAGTACGCTGCGGCTTTTTTCAGGAAGCTGACTTCCATCTCAAGCTCACG
>NZ_JBFBBA010000118.1:0-1822 GCF_040682455.1 Streptomyces sp. NPDC051183
GCTAGACCCATCCTCCGCACGTAGCGGTATCGGTTGAATGCGCTGCGCAGGCCGTGACGGCGGGCGGGGTGGCGGTGTTGTCCGGGTGTGTTGATGACTCCGCCTCCTGCCCGCCGTGTCGCTGTCCGGCGTGAGCGTGCCCCGCTGCGTGTGCGTGCGGTGGTGACGCAGGTGGTGACCAAGCGTCTGGGCGCTCTGCCCGTGGTCGCGGAGTTTCTGCATCGACTGCGGGTGGCCGAGACCGTCGACGGGCTGTGCCCGGTGCGGGATCTGGCGCTGGCCACGCATGGCGAGGTGATCGAGGCCCTGGTCGCCAACCGGCTTACCAGTCCCCGGCCTCTGGTCCGTGTGGAGGACTGGGCGCGGACCTGGGCGGTCAAGGAGGTCATGGAGCTCGATCCCGGGCTGCTCAACGACGACCGGCTCGGCCGGGCCCTGGACGCCATCGCCCCGCATCTGGAGGCGATCACCGGATCGATCGCCGCCCGGGCGATCTGCGCGTTCGGCATCGACACCGCCACCTTGCACTGGGACATGACCTCGATGTCGCTGACCGGGGCCTTCGACCCCGAGGACCAGGATCCGGACTATCCCCAGGTCGCCTACGGGCACCCGAAGGACCGGCGGGTGGACCTCAAACAGATCCAGGCCGGCCTGGGAGTCAGCGCGGACGGGGCCATCCCGCTGCTGGCCACCGCGATCTCCGGCCAGACCGGCGAGATCACCCAGGTGGTCTCGGCGATAGCGCGGTTCCAGAAGACCGCCGCCGTCAAACAGTTCCTGATGATCGGCGACAGCAAGCTGGTGTCCTACGACAACCTCACCGCCCTGTCCGGCGCGCAGGTCGAGTTCATCGCGCCGCTCGCGGCCTCGGCCACCGACGCGGCGGTGTTCGCAGCCCTGGACCCCGCCGCTGCCGAGCCGGTCGGGTACGTCCCCGTGCGGGTGGCCGACCGCCCCAGCATGGACCGCCCCGACTACCGGGTCCTGGAAGACACCCACACCCTGACCGGCAAGCGCAGAAGCGACCCGCCGATCACGGTGCGCCGCGTCCTGGTCCACAGCACCGGCAACGCCCTCGCACAGGCCAAGGCCCGCGACAAGCGCCTCGCCAAGGCCCGCGAAGACCTGGACAAGCTGGCACGGCTGGCCGGCAGCCGCTACTACCCGACCCGCGACAAGATCTCCGCGAAGATCGGGGTGATCGCCGCCAAGCGGCGCGTCACCGACTGCCTGCGCACCCACATCACCGACAGCCCCGACCAGAAACCCACCCTCACCTGGCACTTCGACCAGGACGTGCTCGACACCCAGGCCAAAGCCGACGGCTGGTACGCCCTGATCACCAACCAGGACCCCGCGAAAGCCGACGCCGCCGCCATCTTCCTGGCCTACAAGGGCCAGCCCCGGGTCGAACGCCGCTACAGCGAGCTCAAGGGTCCCCTGGCCGTCGCGCCGGTCTTCCTCCACGGCAACAAGCGCATCGCCGCGCTCCTGCACGTGCTCATGCTCGCCCTGCTGGTCTACAGCCTGATCGAACGGCAGGTACGCCGCGCCCTGGAACGCGAAGGCAGCCCGGACGCAAGGATGACCGGCCTGTACCCCGACAACCGGCGTGAACGCCCCACCGCCCGCATGATCTTCTACCACCTCAGCGAACTCGATCTGGCCACCGCACCCGGCAGCCGCACGCCCCCGGAACTCCACATCACCCGGGGCGTGCAACTGCGCCTCCTCGACCTGTTGGAAATCAGCCTGACCTGACCAGCACGAACCCGACAGACCTCACTCAAACCAGCGACGTGCGGAGGATGGGGCTAGA
>NZ_JBFBBA010000119.1:0-1822 GCF_040682455.1 Streptomyces sp. NPDC051183
TCTCCTACACGCCCTTCACCCGCCCGCTCGACCTCCTCGGACTATCCCTGACCTGCGACGCAGCATGATCAACACGACAATGAATCAGCCCTGGGAGCCGTAAGGCTTTCAGGAATCCTCAGGTTGGCGCTGCTCATCCTCTAGGAACTCGTTGAGAAGTTCGAAAAGAGTTGACACTGCATGTGAGCCTTCTTCGCCTTCAAGGTTATGCCAATTCTCTCGATGGAGATCGGAAAGTTCCGTCTCGAGAAGCACCAGTACTGGCCAGAACAGGTTCCTGCCACCTTTTCCCGATCGGGTTGCCAGCCACTCACTGAAATCGCCCAGCAACGATCCCTCCATGGCTGTATCCATGCCGACCAGGAAGGCTACATACTCCGAGAATGAGCCATCGAGGCCAAACATTCCAGGTCGTAGTCGCGCATTCGCGATCGCGGTGTGCAAAGTGTTACACCCCCTCCGTCTTACGGGAAGAACTTCCAGAAATTCTTGTCTGCATCGTATCTCAACGATCCCATCGTGAAGTCGTATAGTTCGTCGGCATCCTCCCATTGCTTCTTATAGTCATCTAGCAATTCACCTTTGCGTCCCGTCCAGGCATCGAAAACTCGGCCATCCTTCACTACGGCGACATGGTCACTCCAGCCCACATCTTGACCTCGGTACCGCCAGAGCCTACTGCCCATGCCAGGCTTGACCGTGATCTACATTACCTCGCCTCCGCCGAGAATTTCCATGATTTTCACCGCGCAAATCTCGCACCCACCCTTATCGCTGGAGAGCGTATTGGGATTCCTTGCGGACCATCCATCACCTAGATCAGGTGCGAGTACGTCGCAGTCGGCGTTGTGGACGAGAAGCGGGGTCGTGCCAGCAATTACGTAGTACGTATGGAGCTCTTCCACGGTCAGGTTGTATGTTCGGGCATGCTGGTTGTAGGAACGATTTTCGATGACCCGGACCGTCTCGCCAGAGGCTGTCAAGAGGTCCTCGCCCGCGCGCAATTGGCCCGCTTCGAGCCATCGTTTGACTGTAGGGCTCCAAAACGGGTGCTCGAAGGTGGCCGTTAGCTTTCGGCGTCCCTGATCGGTTTCGACGGTGAGCTCGTTGAAGTGCTTATCATCTTCGGTCGCGATGTGCCGAGTTACGGTCCTCGTGGCCGAAGCACCAGTCAGGGGGTCGGTTGCTCGTACCTGATCTCCGACCCTGATTTCTTCGATCCTTCTGGCGCTTCCGTCTCCCATCAGGACCCTAGTACCTGACGGGAAGCATTTACATCCCGACTTGCCGAGCAGACCCTTTAGGGTAAAACCAGCCGCACGTAGCATGCGCATCTTGCTACCCATGACCTGGTCCTTCGCCAGGTCAACACAAGCTTCTAGGTCTTGTTCGAGACAGTTGTAGAAGTTGCTCAGACCAAGAGCCTCTTTAGATGTCTTTTCGGCCATAGGGCCGAGTGTTGTGGCGAGTTGATGTGCGATGACGCGGCCGGGCCCCCTTTTTCCAGCATTCGATGGCGCCTTGTTCCTCGGACGTGCATCCGAGGCCGGCGAACTGGCAGCGGTACTGTTTGCGGGCTTGGTTGCCGGGATCGTTGGACTTGAGGCGGGCTTCTGCCCATATTTCATGCTGTCGCTCGGAAGCGTCTTTGAAGGCTGCTTCGGCGACAGGGCTGATTCATTGTCGTGTTGATCATGCTGCGTCGCAGGTCAGGGATAGTCCGAGGGGGTCGAGCGGGCGGGTGAAGGGCGTGTAGGAGACTTCTCGGAGTCCGGCGGCGATGTTGTGGTGGCCGGCGTCGCGGAGGGTGTTGATCGCGAGG
>NZ_JBFBBA010000120.1:0-1810 GCF_040682455.1 Streptomyces sp. NPDC051183
CTAGTGCCGCATCAGGCAACATTCGCCCTGCCGTGACGTGGGCGGGATCCGTCCCGCTGTTCGCGAGGTCGGTCGGGTGTAATCCCAGTGGCGCTTCAGTCGAAGTCGTCGGCGGAAGAGAGGCCATCGATGAAGGATTCGAAGTCCGGGGCGAGGGGCAACTCCACGCTGAAGTCAGCGTCGAGCCACGCGACTGAAGGTTCTCCATGTCGGCCGCACGCCCGGTAGTCCAGCGCGATCCAGCAGGGTCCGTCGCCCGAGAGGAGCACGACAGGCGAGGGCAGACCCCATTCCTCGACCAGGTAGAGGCTGTCGAGCAACGAGACTGTGCGTTCGCGGTGGCCGATGCCCATCACGTGGTCGAACGGGACGTGGTCCTCGCTCCAGGAGGTCGGCTCATCGGTCCGAAAGGCGTTCCGAGTGCCCGTCACCGGGCCGCCGTTCTGCGCGCGCAACAGATCAAGCAGCGAGGCTGGGAGCGTGACGTCGAGCAGTCGCTCGGCCTCCCGCACAGCCTGGTCAGTCAGCGGCTGCTGTACCCCGTAGGTGCTGTCGGTGTCCCAGAACGCGGGCTGCACATCGTCAGAACGAGCCATGACTCGAATCGTAGGGGCCACGGGATGCGGTTGACCGCCGAAGGCCGCTCCGGCGTTCAGAATGATCACGTGGCTGAACGTGTGCGCGTACGGGAGATCGATGACGACGAGGGGCGCCGGTTGCTGCGGATCGTCCGCCGAGGCACCGGGTCCGTGGTGACTTGGCGGCGGGCCCAGATGGTGCTGCTGTCCGCGCAGGGCATGCCGGTAGACAAGATCGCTGCTGTGACGTTCACCAGCGCGGACCGGGTCCGCGACGTGATCCACAACTTCAACGCGGACGGCTTCGACTCGCTTTATCCGAAGTACCAGGGCGGACGACCGAGGACCTTCGCGCTGCCCGAGCGGCGCGAGATCAAGAAGATCGCCAAGTCCAAGCCGGCCGAGCACGGCCTGCCGTTCTCGACCTGGAGCCTGGTCAAACTGGCCGACTTCCTGGTCGCCGAGGGGGTGGTCGACGACATCAGCCACGAGGGCCTGCGGGTCCTGCTCCGCGAGGAGGGCGTCTCCTTTCAACGCGTGAAGACCTGGAAGGTCTCGAACGACCCCGACTACGCCGCGAAGAAGGCCCGCGTCGAGCACCTCTACGCCATCGCTGACGGCGAGGTGATACCCGAGAACGGTGAGCCCGAAGTCATCTTCTGCATGGACGAGTTCGGGCCGCTCAACCTCCAGCCCCACCCCGGGCGCCAGTGGGCCGAACGCGGCGGCAAGCACAAGGACCCCGATCGCGAACCGAGGCCGCGCCGCCGGGCCACCTACACCCGCCCGCACGGAGTCCGACACCTGTTCGCCGCCTACGACCTGGGCAAGGACCAGCTCTACGGCCACATCAAGAAGACCAAGAACCGCTCCAAGTTCCTGGAGTTCTGCCGCTACCTGCGCTCCCTCCACCCGGCCGACGTGCGCATCGCGATCATCTGCGACAACTACTCGCCGCACCTGACGACCAAGCGATGCCAGCGAGTGGGGACCTGGGCCGAGGCCAACAACGTCGAGATCGCCTACACCCCGACCAACAGCTCATGGCTGAACCGGATCGAGGCCCAGTTCACCGCCCTGCGCTACTTCACCCTCGACGGCACCGACCACCCCAGCCACAAGGCTCAGGGCAGCATGATCCGCCGCTACATCATCTGGCGGAACAAGCACGCTCAAGATGAGCGCCTCCGCTACGTCGTGAACAGGGCGAACGTTGCCTGATGCGGCACTAG
>NZ_JBFBBA010000121.1:0-1670 GCF_040682455.1 Streptomyces sp. NPDC051183
TCCGCGGGGCCGGGCCCGGCCCTGATCCGCCAGACACCCCCTCGGGCCTCCGGGGGGCGGGCCCCGGCTGGGCCGGGTCCCGCCGCGGGATTGTCAGTGGCGTGGTGCAGCATCGGTGCTGTGAGAGCCGCGCCGACGATCCTGCACCTGGACATGGACGCCTTCTACGCCGCCGTGGAGCAGGCGGCGAAGCCGAGCCTGCGCGGGAAGGCCGTCATCGTCGGCGGGCTCGGACCGCGCGGGGTCGTCGCGACCGCCTCGTACGAGGCCAGGCGGTTCGGGGTGCACTCGGCGATGCCGACGGCCCAGGCGCGGCGGCTCTGCCCGAACGGCGCCTATCTGATCCCGCGCTTCAGCCTGTACCGGGCGGTGAGCGACGTGGTCATGGCCCTGCTGAGGGAGCTGTCGCCGCTGGTGGAGCCGCTCAGCCTGGACGAGGCCTTCGTGGACCTGGAGGCGGGCGGGGTCGCCTTCGACGCGCAGAGCGCGCGGGCCACCGGTGAGCGGCTCAGGGCGGACATCCGGGCCGCGACCGGGCTCAGCGGGTCGGTGGGGCTGGCGGGCTCCAAGATGCTGGCCAAGGTGGCCTCGGAGGAGGCCAAGCCGAACGGGCTGCTGCTGATCGAGGTGGGTACGGAGCGCGAGCTGCTCGCGCCGATGTCCGTACGGACCCTGCCGGGGGTGGGGCCGGCCACGGGGGAGCACCTGCGGCGGGCCGGGATCACCACGGTGGGGGAGCTCGCCGAGGCCGGTGAGGACGAGCTGGTCCGGATGGTCGGGCGCTCGCACGGGGTCGGGCTCTACCGGATGGCGCTGGGGCTGGACGAGCGGCCGGTGGTGGCGGAGCGCGATGCGAAGTCGGTGTCGGTCGAGGACACCTTCGACGTGGACATCCACGACCGGGTGCGGATCCGGGGCGAGGTGCAGCGGCTCGCGGAGCGGTGCGTGCAGCGGCTGCGGGCGTCAGGGCACTCGGGGCGCACGATCGTGCTGAAGGTGCGCCGGTACGACTTCTCGACGCTGACCCGGTCGGAGACCCTGCGCGGGCCGACGGACGACCCGGCGGTGGTGCGGGAGGCGGCCGCGCGGCTGCTGGAGGCGGTGGACACCACGGGCGGGGTGCGGCTGCTGGGGGTGGGGGTGACGGGGCTGGCGGACTACACGCAGGAGGACCTGTTCGCCCAGGCGGCGGCGTCGTCGCTCGCCGCCGGGGCGGACGGGGAAGGGTTCGGGGCGGAGCAGGGGGTGGACGGTTCGCAAGGGGCCGTCGGGACGGACGGGGCCGGTGCGGCCGGGGGAGTGAACGGTGCCTCCGAGGCCGTTGCCGGGGCCGAGGGGAGGCCGGGGGCGGATCCGGGACCGGGAGGGCCGGAGCCGGCTCCCGAGCGGCGCTGGGCGGCGGGTAGCGACGTCCTGCACGCGGTGCACGGGCCCGGCTGGGTGCAGGGCAGCGGGGTCGGGCGGGTGACCGTACGCTTCGAGCGGCCCGGCTCGGAGCCGGGCCGGGTCCGCACGTTCCTGGTGGACGACCCCGAACTGGAGCCGTCCGATCCGCTGCCGCTCGTGGGGGAGGGCGGCTAGGGGGTGTCTGGCGGATCAGGGTCGGGTAGCCCGGGTCGTCTGGTGCCGTGGATTGCAAGGCGGAGGAGGGAGCCACTGCGGAGCATTGG
>NZ_JBFBBA010000122.1:0-1657 GCF_040682455.1 Streptomyces sp. NPDC051183
AGAAGCCGTATCTCAACCGATCATGGAACGTGCGGGTCGAACAGGTTTCCCGCCGGGGTGATCTTCCCGTTGTGCGCGCATGAAGACAGGGCCTCTCGGTAGCTCGGGGATGCGAATCTGACCAAGCAATGCCGGGAGGCCCTGGTGTCGTTGTTGTACGCGTTCGAGCCCGTACAGTTCAACTCGGCTGCTCCATCGTGTGACTGTCTCGCGCACGTGTACGGCAACGCGGCCGATCATCCCGATCGGGTGCGCCGGTATCCGTCGGACATGACGGACGCGGAGTGGGCGGCCATCCGGCCGTTGCTGCCGGTGCCGGCCTGGCTCCAGGGCAGAGGCGGGCAGCCCGAGGGTTACTGCCACCGCCAGCTGCTGGACGCGATCCGCTACCTGGTCGCGGGCGGGATCTCCTGGCGGGCGATGCCCGCCGACTTCCCAGACTGGGGCCGCGTCTACGCCTTCTTCCGTCGCTGGCGCGAGCACGGGCTGATCACCGAGTTCCACGACCGGCTGCGCGGGAAGGTCCGTGAACGCGAGGGCCGTGAGGCCGAGCCCACGGCGGGGATCATCGACGCGCAGTCGGTGCGGGCCGCCGCGACGGTGCCGGCCGCCTCACGCGGCTACGACGGCGGGAAGAAGGTGCCGGGCCGCAAACGGCACATCGTGACCGACACGCTCGGTCTGCTCCTGGCCGTCGCGGTCACCGCCGCGAACATCGGCGACCGCGACGCCGCGGTGGGCCTGCTGATCCGGCTGCGCCGCCTGCACCGTGACATCTGCCTGGTGTGGGCCGACGGCGGCTACACCGGCGGCCTGGTCGACTGGTGCCGTCAGAAACTCGCGCTCACCCTTCAGGTCGTCAAGCGCACCGACGGTATGGAGGGGTTCGTGGTGCTGCCGAGGCGCTGGGTGGTGGAGCGCACGTTCGCGTGGCTGATGCATTCGCGCCGGCTGGCCCGGGACTACGAGACGTTGCCGGCCAGCAGCGAGGCGATGATCCGGTGGTCGATGGTCACGCGGATGAGCCGGCGTCTGGCACGGCCACGGGCTGCCGGCCGACGCTGAATGCCCCCGATGTCTCCTGCCGGAGCCACCCGCGCTCGGCCAGACGCCGGGCCTTCGAGCGCACCCCCTCGACCTTCGCCGACGTTGTCTCCAAGCCCAGCTGAGCCGTGATCTCCCTGGCCTTCAGCGACCCTTGGCCCGCGGGCTGCCGCTCTTCGAGCACGCCGAGAATCCGCTGGTAGTCCGGCGCCAGCACCGTCACCGGCAGTCCTTCGCGCCAAGGCGGCACGATCGAGCCCGGCACCGGCGCAGGTGAGGACACGGTTTCCGCGTCCGACTCGGTCACGGCGGTGGTCTCGGCAGCCGAGGCGGCCAGGGCCTCGACCAGTTCCTCCCGCGCGATCACCCGCCGGTCCAGCTCGATCTCCGCGGCCTCCAACACCCCGGCCAGCCGCGCGGCTTCCTCCCGCAGTCCTTCCACCCGCACCCGGGCCGCCGTCTCCCGCTCCTCCAGCATTCCCAGCACCGACGCCATCGCGCACCCCTCGATCACCGAGCCGAAACAAGACGCCGCATGCCTCCCTCATTCCGAGCTGGACCATGCCTGACCAGCGGAAATCAAGCGATCACGTTCGGTTGAGATACGGCTTCT
>NZ_JBFBBA010000123.1:0-1586 GCF_040682455.1 Streptomyces sp. NPDC051183
CATCCACTCGGCTCAACCATGACAGCCATGCCCAGAGCCCCTGGGCCCCACCGATCTTACGAATGACCAGTTCGAACCCACCAAGAAGGTAGGACCACCGTGACCGGTCTCAGCGTCGAGACACTGGCAGCGGGCGCCACCGAACCGATCACCTCGGCGGGCACCACCCAGTTGGGCATCGCCGTCCTCGCGGGCATCGCCGTCATCGTCCTGCTCATCACCCGCCTCAAGCTGCACGCCTTCCTGGCGCTGACGCTCGGCTCGCTCGCCCTCGGGGTGTTCGCCGGCGCACCGCTCGCCAAGACGATCGCCAGCTTCACCGCCGGGCTCGGCTCGACCGTCGCGGGCGTGGGCGTACTGATCGCCCTCGGCGCGATACTCGGCAAGCTCCTCGCGGATTCGGGCGGCGCGGACGAGATCGTGGACACGATCCTCGCCCGCGCGAAGGGCCGGGCCATGCCGTGGGCGATGGTGCTCATCGCCTCCGTGATCGGGCTGCCGCTCTTCTTCGAGGTCGGCATCGTGCTGCTGATCCCGGTGGTCCTGCTGGTCGCCAAGCGGGGCAACTACTCGCTGATGCGGATCGGCGTCCCGGCGCTCGCCGGACTGTCCGTGATGCACGGGCTGATCCCGCCGCACCCCGGCCCGCTGGTCGCGGTCGACGCCCTGCACGCCAACCTGGGCGTCACCCTCGCGCTCGGCGTGCTCGTCGCCATCCCGACCGTGGTGATCGCCGGCCCGCTGTTCTCCCGGTACGCGGCCCGGTGGGTCGACATCCCGGCGCCGGAGCACATGATCACGCGGCGCCCGTCGGCGGAACTGGAGCACCGCCCCCGGTTCGGGGCGACGGTCTTCACCGTCATGCTGCCCGTCGCCCTGATGCTGGCCAAAGCGCTGGTCGACATCGTCGTCAACGACCCCGCCAACTCGGTCCAGAAGGTCACCGACGTCGCCGGCTCACCTCTGATCGCCCTGCTCGCGGCCGTGCTGGTCGGCATGTTCACCCTCGGCCGGGCGGCGGGCTTCACCAAGGAGCGGCTGTCGTCGACGGTGGAGAAGTCCCTGGCCCCGATCGCGGGCATCCTGCTGATCGTCGGCGCGGGCGGCGGTTTCAAGCAGACCCTGATCGACGCGGGCGTCGGCCGGATGATCCTGGACCTGTCGGAGAACTGGTCCGTCCCCGCCCTGCTCCTGGCCTGGCTCATCGCGGTGGCCATCCGGCTGGCCACGGGCTCGGCGACGGTCGCCACGATCTCGGCTGCCGGCCTCGTCGCGCCCCTCGCCGCCGGCATGTCGACGTCGGAGACGGCCCTGCTCGTCCTCGCCATCGGCGCCGGCTCGCTCTTCTTCAGCCATGTGAACGACGCCGGATTCTGGCTGGTCAAGGAGTACTTCGGCATGACGGTCGGCCAGACCCTCAAGACCTGGTCGGTGATGGAGACCATCATCTCGGTGGTCGGCCTGGGCTTCGTGCTCCTGCTGTCACTGGTCCTCTAGCCCCATCCTCCGCACGTCGCTGGTTTGAGTGAGGTCTGTCGGGTTCGTGCTGGTCAGGTCAGGCTGATTTCCAACAGGTCGAGGAGGCG
>NZ_JBFBBA010000124.1:0-1549 GCF_040682455.1 Streptomyces sp. NPDC051183
CCGGCGATAAATGGCACTTGGACGAGGTCTTCGTCAAGATCGGCGGGGTGCACAAGTACTTGTGGCGGGCCGTGGACGCCGACGGGGACGTCCTGCAGGGTTTCGGCGTAGTCGCGTGACGCCCGGTTCGTGATCATCCGAGGCCGAGGAGTGCGAGGGGGCGGCGGGGGTTGCGGGCGTTGCGGCGGAGGCCGGCTGCGATGTTGTTCACTCCGGCTGCCCGGAGGGCTCCGATGGCGAGGTTGCGCCAGGTGGCCATCGCGCGGGGCGCGTTTCCGGTCCGCAACTGGGAGGCATCCTCGGCGAACGTGGTGTCGCGGACGTGATGCAGGGCCTCGATTTGCCAGTGATCACGCACGAGTTGGGCGAGCTTGGACGCGGTGGCCTGCTCGGCGGTCAGGCTGGTGACCGCGTAGACGGTCTTGATGGTGGTCTTGCCGGTCTTGCGGTCGGTGCGGCGGCGCTTGATCTGGATGGCCTGGCGGGCTCCGGGAAAGAGGAGGTTGTTCACCGTGGCGACCTTGATCCGGCGGATCTCGGTACGGCCGTGACCGACGTTCTTGGCGCGGCCCTGGAGCGGGATGTCCCTCCAGGGAAGGGACTTGAGCTGTCCGCGGAGCTTCTTCTGGTTGCCCTTGACGATCACGATGTAGTGCGCCGCGCGGCCCAGGAGGTAACCGGCATGCTCGCGCTGGGTGTGCATCGCATCGCTGGTGACCACGACGCCGGCCAGGTCCGCGACGGCGTCCAGCAGCGGCTGGAAACAGGTGATCTCGCCTGTCTTCTCGCCGACGTCCAACTGGGCCAGGACCAGGCCGGTGGTGTGCTCCACGGCGGCGAGCAGATGGATCTTCCGGCCGTTTGCCCTGGCCGCGCCGCGCAGGCTCTTGCCATCCACGGCCAGGCCGCGCAGCCCGGTGGCACCGGTCGTCCTCGGCCGGCGGTCGGCGAGCCAGCTCCCGACAGCCCGGTCCAGCGCATCGCAGTCGATGCGGGCCAGCAGTCGGCGGACCGTGGTCTCGGCAGGCAAGACCCGCCTGGGCAGCACCGGATCGGGGTGGCCGCCGGCCTGCTCGATCACATCCCCTGGGGCATCAGCGATCCACTCGCCGACCGCCAGCAGCGAGGTCGCTCCGGCCAGCACCGCACACGCGGTGAGCGCGAGGACGACGACCAGGTGGTGGCGCACCCCGCGTGGATCACGCGGGTCCGGCACCTCGGCCAGCCGCTCCAGCAGGCCCGGGACCTCCTCGGGTACGACCTGCGGACTCTCGCGCAGTTGGTCAAGGGCAGGCGGGATCAGCGATGATGCGTCGGCAGGCACGGTCTTCCACTCGGATCACGGGGCGTCGAGAACTCCATGATCTTGGAAGCCGTGCCTGTCACGTTCCGAGCCTGCCGCCGACTCGCCCGATCGTCACGAACCGGACGTCACGCGACTACGCCGAAGCCCTGGGACGTCCTGGACATCCTGGTCCAGAATCGCCGTGACAAGGCTGCGGCCAGGCGTTTCTTCCGTCGGCTCCTCACCACCACCGGGCAGGTGCCC
>NZ_JBFBBA010000125.1:0-1390 GCF_040682455.1 Streptomyces sp. NPDC051183
TACTGCAACCGCATGTGGGGGTCGTGGCCCCGTCGTTGGTAGTGGCAGCGGCGGGCTCGGGCTTGGCTGCGTCGGCGGAAGTGTGACCAGCGGAGACGGTGCTCGTTGGGATGGCAGCGGGGCGTGAGGACGACGTGCCCGATCATCCGGCGGATCTCCGGGACGCTGAGGGGTATGAGGTCTTGCTCGTCGCCTCCGCTGCCCCTTTTGCGGCTTCTGCGGCACGGATGGCCGTGAGGTAGGCGAGGACGGCCATGGCGAGGGTGATGTGCCGGTACCAGGCCCGGTAGAGCCGCACCTGATAGTGGTCAAGCCCGCATTCACCTTTCGCGGTCTGGAAGCATTCCTCCACCGCCCACCTGGCTCCAGCGGTCCTGACCAGGTCTTTCAGCCGGGAAGTGACGGGGCCGTAGCAGACGTAGTAGGCGATGTCGGTGGGGTCGGACAGGTTGCGGCGAGCGAGCACCCAGTGCCCCGATCCGCCCTCCCAGGCGGGCAGGATTGCGACGCGGGCCCAGTGGTAGATCCGCTGGCCGTGGGCACCGGCTCCGGCGGAGATCCGCTTCCATGCCTGCTTCGGCAGGGCCGCGATCAGCCCGTCGACTCGCGCGTCGCGGCCGTCGGCCGTGATCACGGTGTCGTTGACCTTCGTCGCCAGCACATACGCGGCCCGGCGTTCTTCCAGCCAGGCACGGAAGTGTTTGACCTGCCCGTATGCCTCGTCCGCGGTCACCCAGGCGAAGGGAACAGCCGCGTCGATGGCGCGTTGCAGCATCCACTTGAGGTGCTCGATCTTCGTGGCGAACGGCACCGTGTCGTCGATCCCGGCAGCCCGGCAGCGGTCCCGGTCGTCCGTCCAGGACTTCGGGACGTAGAGTTCCCGGTCGATCAACGCCCGCCCTTCGGCGGATGCGTAGGCGAGGAAGGTGCCGATCTGGCAGTTCTCGGTGCGGCCGGCGGTGCCGGAGTACTGCCGTTGGACCCCTGCCGACCTGGTGCCCTTCTTCAGGAACCCGGTGTCGTCCCCGATGAGCACGCCGTCTTTTGTCCCGATGCTCTCCACGACGAAGTCCCGGATATCGTCACGGACCGCGTTCTCGTCCCATTCGGAGTGGTTGAGCAGGCGTTGCACGCCGTCCGGGCGGAGCTGGCCGACCTGCTCGGCCAGCGTCCACCCGTTCTTCCTCTCCAGCGGCGCCAGCAGGCCCCTGAGGTAGTCCAGAGCCCGATCACGTGGCTCCGACCTGCCAAAACGATGCCCGAACCGGGCATGCAAGTCCGCTACACCCTCGGACCACGACTCGATCTGCTCGACCGTCAGCGATTGATCACACAGTCACAACAACGAGCACCGACACCAACCGTCACGCCACATGCGGTTGCAGTATTA
>NZ_JBFBBA010000126.1:0-1330 GCF_040682455.1 Streptomyces sp. NPDC051183
TGAACCGCCCCGGGTTCCATAGAGATCTCAGACTGTGGTTGTGACCTGGGGTTTCGTGAGTTCGGTGTAGTAGTTGGCTTCGTATTCGACGGGCGGGACGTGGCCTATCTCACCGTGGAGTCTTCGGTGGTTGTACCAGTCGACCCATTCGGCGGTGGCCAGCTCGACCTGGGAGAGGGTCTTCCAGGGCCGTCGGGGCTTGATCAGCTCGGTCTTGAACAGGCCGATCGTGCTCTCCATCAGGGCGTTGTCGTACGCATCGCCGACGGAGCCGATCGAGGCCGCGATGCCGGCCGCGTCCAGGTGCTCGGCCAGCTTGAAACTGGTGTACTGGCTGCCCGCATCGCTGTGATGTATCAACTCGCCCCGAACGTGGGGGCGTTCATCGCGGTCGCGCTGCCACAGCGCCATCTCCAGAGCGTCCAGGACCAGCTGGGTCTCCTTCGACGTCGCGGCGGACCAGCCGACGATGCGGCGGGAGAAGGTGTCCACGACGAAGGCGACGTAGACCACCCCGGCCCAGGTCGCCACGTGCGTGAAATCCGCGACCCAGCAGCGGTTCGGTGCGGTGGCGACGAAGTCGCGGTCCACCCGGTCCGGTGCCCGCTCGGCTTGCCGGTCCGGGATCGTGGTGATGACCTTCTTGCCGCGGACGGCGCCGGCGATTCCCAGCTCGCGCATCAGCCGTTCGACGGTGCAGCGGGCCACCGCGTGACCCTGCCGGTTCAGCTCCCGCCAGATCTTCCGAGCCCCGTAGACGCGGTAGTTGTCGGTGTGGACCTGCCGGATCAGCTCTTTGAGCCCCGCGTCCCGCACGGTACGGGCGGACGGGGCGGCCAGGCGCTTCTTGTGTGCGTAGTAGGTGGAAGGGGCGATCTTGCAGTCATACTCGGTGAGCGTCCTGCAGATCGGCTCGACGCCGCCGAAGCGGTCCCGGTGCTCGTCGATGAAGGCTACGAGCGCGTGTGTGGCCGGTCGAGCTCGGCCGCGAAGAAACTCGCCGCCGCCTTGAGGATCTCATTGGCCCGCTTCAGCTCGGCGATCTCCTTCTTCATCGCCTTGAGCTGGACCGATTCCTCAGTCGTCGTCCCGGGCCGTGTCCCCGCGTCGATCTCCTGCTGCTTCAGCCAGTTCCGCAGCGTCTCGCGGGAACCGATGCCGAGCTTCTCGGTCACCGCCTGCAGAGCGGCCGTCTCGTTCGGGTAGTCGTCGCGCACCTCGGCGACCATGCGCACCGCACGACGGCGGAGCTCAAGCGGGTAACGGGAAGGTCGTGCCATGACTCGATCCTTTCATGAAATCGAGTCTCCATTCGACACGGGGCGGTTCA
>NZ_JBFBBA010000127.1:0-1262 GCF_040682455.1 Streptomyces sp. NPDC051183
GAAGGAACATCCCAATGCTGAAGTCAAGCGGCTGCCGTGACGGGAAGTGACCCGTGGTAGCACTGTCCGTCACGGATCATCGCCCAGAGGACATTCACTCGCCGGCGGGCGAGGGCGATCAGGGCCTGCTTGTGTCCCTTGCCTTCGGCTCTCTTGCGGTCGTAGAAAGTTCGCGAGGCCGGGCAGGATTTCAGGCTGGCCATCGCGGAAAGGTAGAAGACCCGCAGCAGGCCGCGGTGGTAGCGCCGCGGGCGGTGAAGGTTGCCGCTGACGCGTCCGGAGTCTCGTGGCGCAGGAGCGACACCGCCGTAGCCGGCGAGCCGGTCGGCGCTGCCGAAGGCATCCATGTCGCCGCCGGTGGCAGCCAGGAACTCGGCTCCGAGCAGGTTCCCCATGCCCGGCAGGCTGCGGATCACCTCGGCCTGCGGATGCTCGCGAAACCGGGCCTCGACGAGTGCGTCGAGCTCGCTTATCTCCTCGTCAAGGGCCATCACCCCCTTGGCGAGGCGGAGCACCATGGCGGCACCCAGCTTCTCGCCGGGCAGAGCGGTGTACTGGGCCTCGGCCGTCTCCACGACGGTCTTCGCCAGGCTGGCGGCGCCTCGGACCTTCCGGTTGCGCAACCAGGTCTCGATACGCTTCGCACCGGCGCGGCGGATGGCAGCCGGCGTCTGGTAACCCGTCAGGAAGATGACCGGGCCCTTGTTGGTCATATCCAGGGAACGCTCCAACGCGGGGAAGATCTCCAGCAGTTGAGCGCGAAGCCGGTTGATCTGCCGGGTGCGGTCGGCCACCAGGTCGGTGCGGCGGGCGGTGAGGATGCGCAGGTCGATGGCTATCTCGTCGCCGGGTCGCAGCTGGCCCAGGTCGCGACGCATGCGGGCCTGGTCGGCGATGACGAAGGCGTCCTTGGCGTCGGTCTTGCCCTCGCCCCGGTATGTCCCGGAAGCGTGGTGGACGGCCCGGCCGGTGAGGTAGGCCATCGGCTGGTCGTGGTTGAGCAGCAGACCGATCACCAGGGCAGCGGCGCCGTGGTTGATGTCGATCGCCCACAGCACGTCCCGGTCGATGTCCAGGACGTCCCGGATCAACTCCAGCAGGGCCGATTCGTCGTTCAGGACCCGGCGGGAGAGCAGACGCTCGCCGCGTTCGTTGATCACCACGCAGTGGTGATGCTCTTTGCCGATATCCATTCCGGCCCAGATCTGGGGCACGGCCACCTCCGTCAGCTCGTCGTCAGTCCATCCCGCAGACGACCTCGC
>NZ_JBFBBA010000128.1:0-1165 GCF_040682455.1 Streptomyces sp. NPDC051183
ACCCGGCTAGTGCTGATCTTGTAAGACCTGCCCGTCGCTGACGGTCAGGCGAAGTGAGCTAGGAATCCCCGTCCTTTAGGGCGGGGAGGAGTCAATACTGGGCGGCATCCGGGCCGAGGGCTCGGTCGTCAGCCATGCCGTCCTGACGGCGCCCTGGAGCATCACCTTCGCCGACGCCGCTCCGCTCACCATGGTCAGCGTGCTGCGCGGGGGCGGCACGCTGCTGCTGTCCGACGGCACGGAGCGGGCGATCCGCGCGGGCGACACGGCCATCGTCCGGGGACCCGCGCGGTTCCGCCTCGCGGACGAGCCTGCCACTGTCCACCGCCCCCACACCGCGTACGAGATCAACTGCTTCACCGCGGACGCCGCGTGCACCGGCCAGGAACTCGACGGCATCCACTGGGGCACCGGCCCGAAGGGAGCGACCGCGCTGATCGTGGGCGCCTACCGCGCCTCGGGGCACCGCCACGAACGGCTCCTGCGCGCCCTTCCGCCCGTCCTGGTCATCGCCGAGGACGCCGAGGTCTGCGCCTGGCTGGAGAACGCCGCCGCCGACGCCGCCCGGCTCTCCGCCGGTTCGCAGGCGCTGATGGACCGGCTCCTCGACTGGGCTCTGGTCTGCACGCTGCGCACCTGGTTCGACCGGGCGGGCGCCGACGCGCCCGGCTGGTATCGCGGCCTCGCCGACCCGGTCCTGGCCCCCGCCCTGCACGCTTTCCACGGGCGGCCCGCCGAGAGCTGGACGGTCGCGTCGCTGGCCGCTCAAGCCGGCGTCTCCCGGGCACTGTTCGCCCGGCGCTTCACCGAGCTGATGGGCCGTCCGCCCCGCACTTACCTCACCGAGTGCCGCATGGACGACGCCGAGGCACTCCTGGCCGACACCGACCTCAGCATCGCCCAGATCGCCAAGACCGTCGGCTACGCCGACGCCTTCGGCTTCAGCACCGCCTTCAAACGCCACAAGGGCCTCATCCCCAGCACGTTCCGCACCACGGCGGCGTGAGTCACGCAACGCGGCCGCAGAGACTGAGGTGCCCCGAGGTTTCCGGACAGGGACCCAATAGGATCCAGGGCTGATTCATAGTCTTGGCTGTGAGGAGAAGCGGCAGGTCACAGCCGTGTGGCGGACCTTCAGTTTGGACACGCCGGACGCAACGAAGCT
>NZ_JBFBBA010000129.1:0-1155 GCF_040682455.1 Streptomyces sp. NPDC051183
CCTCGGACGGTTCGGGTTCTTCCCCGGCCGGTACGAGTTCGGCGATGACTTTCCGGGTGGTGGCCAGGTCCGCCAGACGGGCCTCGGTCTCGGCCAGAGCGGCGGTCAAGTGCGCGATCTGGTCGTGCAGTTCGCCGGCCCGGGCGGTGGCCTCGTCGTGTCGGACCTGGAGGTCCGCCATGAGTTCGGTGACGTTCATGCGGCTAGCCCGAGGGTGTCGCGCCAGGCCGGGCTGGGGGTGGTGAGGCGGCGGGCCATGTTCGCGATGGAGGCCCAGTAGACGCGTGAGGCGGAGGTGTCGGGCCGGTGGTCGTACTCGCGGGCCAGGCGCCGGTGCAGCATCAGCGTGCCGTTCGTCTGCTCCACCCTCCACCGGATCGGCTGTGGGACAAAGCCCTTGCCCTGGTCCGCGGGGTTGCGGCGGACGACCTCGACGTCGATGTCCAACAAGGCGCCGTGGATGATGACTTCATCCTTGAAGCCCTGGTCCACCAGAGCCTTCTCCAGGCGCATCCCGCACCGCTCGGCCGCGATGTCGAGAAGGGCGATGCCCGCGGCGTTCTCGTGTGCGGACGCGGCCAGGACGACGACGCCGATGATCAGCCCCAGAACGTCAACGGCCAGTCCCCGCTTGCGCCCCGACACCTTCTTGTTCGCATCGAGCCCCGTCGTGGTCTTCGGGACGCCCGCCGCGGCACGCACGGACTGGGTATCGAGGATCACGAGGGACGGGTCCTCTAATCGGCGGGCCCTCTCCCGCACCTGGCAGCGCAGGAGTTCCTGGATCCGCTGGTCAAGACCGTCCTCGCGCCACAGCGTGAAGTAGTAGAACACCGCCGACCAGGCCGGGAAGTCATGTGGCAACAAGCGCCACTGACAGCCCGTCCGATTCTGGTAGAAGATCGCGTTCACGACTTCCCTCAGGTCGCAGGACCCGGGATCTCCGGTCGCAGACCGCGCCACCCGGTCCTGCTTCCAGGCCGTGATCATCGGCTCGATCAACGGCCACTGCTCGTCCGATAAGTCGCTGAGGTACGGCTCTCTCGTCACGCCCCGCATCTCAACATGGACATGCCCACCAAGCGGCCCGGACCGCGATCAGTACCACGATCGAGCGATCACGAACCGAGGAAGATCGGACTTAACGCCCACTCA
>NZ_JBFBBA010000130.1:0-1083 GCF_040682455.1 Streptomyces sp. NPDC051183
CGTCGCCGGATCGGGTGCCCGAGGGCGCGTCGCCCGATCGCGATGCTCGCGGCATCGTGTCGGGACATCTTGCGGCGCGGGGCGGTGAGCGGCTTGCGCCAGTGCTCGTCGCCCCACATCGAGGTGTAGGCCGGATCGACGGCCACGATGGCCAGGTCCTGCTCGGCGGCCATCGACACCAGCCGGGCCTTGAGCCTGCCGGTGGGGATACCGGAAATCAGCTGCCGGAACCGCTTCCTTCCGCCGTGCTTCTCGCGGGTCTTCTCCGCCGTGAAGTCCAGGTTCTCCAGGCCGACCGCCGTGACGCCGCACCGCTTGGCCCAGTGCAACAACTGGGTGATGGCGTGGCGGACCTGGGCGTCGCGGTGGCCGGCGGCCTTGGACAGGTCGTAGAAGAAGCGGCGCGGGTCACCGACCGGGTTGCCGTGCGCATCGAGGCGGTAGGCGGCGAAGTGGTCGGCGTTCGTGTCCACCCCGACCATCCCCGCCGCGCGGGCGGCGTCGAGGGGGATCGTCTTGACGACGGGCTTCTGCCAGGCCGCGGTGAGGTACCAGCGCCCGCGCCCGGTGTCGTAGTGGATGCGGTAGGCGACGGCCCGGTTGCCCTCGATGCGGCCGGCCCACTCGACGCCCCGGTGCGCGAACACCACCTGAGGGGCGAGGACGTACCGGCCATGCCCGGCGTTCGCCAGGTGCGCGAGCGGCGCGGGCAGCTTGATCGACACCTCGCCGTCCGGGGTGACGCGGATGGTCTCGTTCCCGTACCGCTTCCCGGACTCGCCGTCCGCGGCGAGGAACCAGCGCTCGGCCTCCCACCGGTCCCGCCACTCGGCCTCGGACAGTCCGGCCGCGTCCAGGTGGTGGCGCGTGTTCAGCAGTTGCCGGCCACCACGCACCACGTGCACGACACCGGCCTCACGCTCCGCACGCGCCACTTCCAGGCGGTGTTCCAGGATCACCAGGCGCCGGGACTTGACGAACCACTCGTGCTTGGACCGGTATCCGCCCGGGGCACGCCTGGTTCCCTTCTCCCCAACCGGGAGGGACAGCCGGTGCATCAGCGTCCGCACCCCGGCCTCAAGC
>NZ_JBFBBA010000131.1:0-1020 GCF_040682455.1 Streptomyces sp. NPDC051183
GGGGCGCGGGCGGCGAGCAGGCCGACGACTTCGCGCACCCAGCGGGTGACGGTGGTGCGGTGTATCCCGTTGCCGCCTGCCAGGTCGCCGGGCCGCTGGTCACAGCGCAGTACGGCCAGCACGATGCCGGCGATCCTCCCAGCGGGCAGGGCCCGCCACCGGGAGCCGATCTTCTTGAAGTGGCCGCGTAACAGGTCGGCGAGCCAGTTCAGGGTGGCACTCGACAGCGGCAGGCGGGCGGTGTAGACAAGGCCGTCAGGGCCCTCGGCGGGATGGTTGTTTTTCTTCACACCAAACTCAACTGTCGTCGGGGGCCCGCCGGTTACGCCCTCGCGCCACCCCGCTCCGGTGCTGCTAAAGGCGCGCGGCGAACTTCCCGTCGGGCCGTTTGTGCAGCCAGCCGCGATCGGCGAGCTTGGTCATCTTCGCCCGCAGCGGCTCCAGCTTCCCGCGTACCCCCACCTCAAGCCCCAGCTCCTCACCCACCGCCTTGACCTGCACCGCCCCTCCGGCGGCCCGCACGATCGCCAGGATCCGCCGGTAGTCGGCGGGCAGCGCGGCCTCGTCGCCGGCCTCACCGCGGTGCGGGATCAGCAGCACCGCACGCCCCGCCACCTGCGCTTTCACCGGATCCGTCGCCCCAGCAGCCTCCGTATCGGCCCGGTCCTGTTCGGCCAGACGGCGCAGGACCCGCTCGGCGACCCCAAGCTCTTCCCGTTCGGCCTCGACCTCCCCAAGCCGCTTGGCCAACTCCTCGGCAAGCGCGTCCAGTTCGCTACGGCGAGCCGTGATCCGCTCCAGATCGGACATCCCCACACCCTCCCGACGATCCCCGGCGCATCGACACGGTTACGGATCGTAGGTGGCCCGCTCACGCAGGCGCAGCAGAACCAGAGAACCCTCCCGACCGGTCAGACGATCTTCACCATGGACACCTGCCAGCGACCAGCCCGAGTACCCCTAACCCCCTGCACACCAGCCCACCTGACGTGCAGTTTTCACGATGCACACTGCTCAGTG